>JAZGFZ010000104.1:0-9648 GCA_036480015.1 Algisphaera sp. | reverse complement strand
CGTGGGACTTCACAATTACGGCTACCTGCCCAATCCACTCGCCCAAGCCCTCCACGACGACCCCACGGCCCGAGCCGACGTCTTGGGCGTTCTTTTCATCAACAACATCGGCGTCGACTTGGCCATGTGGACCCTTGGCGTCATGGTCATCAGCGGCACCGTGGGATGGGCTGGCCTTCGCCGTGCAGTCAATCCCCCAGTCTGCGCCGTGGTGCTCGCCATGCTGCTGCGTTCAGCAGGTGGACGCGCCTGGATTCCGTCTTTCGCCGACCACGCCTTGGGCATGCTTGCCCACTGCGCCGTGCCCGTTGCGCTCGTCATGATCGGCGCCACCATGTACGACGTGTGGAGCGCCAACGATTCCACGTCACACAACAACACACCCAACACCCCCGCTCCACCACGCCGCGCCACATGGGCCTTGGCCCTAAGCGCCTGCGTACTCCGCCTTGGCCTTCTACCCCTGACCTTTGTCGCCGTGACCATCGCCCTGCCGTGGTTTTTCACTGGCCCATCCACCCAAGCCGCCCCCCTGCGCAGCGTTTTGATTTTGCACGCGGCCATGCCCTCGGCCATCTTTCCCATCATGCTCGCAAGACACTACGACGGCGACCCCGCCGTGGCCACCCATGTCGCACTCGCCACCTCCGCAGCAAGCCTTATCACCATGCCCCTGTGGATCAGTTGGTTGGGACAGTGACTTTTACCGAGGCGTCAAACGGTTACCGTTCACGGTTTTCAAGAGGATTTTTACCGCCAAAAATACTGGAAGAGAGAAGGGGCTAAGTGAGTAAGGGGCTGAGGGACTAAGTGAAAGGGAGAAGGGAGATAGCAATTAGGGATTAGCTGTTAGCAAGAGACAGGCCGTTTGGTTGCTGCTTTGGTCATGGCTGGTAAAAAAAGAGTGAGCGACTACGATTTTCTAGGCGACACACCCGTTCGCTTGCGTCTTGCTAACTGCTATTTGCTATCCCCTATCTGCTATGCCTGTCCACTTTGCCCCTTAATCCCTTTGCCCCTCAGCCCCTTCGTCCAAAAGCGTAAGACGCGAATTACACTTCGATCAATAGCATCTCAAAACGCGTGAACGACTACAAAACATCTTGCCAGAGACGACGTCACCCAACACGCTCAAAACGTCCGAGAATCACCCATCCGTTTCAAACCCCAAAATCGGCCCATTCCACTTAAGCCCTCCCCGCCACACGTCGATGACTTGCGTGTCGAGTCGCACGCTGCGCGACTCATTACCCCCCTCGCCCTTCTCTCCCAAGGCAATCCCATGAATAAGCGCCCCCAAACCTCCGCCGACCGACCTGTCGACACCGGCCGCCAACTCATCGAAGACCTTCAGCAACAGTGTGAGTCGCTGCGAACTTGGCAAAGCTCCGAAGCCGACAAACTGACCCAACGCGAAGACCACCTTCAATCTCAAACCCAAGAGCTTGACGCCATTCGCACCAGCCTCGAAACCGAGCTTACCGCCCAACGCGACGCCAACCACGCGCTTCAACAAGCACGCAAAACCATTAGCAAAGAACGCACCAAACTCAAAGAAGACGCTGCCATTTTGGGCGGCGAGCTCACGCGTGTTGAAGACCTTCAAGCCCGCGTCGAATTGGACCAAAAAGAGTTGGTGCAAATGCGCAGCGAGCTCGATGAAGAATGGACCAGCCTTTGTCGAATCCGCCGGACGAATGAAAAACTCGCCAGCGAACTCGACGCCGAACGCGACCGCATTAAGAAAACCGCAGGCCCCAGCTTAAAGCTCACCAAAGCGGCATAACACTCCTTTTTTACCGTTTAAATGAAGCCTCGCTGTTTCCACAGCGGGGTTTTTTTATGCGCCCATATCACTTTTTCATCGACTCAATCCACCATAAATCGTACAGTGAGAGATAGAGGTGTCGAATCTCGACGCCCGCTTCCTCCCGCTCATCCCGAAGAAGGGATGCGTCAATTTCCAGGAGCCCGTTTCATGCTAATCCAAGTCAACGCCGCCGATGTCCACTCCAGCGAAGCGCTCACGCAAGCCGTAAACGATGACGTGCACGCCGCACTCAAGCATGTTGAGCATCAAATCACGCGCATCGAAGCCCACCTGCACGACGACAGCGCCCATTCCCACAAACATGGCGCCAACGACAAACGTTGCACCCTCGAGGCCCGCATCGCAGGCCGCCAGCCCATGACCGTCGAAGAAAGCAGCGACGATCTCTACAAATCCATCCACCTTGCCTCCCAAAAACTAGGCCGTGCCGTCACCCACACCCTCGACAAACGGTAACCGACAACAACTCCCCTCAATGAACAAGGCCCCGCCAATACTGGCGGGGCCTTGTTCGTTATTCAGTTGTTATGGTCACGCCACCCGCTCAGGGCGACGCGTTGAACTCAAAGGTTTCGCCTTAAACGGTGCACGAGCAACAGCATCAAGCCTGTTTTTAAGGGTAACGCGTTGAGCTCGCTTGCGAACCCAACCTACCGCGGGCGGAGCCCGCACCGTTTGCCCAAAAGGCGCACCCTAGGATTAAGGCTTAACGGTGCACTTAGCGAAGCTGCTGCCAGTAGTCCATGGGCATGTCCATGGCCAACTTCAAGCCGCCATTGCTGCCTGCATACAACGGCTCTTCCACAACAGTCACCTTGGCACCGCCGACGCATTCCAGCTTGTCTTCAATGGCCTTGTTCAAGCCACGCATCAAACCACCACCACCGGCGAGAATGATGTTGTCACGCAAGCGATCTTGAAATTCAGGATCAAACGTAGCAATCAACTTGTGAATGCCTTCAACGATAGGCTCGATCAAAATTGAGCATGCTTCGCGAACTTCTTTGGTCACATCGTGCTTGGTGGGCTTGCCGTTCACAGGCATTTCCACTTCAACCTTTTCAGTACCGCTGTGCACAAAGCCGTAGTTCTCTTTGAACCGTTTAATCATGTTCATGCTGACCGACGCATTGGGGTAGGTCTTCTTGATCAATTCCATCATCTTCGTGTCCACGGCATCACCGGCGACATCCAACGAAAGCTGATCTTCTGCGGTGGGCACCGTACCGTGCATTCGCACCAAGTCGGTTGTACCTGCACCAATGTCCACCACCAGCACGTCACTCGAACGGTCCATGCCATAAGCCACGCAAAACGGCTCGGTGCAGATCATGACCGCATCAAAGATGCCCTTGGTCACTTCAATGATGTCTTCTTTGTTCTTGCCTGATGCTTCGGAAGGCACACCCACCACGCCGTAGACTTGTTCGCCACGGGCAGGCTCCACCATTTCCACCAAGTAGTTAATCAACTCTTTGGCGGCTTCAAGGTTGCGGCTGCCTTCTTTGTCGTCCTGAATCACACCCACGGCCAAAGGACGATACAAATCCAAGCTCAAACGATTGTCCAGAGCATCTTTACCAAAGATAATGTCACGGCCACCCAAGTGCTTGAGCGACACGGCATCTTTGGGCCAACCCACATACGACTCACAGTTTTTACGCAGACCATTGGCAGCCGAAATGGCTGAGCGGCTGGTGCCCAAGTCGATGCCAATAAACAAGGCATTTTCGGGTGTGGCGCTATCATCGGTGGTTACTTGTTGCTTACTCATCTAAAACGATCTCCTAATCGAAGGAACGGGCCTAACGCTGGTGGCCAGACAATCCGTGGGGGGTGCGGGGTCGGGTCCGCTGCGGTCCGCCACGCGGCGGGACCCATCATAAAAAAACAAAGTTCGGAAAGAGCCAGGCGAAAAAACTCATTCTGTAGAACAAACACTCTCTATCGGCCGTTCAATAAACCCGCGCAATGCGTCGCGTCAAGTTTTTGGAGCAGGTGGCGACGACGCCGCCTTCTTGGCTGCGGTTTGGGCGGCTATTCGCTTTGCCGCTTCAGAAGGCCCCTTGGCCTTTTTACTCACGCTCTGTTGGAGCTTGATGTTTGTTTCAAAAATTTCCAACAAAACCTTGTCGTTTTTCGGATCTTTCACCGATTTAATCATGGCCCCACGATGACCACCGCCACGGCCACCGCCGCCTCCGCCGCCCCAGCCACCACCGCCGCCCTTGCGAACCAGCGCCTTCACCTCAGCCATCGACTTTTGAAGGTCCAGCATCATGTCAGCCAATTGGCCGATTTGTTCATTCACCGAACCCGACAGACCAGGATTAACTTCACTGGTGAGGTTTTGATTGTCCCCAAACATTTTGGTGAGGGCCTCTTCAACCCGTTCCAACGTTTGATTTTCGCCAGCACCGCCTTCCGATCCACCCCCGGCGCCCACCATCGCTTTACTCACCACCGTCATCACACGGTTTCGAATCTTGTCGCGATCAATCACCCGCACCCGCTGCCCACGGTATTTTCGCCACAGATCATCCACGTTGACCTGTGTCGAACTGGTATCCAGCGCCGAATCAATTGCATCGGTGAACTCATCACCACTTTCGCCACCCCCCGTCCCCGCCGAGGGATTGGGGCTGGGACTGGTGAAGTCACCCATGCGCGGATCTTCGCGCAGCGATTCACACACAATGCCATTGTCGCCCATCAGCGCATACGCCTGGTCGACCGAAGGGGCCTCAACGTGGCCTTCTACCGGTTTCCCCGTGTCGCGTAACAAGCCTCTAAATCGATATCTCACAGTACTACGTTCCTGATCGTCGGCTCAAATTCGTTCACACAGATCACCTGCGGCAATCGCTCATCGGTGAGGTTCATAGCCTACCATGACCCTTGGGCTTAGAACGATAAATCTTCTTTGTATTTAAGCCATTTTACCTTCCGCCGATAATGGTTTCACCTCACAATCCGTACCGGTTTTACCGGTGGCATCGATTCGCCCAACACCCACTGGCCCTCTCAAATCCTTTAAATCGAACCAAATACAACGGTCAAGCCACTGAAACTCAGTCGATGACCAAAACCTCCTTTCGCACCCCCCCCCTCCTTTCCATTTATCAGAGACACCCTTTCAACGGGCTCTTTCAATTTCAGATCGTCCAATAACACAAGAGACCCACGTTCACTCGTCTCACCGCCAACAAAAAAAGGCCTGCCTTTTAAGGCAGACCTTTTTTGTTTTGCGTAAGAACATGTCTATGAGGCGCAATGGCTTTATCGCGTGATTTCAAGCCGCACCGGTGCGTCCGACGACAGGGACACGCCTTCAACAGTCACCCAACCCTTGGCATCGGCCTGCACACTGCGTGTCTGTCCATTCACCGTCGCCTGCACCGTGGCATTGGGAGCAATCACAAAACGCGACAAACGCCGCGGCGTCACATCCACTTGAGCCGGAAACGACACCCACGAAGCGGCGGCGCGAATCGTGACCCCAAACCCTTGGGCCGTGTCTTGCACATCCTCCCATGACAAACCACGATTCATCGAGCCCACCAAATCACCATTGCCCGCATCGCCATTGCCCGCGTTCGCATCTGCCGAAAAACGGCTGAATGCGGGATAGGCTTGTCCAAGCTTGGGCGTAGGCACCCCCGCAATATAATTTTCAACATCGCCGGGCACCGTCTTGTACATCTCATGCCCGCCGTTGTCCCAATAAACCATGACACCCCGCCGTCCCGCCTGCAACGCTTCGTAAAATGGCGGATTGTTGGCCCAAGGCATCGAGCCATCTGACCGGCCATTCATCAACACCAAGAAGGGTAATTCGCCGGGATACTCCCGGGCAATACGCGCCGCATCCATGCGATCCACCACCGACAAACCTTCGTCACTCATCACTTGCTCGTCGGCCTCACGCCCCCCCACCAATCCATTAAGCCGCGTGATGCTGCGCATCTTATAAAGACCTTCTTTTTGCGTATAGGCTGGCTGTGGATCCCGAGCAATTACATAACTAAACACATCAGGATGGTGAAACGCCATCGAAATCGCCCCCGTCCCCCCCATCGAAAAACCACTCAACACCGTCTGCGCCGGGTCGGTGCGGTAATACGACTGCGCCCACTTGGTCAACCACAACAAATAACGCTCTGTGTAATTCACCACCACCCCAGACGCCGACTCTGTTTCGTCATAAATTTTATTGTTCACCCCATACCACCACGTGTTAATGGCCTTGCCGCCATCACGACGGTCACCCGACCCCATCAACGACCGCCCCACCCACATGCGATCGTAAGGCTCAATCACAATCCCGTCAGGATTCGCATACACCGTAAACCGACGCGCAAGGCCTTGTCGCCAACCGTGTTTCGAGGTGCCAAACATCACATAACTTGCGTTGTCAGGCGATCCTGCCCCATCGGCTCCCCGCCCATGAAGCACCAACGTAAGCGACTGCGCCTCGCCCGCCCCTTCACTCAATGTGTCACGCAAACGAACCGGCTGAGGCATCGCCACCTCCCCGCGAATCGGCTGATTGGTCGCATTGGCCCCTGCACTCACCGAACGGTCTTCGGCTCCATCAGCATGGGTGGTGGTCACCGCAAAATACATTTTATCAACGTTGTCATCCGTCACCGTGTGCACAAACAAACCCGACCTTGGATTGAGCGGCGCTCCACCATTTTCAATCACAAAGCCCGGTGCTGCCCGAGACGGCACCTCTGCGTTAAATGAACTGGGGTCCAACCACCAATCCGTGGCGCTGTGCGGCTCCACATGATGTCCCACCAATGCAGCATTGGCCACACTCCCTGCATCAATCGGGGCCGAAGCGAGATAAACGTTAAACGTCGTGCCCGCAGGCACGTTCGCCTCATTCCACGTTAAAAAAACCTGCCCCGAACGATAAACGCCACGCAAGTTGCTCACGGCTGCTGCCGCCTGAGCCGCCTGAACAACCAAGCACAAGCTCATCGTCAAGCCCAAAAACGCCAATCGAGAAGCCCACTTCGTACGGGTCAAATTAAACATCAAGTACTTCCTACGGATCACAGAAAAAAAGGGAACGCACATCACGCCTCCTATCGCCCGAACCTCACCCTTAAACCCAATCGCCCCACCCGCCTTCCTTAAGTCGATTCTTTATTGGACATTGGCACGGACATTGGCACGGATATTGGCTCGGGCACTGGCGACTCAGCCTCCCCCACCACCCGCCGCGACAGGGCATAGACCAGCAACACCGCAGCATTCACCAACAAAAACAAACGGTCTGCATTGCCCCCGCGAATCCATCGCACATCGCCATATTGCACGATGTCCCACAAAAGATGCGATGCCACCCCCAACGCCAAACCCACAGGCAATGCAAACCGCGAGATTCCCCGCAACAAAAAACCCAACACCAACACCGGCAACACACTGTGAAACAGTGGCGATCGATGAAACCCAATGCCCCCCACATACAAATCCCAATCCGGCAACCACGCCCCCAAAGCCACAAAAGGCAACAGCGTCAAGCCCGCCCACTCCGCAGCACCCTCCGCTTTCTCAAGGCCTGTTGCGCCCGAACGTCCCACACGCCGCTGCCACATTTGAAATGCACCCCACACCACCAGCCCCATCCCAAAATGAATAAAGCGATCCTTGCTCATGCCACCACCCTACCGCGTAACCGTTCACAGGTTGTTTTTCGCATGATTCGCCAAAACACTTATTTGAGACGAAGAGGCTAAGAAGGTGAGGGGGCAAGGGGATATGTCAAAAGACAACCCACTTCTTTACCCCATCCAAGCAAACAACTCATGACATCGTTCCACCATATCGTGCCACTCCACAAACATAAGAAAGAGAACCTCAAACACAATCACCCAAAGGATGTACCACTCCACCCGATGCGAATCGCGGGTGTGAATCAAATCAATCAACGTGTTGTTGCTGCGAGAAATCACTTCCACCTTGTGGCCCACCGCCGCAAAGCGATCGGTGATGTCGTATTCCTCCACAAGGTTGTCATGCAGTTTTTCCAGCTCTGGGCGATGCCACAACACCTCAGGCTTGTCGTCCATTCGCCCGCCCCCCACAAGATCCGCCTCAAAAGCCAGCATCTCTCCCATGTGCCGCATCAATCGACGTCGTCGGCTGGACGGAACGCCCTTTTCTTGCAACTGTGCCACCAACGGTCCCACCCGATCAAAACTGGCTTGCAAGCGATTTTCATAATCATGCAGAATGACCGACTTTGCCAGCACCTCCGCCAGCACCACCAGCCGAGACTCCGTGGCCTGATTCAAAACAACCTCTTCTCCCTCCACCCGATCCAAAGAGCCCGACGCCACCCGCACCGAGGCCTGCTCTTGCGACCCCTGCGCAACGCCTGCCTGCTCCACATGGGCAACCAACCGGTCTAAAAATGTGCGACGTTGCTCCACACTCGCGTTAAAAAACGTCACCACCCCCAAATCTTGAACAACGGCAAGCGCATCCTCGCCCAGCTGGACAACCGCACAACGCCCAGACGCACCCGAACCGCAAGAGACGCCAGGCAAATGGCCAAAATCAGAAATGTGTCGCCCCACACGCACCGCAACGGCCTCAAACCGCATGGCCTCAAGCAGCTTGGCTTCTTCGGGCAAACCCTCAGCCCTAACCCCTTCTCCTGCCAGTCGAGCCATCTCCGGTGTCGGAGATTGCGCCACCACCACCACCTCGGTTTGTTTCTCGGTCTGATTTTCTGTTTGTTGATTCATTAAGGACATGCCCTCATCGTGACTCACCAAAGACCAAAAAGCAAGCTCGCCCGTCCCTATAGCAGAGAACAAACCCTACCTCCAGCATTTTTCATCCCTCTTGAAATGTGATTAACGCACCGCACAAAACAAACCGACGTGCCTCTAACTGTTTTATGAGTTTCAAGTTAAACCTTCAAAAACCACCCTTGTCGTTCCGGTTGCACCGACTCTACCCTTTGTGACAAGGTTATCGGTTGAACCCTGTCACTTCATTGGGCGTCTCCAAATGACGAATACCTTTCCATAAGCTTCGCAAACCTTCACCTTCGTTTCCCCACGGCATAACGCCATGAAACTCCGCCTGAAACTCATCTTGGTTGGTCTCAGCACCGTCACACTCTTGGCCTCCGCCGAGCTGGCGATTCAACATTTCGTGGTTTCCCCCAGTTTCGTCTTGCTCGAAGAAAATGAAGCCCGAAAAGACCTGACACGATGCAACCAAGCCATCGACCGTGAAATCCACCACCTCGATGTGCTCTGCCTGGATTGGTCCAACTGGACCGACACCTACGACTATGTGCAAGACATCGATGTCGATGCGTATGAAGAAGCCAATCTTGTACAAGCCGAGTGGTACGAAGCCACCAATGTCGGCATGATGTACATCGTTCGTTCTGATGGCACACTCGCGCACACCTATCTCAGTGGCGATGAATCCGATGACGACGGCAATCTTCTGCCACCTGAGCCTACAAGCAACCACGACGATCTCCCCCGAAACCAATTGCCCTTGGACCACCCTCTTTTGGCCGTCACCGACGACGCCGACTCTGCGGTGTCCGGACTGCTGATGACTTCCCGCGGCCCTCTTTTGGTGGCCAGTCGCCCCATTCTTACCAGCGACTCCGAAGGCCCGCGCACTGGCGTCATGATCATTGGCCGGTTTCTCGACGACGATCAAATCCAACGGTTGGCCGATCAAACCCAAGTGCATTTTGAAGTGCTAGACGCTTCAGATAAGAGTCCTGAAGCCACCGCACTTTTGGCCAAGGCCATACCTTCAAACCCCGC
>JAZGFZ010000103.1:0-6368 GCA_036480015.1 Algisphaera sp. | reverse complement strand
TAAGTCCGGTGCTTCCGCCGCCGTAAACAAGGGTGTGGCCTGCGGCGGCCAGAGCGGTTCCGGTGGCATCGGCCAAGGGGCCAAAGGCGGTTTCGCTGGCGGGGGAAGAAGCGCAGAAAATACAAATTTTAAGGGACAAAGGGGGTTCCTTTTTTTAGAGATGTCGATACTCTACGCGTACTTGTTTTCTTGGGTTTGGCGGTTTGCCAAATGGCAAGAGGGCACTCTGGGAAATGCGTTGTGTCTGTGGCTGAATCAACTTCTTTGTCTGAAACCCATGATGCCGTGCCGTTGAGCAACGGCACGTTAATTCGCCGACTGCTTCAATTGGCTTGGGGGTACCGTCGGGCCACCGTGGTGATTTTGCTGATGCAGGTGTGCTTGTTGGCCATGGCGGTGGGCGGATTGGGATTATTGGGGTTGGGGATTGATCTGGTGGGTTATGAGTTGTCGCAAAAGCAGCCGGAGCTTGAACTGGGGCTTAAGGCGCCAACTTGGCCGTTGGGCGTGGCGGTGCCGGAGGCTTGGAGTGCGTTGGATCGGGTGGCGCTGGTGGCGTTGTTGATTGTGATGTTGGGCGGGCTGCGGTTTTTGCTTGAACGCGCAAGCCAAATTGGCATTGCGACATTGGTGCAAAATTTGGTGGTGGATTTGCGAGGTCAGGTGTATGACAAGTTGCAGCGTTTGAGCTTTCGGTTTTTTAATGAGAACGATTCGGGTTCGCTTATTAACCGTGTGACGGGCGACGTGATGATGGTTCGGTTGTTTATTGACCGGGTGTTGATTCAGGTGGTGATGCTTCTTTTGTCGTTGGTGTTTTTTGCGGGCTACATGTTGAGCTTGAATGTGATGTTAACGCTGGTGTGCATGGCCACCACGCCGTTGTTGTGGTTGTTGACGGGGTATTTTGGTCGCAGGGTGAAGCCTGCGTATGAAGAGAATCGAAAGCTTTTTGATGAGGCGATTCGGGTGTTGTCAGAAAACGCGCGCGGGGTGCATGTGGTGAAGGGCTTTGCACGGCAAGATTTAGAAAAGGATAAGTTCAATGCGGCGAGCGAGAAAGCCAGCCAGCACAAACGGTGGATATTTAATCAAGTGTCGTTTTTTGTACCCTTGATTATGGCGGTGTCGCAGTTGAATTTGGTGGTGTTGTTGGTGGCGGGGGGCTATGTGTACATTCACGATCCGTCGTTTAGTTTTGGTGATTTGATTGTGTTTGCAGGTTTGTTGCAGCAGTTTTCGCAGCAAGTGGGCAATGTGGCGGAGATTACCAATGCAGTGCAAGCGAGCATGACCGGCGCACGGCGGGTGTTTGAAGTGTTGGACGCGCCTGAAGAAGTGAGTTCGCCGTTGAATGCGCAGGCTTTGGGGAAAGTTCGGGGGCGGGTGGTATTCGAGGATGTGTCGTTTGCGTATGCGGCGAATGAGACGCCTGCGCTGGGGCAAGTGAATTTGGTGGTGGAGCCGGGGGAGTGCATTGCGGTGTTGGGGGCCACGGGATCGGGCAAAAGCACGCTTCTTTTGATGTTGCCGCGTTTTTATGATCCCACCTCGGGGCGGGTGACTTTGGATGGGCATGATTTGCGGTCGTTGTCGTTGCAAGAGCTGAGACGCAATGTGGGCATTGTGTTTCAAGAAAGTTTTTTGTTTAGTAATTCGGTGGCTGAAAACATTGCCTTTGGCCAGCCGCAAGCCACGGCCCAGCAAGTGCAGCAGGCGGCAGAAATTGCACAAGCTCACGATTTTATCACCCACGATTTGGCGCAAGGCTACGACACGGTGCTGACCGAGGGTGGTGGTAACTTGTCGGGTGGCCAGCGGCAACGCATTGCCATTGCAAGGGCGCTTTTGCTTGACCCGCCGATTTTGATTTTGGATGATCCCACGGCCGCCATTGATCCGGACACAGAGCATGAGATTTTGGATGCCATGGACCGGGCCATGCGCGGCCGCACCACGTTTGTGGTGGCGCACCGGTTAAGCACGTTGCGGCGAGCGGATCGCATCGTGGTGATGGAGGCAGGCCAAATGGTGCAATGCGGCACGCATGACGAACTGATGGTGCAGCCCGGGCTGTATCGCGAGGCGGCTTTGGTGCAGGCCGCCGATGAAAAATCGCGGCGGTTGTTGGGTTTGCCGGTGCAGGAAAATGTGAAAGGGGGCGAGGTTTGAGTCGCCGCGCGAAAAAACCTAAGAAGGGGTTGGGTTCGATGGATGTTCCGCCAAAGCCAGAAGGTGACGCGGGGGGATATGCCACGCGCTTAACGGCCACGCGGCATGGCGAAGATGAACGACGCCAGAAGCCTTTGGATGGGGCATTGATTCGGCGGTTGTGGCGCTATTCCGATCGTCATGCGGCGAAACGTAATGTGTTGCTGGCGGTGGTGCTGTTGCGGGCGGTTCAGGTGCCTGTTTTGGCTTGGATTTTGGCGCTGGTGATCAATGGGCCGATTGCACGTCAAGAGTGGTCGGGGGTGGTGCGCGGCGCGGCTGTTTTTTTAGCGATGATGTTGTTTACGCAGATCACGTTTCGCTATCGCCAAAAATGGGCGTTGGAATTGGGCGAGGCGGTGGTGCAAGATTTGCGGCAGGATATTTTTGCCAAGTTGCAGTGCATGGGGATGCGATTTTACGATCAAACCAAAATCGGCCGGGTGATTAGCCGGGTGTCGTCGGATGCCGAGGCGGTGCGGCAGGGGGTTCAGGACACCCTGTTTGTGAGTTTGGTGCAGTTGGGCAGCATGGTGGTGGCTGCGGGGGTGATGTTGTTTTACAACCCGCCGTTGTTTGGCTTTGTGGCCGCCATGACGCCGGTGATTTATTTAATCAATCGGCGGTTCGCAAGACGCATGGTGGAAAGTGTGCGGGATATTCAAGAGTCGTTTAGTCGGGTGACGGCAACGATTGCAGAATCGGTGAGTGGGGTGCAGGTGACACAGGGTTTTACGCGGCAAGAAGTCAACACACGGTTGTTTCGGGCGCTGGTACGCGATCATGGGAATTACAACTTGGCATTGGCACGGTTGTCGGGCACGCAGCTTCCGCTTTTAGAATTTAAAAGTCAGTTTGTGATTGCAACGTTAACGTTGCTGGCGGGGTATCAAGTGTTGTCGGGTGGTTTTTTTGCAGGAGACGACGCGAAGTTAACGTTTGATGCGTTGGTGGTGTTTTGGTTCATGATCCCCATTTTTTTTGGGCCGATTCGTGTGATTGCGATGCAGTACAACACCGCCATGACCGCGATGGCGGGCGCAGAGCGCATTTTTGATTTGTTTGATGCAGAGCCAGAACGTCTTGAAAGTGACGACGCGGTGGATCCTGGGCGCATCGCGGGGCGGGTTTCTTTTGAAGCAGTCAAATTTGGTTATGACCCCGAACAGTTGGTGTTGCATGGGGTGACGTTTAAAGCCAAACCGGGCGACACCGTGGCCTTGGTGGGGCATACGGGGTCGGGGAAATCGACGGTGATTAAACTGATCACGAAGTTTTACTTGCCCACGCAAGGAAAAATTTTGGTTGATGGTCAAGATGTGTTTGAAATTAAAACCGACGCATTGCTGGCGCAAGTGGGCATTGTGCTGCAAAATAACTTTTTGTTTAGCGGCACCGTGATGGACAATATTCGTGTTGGCAAACCCGCCGCAAGCGATGAAGAAGTGGTTGATGCCGCCAAGCGCCTTGATTGTTTGGATTTGTTGGAGGCGCTGCCGCGCGGGCTGCACACCAAAGTGGGAGAGCAGGGCGGCAGCCTGAGTTTGGGGCAACGGCAATTGGTGTGTTTTGCCCGCGCGATGTTGGCAGATCCACGTATTCTCATTTTGGATGAGGCGACATCCAGTGTGGATACGCTGACTGAGGCACGGATTCAAAAGGCATTGGAAGTGCTACTTGAAGGGCGCACCAGTTTTGTGGTGGCGCACCGGCTAAGCACCATTCGCCACGCCACGACGGTGTTGGTGTTGGATCACGGAAAAGTGGTAGAAAGCGGAAGCCACGAAGCATTGCTAGCACAAGGCGGCACGTATGCAGGACTGTACCGCCAATTCATTCACGCCAGTGAGGCGTGAAGTGCGGGGCGGAAAACGTGAGCGATGGCGAGGGAGCAAGGAAGGCAAAAGGCGGAATGGGGGTTGGTGTGAGGTTGGAACGTGCTCAAGTGGCATTTTGAAAAAGGACATCTGGAATCTTTCCCCGCATGTCGAAGTTTTCTGGGGCAAAAGGCGAGCCTTTTCACCCCGTCTCACGCTTCGCCAGCGATGTTTTACGAAAAAACAATTAGAGGAATACCCTTGATTCGTCGTTTTTCACTTGGCATTTCAGGGGGGGGTAAAGTGTCTTGCGTTGGTTGATTGGGGCGGTGGATGGGGCGGGATCCATCTGGCTACAGTGATGGATTGAACTTGTTTGCCGCTTGCCATGTAATGTGGGGAAAGGAAATTTGGGTGCCTGAAATTTGGGTGCCTTGAAATTTGGGTGCCTGGCCCCGCTGCGGGTCTGGGCCGAAGAACCACCAAAACCGCCGACACGGTTGCGGAATGCGAGCAACCGAAAGAACGCGGATCGATTCGCCGCGTTCATCCGCTGTCAGCCACCAACGTCAGCACCACCACCGCCTATGTTTGCCTCACCGATTCAAGCGGCATGGGCCAAGTCATCAGCGAATACGAAACCGGCGGATTGGTCCGGCACACCACCTACGGCAGCTACGTTGATGAGCCCCTAAGCCTGCACGTGAAAGCGGGCGTCAACGCCGGCAGCACCTACTGGTATCACCTCGACCGTCAATACAACGTGATCGGTTTAACCAACAGCGCAGGAGCTGTGGTGGAGCGCTACGCCTACACCGCCTACGGCGCCCGCCGCGTGCTCGACCCCAACGGCGTCACTGAACGCAGCTACTCGGCGCTGGGCAACGCGCGCGGGCATCAAGGGTTGTGGCATGATGATGAAAGTGGGTTGATTTACAACCGGGCGCGGTATCGGTCGAGTGCGTTGGGGCGGTGGATGGGGAGGGATAAGCTTGGGTATGTGGATGGCTGGAGTTTATATCTATATGTCGGTTCCGAGCCGTTAACGTTCGTCGATCCAAGCGGGGAAGCCAGCAGGCACTTAGAGCGTCGGCGTAACAAGCGAATTCGTGAAAGGCGTAGACAGACAAGAGAACGACGAGATTATTCTCGGGACCTCGGAAACAGGCATCGGTGGCCAACCAATGAAACTGGACGTGAGTTTTGTGGATATGTATGTCGCCACAAGAAGACAGGAAAAATTAGTCATACGACTACGTCAGGTCGTCCGCACGTCGGGTCATGTTCTCCCAACAAGGCGCCTTGCCCGAAGTGTACGAAAGCAGTTTCGATTTGGCATACACATCCACAACCCGACTCTGACGGAGATGGGGTAATCGATTTTGCGCCCGAAGATTTCAGTCAAGCAGACAAAGATTTTGCGAGCAATTCCGGTTTGCCGATTACGGTTAATACGCCTGGGGGAAAAAATTTAGAATATAACCCGCGAGCATTATTTGGAGGAGGGCTTCGAGGTATATGATTGTAACTGCCGCATGCGTGAGGATATTTGCAATTACCTTTACGGCGTTTTTTGTTGCCTGTCATCAATCTGAAATGATGAATAGTCGCCAAAGCTTATCTCTTAAAATTTATCATGATTCAGGGACCGATTTCGTAAAAAATGTTTACGTCTACGCTTCGGAGGGGGCATTGGCAAGGCGGCTGGAGATCGATTTAACTCACTCAGAAAGCATCCCGCCGCACTATTTTGATACCCGCTCGATCGACAAGGTCATATACGTTGAATCGCATATGGAGCTAGAGTCTGTACCTCACGAACTCATGCAGGAGGTTTTCCGAGATCAAATTGAACCGACACTTCAGACTGAAGAAGGCGGCGTGTGGCTCTTGTTTGCCAACGTCAAGCCAGGAATACTGGGTGGTGAAATTTGTCTTGTTGTGTCTCCGACGGATTTTAGAGTTTTACTGCGTTTTGGGTTTCCTTGAGGGGAGACGGAGGGGCCTGGCCCCAAAACAGAGAAGAAAAGAATCTCAGGGGCCTGGCCCCGCTTCGGGAAATCTGCTACACTCTGCTGACCCCTTCTTCTCATTTGCTAGGAGGGTGCGCGGGAGTGCGCGGGGCCTGGCCCTGATCTGGAAAATCGGGGAATTTTGGGGCCGTACCCCGCGACGAACCCCTACAGCAACCAAGTCACCTACAGCTACCACCCCGACAGCACCATCGCCACCGAAAACATCACCGGCATTGGCGGCGGCCCCAACGGCTACACCGTCACCCGCGGCTACGACGCCGACAACCGCCTCACCAGCATTACCCACCCCGACGGATCAATCACC
>JAZGFZ010000102.1:0-6000 GCA_036480015.1 Algisphaera sp. | reverse complement strand
GGACTCGATTGCCGTTTAATCATGCCGTGTGGCATGTGTTTGTGATGGCGGGCAGCGCGTGCCATGTGGTGACGATGTGGTGCGATGTGTTGGGTGTAGTTGGCAAATAGCAAATAGCAAATAGCAGTTAGCAATTAGCAAGAGGATGCAAGGGGGGGCGGGCCGCTGTGAACGGTTGCGTATCTTGCTAACTGCTGCTTGCTAATCCCCAATTGCTACTTTCCCTCAAATGCCGGCGTTCATGGCGGCGGTGATTTGATCGTGTCGTTTACGCCATTCGGGGTTGCTGGGGTCGAGGTCGATGGCGTGTTGGATGGCGGCGAGGGCTTGGTCGTAGTGTTTGGCGGTGAGGAGGACTGCGGCGTGGGTGTCGTGGTAGTTGGGTTCTTGAGGGCGATCGGTGGTGACTGAGGCGGCGAGGTTGATGGCCTCGGCGAGTTGGTCGTCGGTGGCGTTGGGATTGTTGGAAAGCACCATGGCCAAGTTGTTGCGCACGTTGACGGCATTGGGTGTGAGGGCGAGGGCTTTGCGATAGTGCTGGGCGGCGGTGGCGGAGTCGCCGTCGTGTTCGGCGATGGAGCCCAAGAAGAACCAGACGTCGGTGTTGGCATCGGGGTCGGCGGCAAGGTTGGCGAGCCGTGTGCGGGCACGCTCGAGGTAGGCCGGGTGGTTGTCGCGGCGGCCTAGGGCCCACCATGCTTGGGCGATCGCACTGCGTTCGATGAGTTGGTTTTCATCGAGAACGTCTTCGACGTCTTGGATCCAACGGCCTGCTTGGCGGGTGTCGTGGATGCCTTGGGTGGCGACGTCGAGCCATGTCATACGCCAGTAGGTGCTGCTGGGCAAAAGGGGTTTGAGAATGTCGCGGGATTCATTGGTGCGGTTGGCCATGGCCAAGAGCATGGTGTATTGGCGGGTGAGGACGGGGGTGGTTTCGGGGCGGGCGAGTATGCGGCTGCGGTAGGGCGAAAGCACGTCAAGGGCGCGGTCGGCGTGGCCCAGGTGGCGGTGGGCTTGGGCGGCAAGGGTGTCGGCGGCAAGGCTTCCGCCGGGAACCAAGCGGCGCCAGGTGTTGGTGGCGATGAGGGCTTGGCTCCAGTTGCTTTGCTGGGCATAACCCTGGGCCAAGGCTTGGGCCAAGGAGGGAGAGCGGGGGAAACGCTCACCTGCGGCGGTGGCGCGTTGCAGGGCGGATTGGGGTTGTCCGGCATGGCGTAGCGCTGCGATGGCAAGCACTTCGATGGCTTCTATTTGAGGATGGTCGTTGGCGAGAGCGATGAGTTCGGTGACATGCTGGTTGGGGGTGGTGTTGGGATCGGTGGTGAGGCGGTGAAGGGTTTGCAGTGTTTGGGTGGCGGCGTCGCGGGCGGCGGGGGTGCCGTTGACAATGGCGCTGTAGAGCGGAATGAGCGTGGGGTTTGGGGGGAGGCTTTGAATGACGCTGCTTTGGGCGTGCAGGGCTTCGATGCCCGGGGTGGCGCCTTGGGCATGGATGGCTTCTTGGGCCGAGGCGAGTGCGGCGCGGCTTTGGCCAGCGCGCAGTTGAAATTCGACGAGGTTGCGCCATGCAGCGCTGTTTTTTGGGTCGGCGGCGGTGGCGGCGGCGAAACCTGCGGCGGCTTCGTCGATCGAGCCGCTTGCGGCAGCGTGTGCGGCATGAAGTGTGAGTTTTTGGGTTTCGGGAATGTCTAGGGTGTCGAGCTGTTTTAAAGCGGCGCGTGCGGCGTCGGGTTGGTCGGCGGCGCTGTAGATATCGGCGGCCAAGGCGATGGCTTGGGCGCTGGCGGGGGCTCCGTCGTTGGCCAGTAGGTCTGGGAGCAGGGCGACGGCGTCATTGAGACGTTGTGATGTGCGGTAGTGCTGGACAAGGAGCCAAAGGTCTTGGTTGTTGGCGGTTTTGCGATCACGCAGGGTTTCGAGCGGGCTGGCCGCATTGGAATCGCCTAGGTTTTGCAAAAGTTGGTGGCTTGTGCGCAGCAGCTGATCGGGAAGGTTTTTTTGCGTGAGGGTTTGGCGAATGATGTTTAAGGCGCGGCTTTGGTTGCCAGCAGAGGCAAGGGCTTGGGCCAGTTCAAGTTGTAGGGCGGGGTCGCTGGGGTTTTGTTGCAAGGCTTTTTCGAGCAGCTGGGCGGCGCCTTGGGCGTCGCCTTTGAGACGCCGTGATGTGGCTTGCATGACGAGCACGTTGAGGGTGGGGACGCTTGATTTTGTGACGACATTGAGCAGTTTGTCGACTTGGTCGGCGGTGGCGACAGGGTCTTGGGGGTTGCCGGTGAGGAGAAATCGCGCACGTTCAATACGCCATGCATTGTCGTTGGGGGCGGCTTTCTTAAGGCGGTTAATAATGCGGTCTGCAAGATCGCGATCGGTCCAAATGGCGGCACTGGTGAGAACATGTTTTTGCACGCGAGCGTTGTCGGGCGCACTTTCGGAGGCTTGGATCCAGTGGTCGAGGGCCTCGGCGTGGCCCAGTCGTTCGTAAATGAGAGCGCGGTTGACAAGCCATTCGGGGTTGGGATTGTTGGGCATGGACGCATCGAATTGGTCCAAGGCGGTTTGGTTGTCACCTGCGGCGGCGGTTTCGAGGGCGCGGGTGATGGCGATGCGAGGGGTTTGCCCAAAACGTTCGAGGTAGGCGGCTTCGAGTTCATCGGCCACACCCAAGTGGTGTCGGCGGGCGATGGCGGCGAGTTTGAGGGTGGTTTTTTCGTTAAGTGGGGGTGTGATGTGTGCGGCATGGCGTGCGGCGTTGGCAGCGCCGTCGGTGTCGCCCTGGTGGGCAAGCACGTTAACTTTAAGCACGGCGGTGTGCGGTTCGCCGGGCTGGGCGTTTTGCACGCTATCAATGATGTTGCTTAACTCGGCGAGTTGAGCGGGGGAGAGTTGGGCGATGCGAGCTTCTGCGGCGCGGGCGGTGATGACGGCCACACGCAGGCTGCGGCCTTCGCGCTTACCTGCGGCGGTGGCATAGCGATAGGCTTGTTCTTGGTTGTTTTGGCTTAAATACAGTTCGGCTAAGCCCACGCAAGGTCCGGCCCATGAAGGGCGTTGGCTGAGCGCCTTTTTGTAGGCGGTTTCGGCGGCTTCATTTTGGCCTTGGCGTTGGTGGGCGTTGGCAATGAGGGCGTCGAGGTAGGCGATGTTGACTTTGTGTTCGCGAATGGCGCCGGCGGCTTCAATAATGGCCTTGGTGTCGGGCGAGCTGTCGTTTTCGGGCAGGGCGGCATTAAGCAAACGGGCCGCGGCGCGGTAACGGTTGGTGGAGTGGGTGGCAAGATCGCGTATCAAGGTGCGGGCTTGATCGCGTTGGCCGATGGCGTGTCGGGCGATGGCTTCAAAACTGCTCATGTAGAGCGATTCGAGAGCGATGCCGGTGTCCAGTAGTTCGAGAGAAGGGCCCACGCGGCCGGCTTCGAAGCGGCGCAAAATGAGCTCGCCAACCAATTCAGGGTTTTGTGAAAAAGGAGGGCCAGCCGTAAATTGTTGCTCAAGGTAAGGAAGCACCGCGATGTGGGTTCCGGCGGCATCGAGCATTTGCACGGTTTGCATAACCCACTGTGGATCGGTGATGGATTGGGTGACCGCGGTGGCAAGCAAGGGGCGGGCGCCGGAGCGGTCGCCGGTGATGAGTTTGGCGTGGGCCAAGGTGAGCGAGCCCAGCGCGGTGTCGGGCAGTGCTTCAAACACGTGTTGGGCTTGGGTGAGAATGACAGAGTGAGGTTGCTTCTCACCGTTCATCATGTCGAGCTTGAGCCGCTGCATTTGAAGGTCGTCGGGGTGGTCGGCCAAAAAAAGCTTGAGACTTTTGAGGGCGTTGGCATATTGCTTAAGCGAAGCCAAGCCCAAGGCGCGGGGCCGGTGCACATTGGTGTTGCTGGCGTCGTGTTGAAGCACCTTGTCGGTGAGGGTGATGATTTCATTCTCAACGCCTTGGGGATAGCGAGAAAGGAGGGTGAGCAGTTGCTTGGCGGCCTCGGTGTCGTCCGCATTTTGGCGCAACACCGCACGCAATTGAGTCGCCGCTTGACTGATGTGTTGGGCGTCGGGAAGGGGCGTATTGAGGCGTGCTTGAGACCAGGCTTTGAGCATGGCGGGCGTGGTTTGCCTTGCTTCAAAATAAGGGAGAAAGGCTTCGAGAGCGGCTTCGTGTTCACCACGGGCAACCATGGCGATGGCGGCGTCACGCGGGCCGGGATCGAGTTTCGGGCTTTGTTGTCGCCCTTTTTGAACGTGGTAAAGCGCCGCCACACCGCCCACAAGCAAAAGCAGAACGGAGGCAATGAGGGTGAGGCGGGTGCGACGCCGTTGACGGCGTTTGTGGCTGGAGATCGACATGGCTTTTGTTTTTATGAGGGGGGGTAGAAGGAGCATCGCGGCAGGGGCAAGACAAATTGTAACGGTTCGCCGATTAGTCCATGGGCACGGCTTTGATGCAGGCCCGCCGGTCTTGAGGCACCGGTATTGGAAGGGGCTGAGGGGGGGGGGATAGCAGTTAGGGATTAGCAAATATCTGTTAGCAAGATACAAAAATAATCCAAATGTAAATCCAAACTCAAGCAATGAAAGGGCTGAGGGGATAAGGGGAAAGGCAATTCGGACAGTGATCGAACGATTAGTGATCGAACGATTAACGTAGGTGTTAGCTGATTTTGAGGCGCCGGCAGCGAAGGGGCTGAGGGGATAAGGGACGGTTCCTTAGTCGTGAGAAACAAGCGACATCACATCACCGACCCACAAGTCACGGGTGTGCGTTAATCGCCAGCGTTCGAGGCCGACGCCCGGATCGCCAACCCACACGTGCTCGGGGCCATCGAAACGCAAGAAGGTCACCGAGTGACGAACGCCCAAGATCCAGCCCCAGCGTTCGCGATAGCGAGGTTCACGGGCGTCGGCTTCGCGGTTGAGTTGGACGCTGACCACGGCGGGCAACAGATCGGGGCGTTGCTGAAGTTCATCGAGCGATAAAAAGTGAATCGCGGGATGCAAGCCTTGGCTTGCCGTTGCCTTTGACAGGCCACGGTAGAGACCCAGTAGCGAGGTGCCTTGGGGGTTGGTGAGGCAAAACCAAGACATCTCGCGTTCGTTGGTTTTGATGCCATGCGTGGCGAGTAAGGTGGCGGCAGCGGCGGGGCTGCAAGTTGTGGGCATGGTTTGCAGGGCCACGTCATCCACCCATGTTGGCACAGTGAGCGGTGGCGACGAAAAAAAGAACTGGGCCGAGGTGTAATGCCCCGCCGCAACCAAGACCACAGCCAACGCACTGCGTCGCCACCGTGGCAAACCTGCTTGGGCAAGGCAAAGGCCCGCCAGTGTTGCGGCAAGCCATGGCGTGGGATTGCTCAGCATGACGACCCCCGACACGGGCATGATCCACGTCCACACCACAGAATCTCGCCCCCAAAGCAAATAGCTCACCATCACGGCTGCCAACCCCGCCACAAAAAAGGTTTGTCCCGCTTTGCCCAATGTTTTTCCCGTCCGCCAGCCCAGCACCGCGCCAAACACCGACACCATCTCAATCACTGCCAAGGCGATCCATAAATCGGTTTGCGTGTGTTCAGGCAGGGTGATGTCTCCAGTTAATCATGGCGGAGGTTTGGGGTGGGATGGATGTCGTACTGCGCTCCGTCGAATCTTATCTCGACGAAACAGGTGATTCCGAATCGCTTCCGTTGCGAGCTAGGGAATCTCTAGGGTCTGGTCTTGACTAGCGTCTAGTAAAAAACTGAATACCATAAAACGAGAAATCCGAGAAGGCAGCATTCAGCGAAAAGGCATTTATGTCCACAGATTACGTGGATTGAAACAGGATTAAGGCAGGCGGAGGAATTCAGGGGCTGGCCTGAGAAAGGGCGGAACCAAAATGGGGTGGTGGGGAATTTTTCAATTGTTATTTGTCAGTGGTCAATGGTCAATGAGAAAGCGGCTTTGGATCAGTTCGGTTGCTTGTTAAAGCTTTCTCTGTCAATGGCAATTGAGGGATGATAAATGACAAATAAC
>JAZGFZ010000101.1:0-10148 GCA_036480015.1 Algisphaera sp. | reverse complement strand
ACCTCGGTAGCGTCGGCGCACGCGGTAGTAGGTGGTGCTTTCGCGGCCGGTTTCGTCGTGTCGCACGGCGTGGGCTTCGCGAATGGTGGGGTGTTTGCCCAGGGGCTGATGAATAACGCCTTGGGGTGGGTCGGGGCAGCCGTGGACCAGGGCGAGGTAGCACTTGAGGTTGGTGCGGTATTCAAATTGGCGTGACAACAGCCAGTGGGTGGTTTCTTGTTTGGCAAAAACAATGACGCCGGTGGTGTTCATGTCGAGGCGGTGAACCACACCGGGACGTTGGTCGTCGCGGCCGACATCGGAAAGTTGGCCTTGTTGGCCTTGGGCTTGGGGCGAGCGGTGTTTAAGGTGGTAGGCCAAGGCGTTGACCAAGGTGCCGGTTTTGTATTTGCGGGCGGGGTGGACAATGATTCCGGCGCGTTTGTTGATGACGATCATTTGGTCGTCTTCAAACAAAACATCCAGGGGGATGTCTTCGGGCAGGATGTCGACGCCGGGCTTGGGGGGCACCCATACTTCGACGACATCGCCTTGGCGTAGCGCGGCGGATTGTTTGACGGATTTGCCGTTGACGGTGACGGCATCGAGGGCGATGAGCTTTTGGATTTGGTTTCGGCTGATGCCTTTGAGTCGGTTTTGAAGGTATTTGTCGAGTCGTTGGCGCGAGTCGTTGCTGAGGGTCCACGCGCGTTTTTCGGCACCCGCGGCGGTGAGTTCTTCGAGGGTTGTGGATTCGAAGCGGTCGCTGCCTTCAGGGGCGTCGACTGCTTCGGGATCGACGTCAGACAGATCGTCGAGGTTGTCGATTAGGTCGTTGGGGTCGGCGTCGTCAAACATGGCGGGGGCCGGGTGGGGCGGTTAGGGCGTATTGGTGGGCGGGCCGACAAGGTCGAGGTCGGACGCTTGGGTTTCGGTGGGGTTGGCTTGAACGTCACCATCACCGTTGGCGTTGTTTGTTTCTGAGGCAGATTCGCCATTGTTGTCGCCGGTTTGAGGGGCGATGGCGGCGGGTGCAAACACGACTGGGGCGGGCAGTTGATCTAGCAAGGCCAAGCGTCGGTCGGCGCGGGTGGTCCAATGGGGGAAGCGGTCGCCTGCGGTTTGCTTGAGGGTTTCGTAGTGTTGGCGGGCGGTTTCGACGTTGCGCTGCGATTCGGCCACGATGGCGAGGCCTTCTAAAGCGTTGAGCTTGTAGATGGGATGGGGGGCGGAAAGAAGGGCGGCTTGATAGCGGGCTTTGGCTTTGGCCAAAAGATCTTTGCTGGCTGCGGGGCCGGCTTGTGGGTCGGCGAGTTTGTGGTGTTCGTCTAAAGCAAGATCGCCACCACGCAGTTGCGCGAGGGTTTCAACCGCTGGATTGCTGGGGTTTTCGGTGACCAAGTCGATGAGGCTTTGGGTGTTGACACCGTGAAGGTCGCTCCACGCGGCTTCACGGGCTGCAGCGCTTCGGCCGGCGATGAGGCGGTAGCCACCAAAAACGACGGCGAAGATGAGCAGTGAGGTGGCGATCCAGCCGCCGTTGAGGGCCCAAAAACGCTTGACGTCATCGATGAATTCGGTGACCTCGCCTGGTGACGGGGCGTGGGGGTCGTTGGGATCGATGGGGGCGGATTGCACACCACTGCGAACAGCGGTGTCGGACAGTTTGGAGTTGGGGGGCGTGGATTCCATGAGGGCTCGGGGCGACGTGGTGGCGCGCGTGGTGGGGAAAACGGGAGGGTTGAATGAACTTAAGCGAGGCGGGACGCCAAGCGTGGATCAGCGGGTCGTCGGTGTGGGGTTGCCATCGATGGAAATGTTGAGGGTGACTTTGCCTTTGTCGCCCAAGATGTTGATGCGCAAAACCTCGTTGCCTTTGGCGTAGGTTTGCACGGTGGCATTGGGGTCGCCGGTGTCAAATCCGTCGACCTTCCAGCCGAAGTCGTCGAGGTTGCGGCGGTAGAACGCGGCGGTGTCCAGCAGGTTGGCACGGCCTTGGTAGACATGCAAGACCACGCGGTGGTTGCCGTCGGTGCGGCTCATGCTTTTGCTGGGCACGCCTTTAAAGCCAATGGGCATGGGCACGTCTTCGATGGGGGAGTTGGGGTCGACCACCAAGCCTGCGGATGAGGGCTTGGGGAGTAGATCACCGTCGTCGGAGTAAACAAGAAGCGGGAAGGGGCCGCTGGCGCCGCGGCATGCTCCTAGGCTGGCGATAAGGGCCAGCAGGCATAGGGACGTGACGAGGCGACGAAAGGGGGTTGCAATAACGTTCATAACATGGGCTCGGAAGGGGCGAGGAGAGGGGCATTCTACAGCTTTGTGGATGTGGGTTGGCATTGCCAAGGAAATATCGATATCCTTGCTTGGCTCGACAGGGTGAAAGCTTTGTCGGTTGACGGTGACCATAGCTCAGTTGGTTAGAGCACCGGGTTGTGATCCCGGGGGTCGCGGGTTCGAATCCCGTTGGTCACCCTTTGTTAGTTCGTCAAGTTGAATTTTAGATCAGGTTGAATATTTAGATCAGAGCAGAGCGTTTTGCAGGTGTTTTTCGCTTTGTCTTAGGAGCTGCCGTCGCGTTTTGCTTATGCTTTCTGCACGTCTTGAAGGTCTGGGTCGGTCGCTGCTTGATTCGATCGAGGGCTTTGGTGCTTTTTCACGTTTTTGCGGGGCCACGGCCTTGTGGTCGGTGCGTCGGGCCAGTGGCTACAGCCGGGCTTACCTGTTGATGCCTCAGCTTTACAGCATTGGGGTTCGCAGCATTCCGGTGGTTATGCTGGTGGGCATGTTTGTGGGGGCGGTGATTGGCATTGAAACGTATGCCCAATTTGAAGCCATTGGTCAAGAGTCACGGCTGGGCGGGGTGATTGCGTTGTCGGTGGTGAAACAAATTGGCCCGGTGTTGGCGGCGATGATGATTGCCGGGCGGGTGGGGGGGGCGGTGTCGGCCGAGGTGGGCACCATGCGGGTGACGGAGCAGTTGGATGCCTTGCGGGTGATGGGCACCGATCCGATTCAACACTTGGTGGTGCCACGGGTGATGGCGTGCATCATTATGCTGCCGCTTTTAACGGTGTTTAGCAACGTGTTGGGGATTTTTGGGGGTTATTTGGTGGTGGCTCTTTTTCACGGGGTCGATCGGGTGGATTACTGGGAGTTCAGCGCCCAGTTGGTGACCTCGTGGGATGTGTTGACGGGTTTGTTTAAGGCGGTGGTGTTTGGGCTTCTTATTGGTTTGATTGCCTGTTACAAGGGATTTCATTGTGAAGGTGGGGCCGCAGGTGTGGGCAAGGCGGCCACCGAGGCGTTTGTGTACGCCTTTATTTCAATTATCGTGGCGAACTTTTTTCTGGCGCAGTTTTTAAATCAGGTGTACCGCATGTTTATCGACAATGGCGGCGGTATCTTGGGCTAGGGCGACAGAAAGAAAAAAGGGGTCAGGAGCCGTTTTTGCGGGGGCGGCGGTGGTTGGTTTTAGGGGATCGAGCTGGGCTTGTTGGGGCTTGTTGTTCTTGCTGTTATAGTCCGCAGCGAACCTCATTCGCTTGCCCTTTTGATGCCCCTTTCTTATGCCTGATGCCACTTTGCTTAAACAGACACCGCTTCACGCATGGCATGCTGCTCATGGCGGGCGATTGGTTGATTTTGCAGGCTGGTCGATGCCGGTGCAATACGGCTCGATTGTGAATGAGCATCATGCGGCCCGGCGGTCGTGTGGGGTGTTTGATATTTCGCACATGGGGCGGCTGAGGGTGAGTGGCCCAGGGGCGGCGGCTTATTTGGATGGGTTGGTCACCCGACGGGTGGACAACATGAAGCCTGGGCAAATTCGCTATGGATTGGTGTGTCGTGAAGATGGTGGGGTGTTGGATGATGTGCTGGTGTATCAAGGCGCCGATTTTGGGGTGGGCGAAGGGGGCGTCTCTCATTCAGATTCTCATTCGACATTTGGCGTGGTTTGCAATGCAGGCAACCGTGACAAAATGGTGGCTTGGATGACCAAGCGATTGCCGTCGGGTGTGATGTTTGAAGACTTCACGTTGTCCACGGCGATGATGGCGGTGCAGGGCCCCGAGGCGATGACGATTGCGGCTGCGTTGTGTGATATCGATGTGATGCCGTTGGGATATTACCGAGGCCAAGCGGCCCATGTGATGGGGGCCCCCGCGTATGTGAGTCGCACGGGCTACACCGGCGAAGACGGGTTGGAAATCGTGTGCAGGGCCGATGCGACTCAAGCCATTTGGGCGGCCTTGGTGGAGGCCGCCGAGGCTGTGGGGGGCGGGGCGGTGGGGCTTGCGGCCCGCGATACGCTGCGACTTGAAGCGGGCATGCCGTTGTATGGTCATGAGCTTTCAGAAACCATTCGTCCTGATGATGCGGGGTTGGGTTTTTCCATCAATTTGAAAGACCGCGATTTTGTGGGGCGTGATGCGCTGGTGGCTCTGAATGATCCTGCAAAGCCTCGGCAAGTACGTGTGGGGCTTGAGCTGGAAGGCCGACGTGCAGCCCGTGAGGGAAGCCGTGTGCTGCTTGATGGCGACGTGGTGGGCACGGTGACCAGTGGTTCGTTTTCGCCTACGTTTCAGCATCCCTTGGCGATGGCCTTTGTGGATGTGGCGGCGTCGTCTTTGGAGACGATGTTGCAGGTGGACGTACGTGGCACGTCGTTGCCTGCCCGTGTGGTGTCGCTGCCTTTTTACACGCGGCCCAAGGGCTGACCGTTGCTTTTGTTTGATCTCTCTTTTTGATCCTCTTCACGGAGTCGACCCATGGAACCTGAAGCCCTTCAATATGCCAAAAGCCACGAGTGGGTGGCGCTTGCCCAAGACGGCGACGACCGCATTGTGACGGTGGGCCTTTCGGCCTTTGCGCTTGAAACACTGACCGATTTGGTGTTCATGGATTTGCCCGACGTGGGGCTTGAAGTGAGCCCTGAAGATCACCTGTGCGATGTGGAATCGGTGAAGGCTGTGAGTGAGGTTTACAGTCCGGTGGCGGGCGTGGTGGTCGAGGTGAATGAGGCATTGCCTGACCAGCTTGAAACCATCGGTGATGATCCTTATGGCGCCAGCTGGATTTGTAAAATCCGTTTGAATGATGGAGCTGATCTTGATGGATTACTTGATCATGCGGCGTACCTCAAAGCGTGTGCCGACGACGCGCACTAACGTTAAAAACATGTCGTGGACACGATGGCGTGCGGAGCATTTGTTCTCAAACGTGCATGCCGCATGATTTATTTTTCTATTTCGCGTTGCCAGCCTTGTGAAGGTTGGCGGCTTCTTTCATGGGTTTTGATGTATGTCATCTTCTATCACTGCGACGTCTCAAACTGATTCGGCGGTGTCTTCTGACGCCGCACTCGACACCTTTGCGCGTAGGCACCATGGGCAAGTGGCGGGTGACTTGGAGGCGATGCTTGCGGTGACGGGCGCTGCCGATCTTGACGCTTTGATGGGCCAAACGGTGCCTGCGGATATTTGTCTTGAAAAACTGTTAACACTGGAAGCGTTGCCGGGGGCCTTGAGCGAAAGCGAAGCGTTAAAGCGGCTTGAGTCGTATGCCAAGCAAAACCATCCTGAGATTAAATCGTTGATTGGGCAGGGGTATTACGGCACCAAAACGCCTGCGGTAATTTTACGCAATGTGCTTGAAAATCCCGCGTGGTACACGCCGTATACGCCGTATCAAGCGGAGATTTCACAAGGCAGGCTTGAGGCGTTGCTGAACTTTCAAACAGTGATTGCCGATTTGACGGGCTTGCCGCTTGCGGGCGCGTCGTTGTTGGATGAAGGCACGGCCGCTGCGGAGGCCATGGCCATGTGTTTGGCCGCAAGCCGTGGCAAAACGCCACGTTTTTTCGTCGCCCATGATGTTCACCCTCAGACCCTAGAGGTAATGCGTACGCGGGCCGACAGCATGGGCATTGAGCTGGTGGTGGAAGCACTTGATGCGTTTGAGAAATCGCCCGAAGGGTTTTGTGGTGTGTTGGTGCAAACGCCCACCACCAAGGGTGATGTGCACAGTCCTGAAGACCTTGCCCGCTTGGCAGAGGTTGCGCATGAGGCTGGCGCGTTGGTGGTGGCGGCCACCGACTTGCTGGCGTGTTGTTTGATGCAGCCGCCCGGCGTGTGGGGCGCCGACATTGCGGTGGGATCGTCGCAGCGTTTTGGGGTGCCCATGGGGTATGGCGGACCGCATGCGGCCTTTGTGGCCACGCATGAAAAACACGCTCGCAAAATGCCGGGGCGGCTGATTGGTCTTTCAAAAGATGTGCATGGCAACCCGGCGTATCGCATGGCGATTCAAACGCGTGAGCAACACATTAAACGCGACAAGGCCACCAGTAATATATGCACCTCGCAAGTGTTGTTGGCCATTGCGGCTGGGTTTTATGCCACCTATCACGGTGCCGAAGGCTTGCGAGCGATTGCGCGGCGTGTGCACCGTCGTGCTCGGCGATTGGCCGCAGCAGTGGTGGAGGGGGGGCTGGCGCTGGCCAACACCGCGCGTTTTTTTGACACGGTGAGTGTTCAGTATGACACGGCCCATGATGCCGACGCGGCCATGCGCCGGGCCTTGGGGGCGGGCTATAACTTGCGATTGATTGACGGCCATGTGGTGAATGTGGCGTTGGATGAAACAGTGACAGGCGATGATTTGAAGGTGCTTGCCGAAGCACTCACGGGTCGGCCGCCGCGTTCGGCGTCGGGCCATTTGGACAATGCGCCACTTAGCGACTTGTTTGCGCAAGCGCCTTTTGCCCGGACGACGGAGTTTCTTCATCACGCGACGTTTTGCAAATATCGCACCGAGCACGCTTTTTTGCGATACACCAGCCGGTTGATTAGCAAAGATTACAGTCTGATGCACGGCATGATTCCTTTGGGGTCCTGCACGATGAAGCTCAACGCCGCGGCCGAAATGTTGCCCATTACGTGGCCGGGTTTTGCCCATTTGCATCCGTTCGCTCCAGCGGATCAAGCGGCGGGTTACCGACGTCTTTTTGATGAACTTGAAAGTTGGTTTGCGGCAATCACGGGTTTCGCAGCAGTGAGTCTTCAGCCCAATGCCGGAAGCCAAGGGGAGTACGCGGGGCTGTTGGCCATTCGTGCGTATCACCGCAGTCGTGGCGACGCTCAGCGAACGGTTTGTTTGATTCCCACCAGTGCCCACGGCACCAACCCCGCGTCGGCGGTGATTGCAGGCATGACGGTGGTGGCGGTGAAGTGTCGCGACAACGGCGACATTGATTTGGAAGACTTAATGGCCAAAGCGAAAACTCACGCCGACACATTGGCGGCGTTGATGGTGACGTATCCTTCGACGCACGGTGTGTTTGAATCGGATATTCGAGCCGTGTGCCAAGTGGTGCACGACCATGGCGGCCAGGTTTACATGGATGGCGCGAACATGAATGCTCAAGTGGGGTTGACCAGCCCCGGGCACATGGGCGCCGATGTGTGTCATCTAAACTTGCACAAAACATTTTGTATTCCGCATGGTGGTGGCGGCCCGGGGGTGGGGCCCATTGGGGTGGCGGCTCATTTGGCGGCGTTTTTGCCTTCGGTGGATCTTGCCATGACAGAGGGTGAGGCGTCGCCTTGTCGTGTGTCGGCGGCGGGGTATGGCAGTCCGATGGTTTTGCCCATTTCATGGATGTACATTGCGATGATGGGCGCCGAGGGTTTAACCCAGGCGTCACGCCGGGCCATTCTTAATGCCAATTACATGGCAGGGCGATTGCGCGAGCACTACCGCATTCTTTACAGTGGCAAAGCGGGCCATGTGGCGCATGAATTTATTCTTGATTGCCGGCCTTTTGAAAAGTCGGCGGGGGTGACCATTGAAGATTTTGCCAAGCGATTGATCGACTATGGCTTTCATGCCCCGACCATGAGTTGGCCTGTGGCGGGCACGCTAATGATCGAACCCACCGAGAGTGAAACCAAGGCCGAGCTGGACCGATTTTGCGACGCCATGATTGCGATTCGTGATGAAATTCGTGAGATTGAAGAAGGCCGTTGGCCGCGAGAGGATCATCCGATGTGTCATGCGCCGCATACTGCGGCAGCGGTTGTTGCCGATGAATGGAGCCATGCTTATTCGCGCCACCAAGCGGTGTTTCCTGCGGTGGGGCAAGACCAAGACGGCCATAAGTTTTGGCCCAGCGTGGGGCGCATTGACAATCCTTATGGCGATCGCAACTTGGTGTGTTCGTGTCCACCGATGGAGAGTTAGGGGGGGGAGGGGGGAAGACAGTTAGGGTTTAGCAAATAGCAGTTAGCAAGATGTAGATGGGAAATGGGTGTGTCGAGATGGGGTTCTGCTTTTGCGGGATCACTTGGGGTTTTTTACTTGGCTCCTTAGTCCCTTCGCCTCCCCCCATTACGGCACGGCGGCTTCAAATCGGATGGCGGGACCGGGGGTGTCGTTGTTGGGCTCGGATGCGTCGGCTGCATTGGGCTCTGGCGTATCGCTGGCGGGCTGGGTGATGATGCGATCTTGGGGGAGGCCGGCGGCAAGCAGGGCGTCATGAACGGCTTGGGTACGTTGGGTGGTGAGTTGTTCGAGGGCGTTGGGATTTAGGGAGATTTGTTGAAGGGCCCACGTCTCCATTTCGGCGAAGCTGCCTGGGGTGGGCGATGTGTCGGCGGGGGTTGAATCTGGGGTGGTTGTGGTCGTGGCGTCGGTTGCGGGCTGGGTGTTTACGTCGTTGGTTGGGGGGGGAGGCGTGGGTTTGGAAGAAGACGAACGTTGACGATGTATCACAGAGCCGCCTCGGCCGCCTCGATGGCGGTGGCCCGGACGCGCGGTGCGGCGGGTTGGCGGGGTGGCGTTTGAAGGGGTATTGGCTTGGCGCTGTGCGTTGCTGTTGTTGTTTGTATTGTTGGCGTCGGGGTGGGCCGCGGCGTAGCGGTCGCGAATGATTTGTTGGTAAGTGGCGGTGTCGGGTGCGACTCCGTTGTGATCGGCGGCCATTTGGGTTTTCAGGGCAATGCGATGCAGGGCGGTTTCATCGACGCCTTGAGCGGCAGGCACCGACACCAGACGCAGGCCCAAGGCGGGCCGGTCGTTCAAGGCGGTGGCGAGTTTTTCGATGGCGGTTTGAGCGTCGGCGTCGGGGGCAAAGCTGCCGGGGGCAAAGGCGACCGAGGGCATACCGCCGTCATTGGCGCCATCGCCTCCGCCACCCAGTGCATTGCCCATGAGGTTAAAAGGGGCGGCAAGGATGGATTTAATCAAGCTGGTGATGGCATACCAAACCAGTTTGCCAATGGACACACTGGGGTCGTTAAGTGGCCCGGCAACAGGAATGTCGGGCGGGGCGATGTTGCCTTGGCTGTCTTTAAGAATGGCCACGGCGAGGTTGAGAGGAAGTTTGATGGCGTCGGGGCTATCGACTTTTTCGCCAAATTCAAAGCGTTCGATTTTGAGAGGGAGGGTGGTGTCGAATTTAAAATCGCTCACGTTGACTTGGCTGTCGAATGAGAGATCACCCGAAGCAAGTGTGCGGCCAACATATTTTCCACTTAAACCACTGAATCCGGCAAGGGGAAGTTTGTTGAGGCGGTAGGCAAGATTGGCTTGTGAGTTGTTGAGGTCGGTGAGGTTGGGTTGCAAGGTGCCGTCGAGTGAAAAGTGGCCGGTGTTTTGAAGGCGGGTTTTAAACACGAGTGTGGCGGGCTGAGCATTGGGGCCCAGGTCGAGGTTTTTGAGATCGACTTCGGCTTGGTCGGCTTGAAAACGCAGTGGGGGTTCGATGCCTTGGCCCAAGATAAGGGCGCTCATGGCGGTTTGTTTGAGATGGCCGATGCGCACGTGGTAGGGGAGATTGAGGGCAAGAGCCTGATAGACGCTGGCGTCGTCGCTCTTTTCTGAGTCTGAGTCTGAGTCTGAGTCTGAGTCGGAATCGACGTCGGCATCGTTGGGTGTTTGGGGTTGAGGCGTTGAACCGGTGGCGTCGTCTTGGGGGGCTTGGGGGTCGCTGGAAAGATTGATGGCCAACGCACCGGTGAGTCCGACGCCTTCAATGGTGTCGATGTCGAGGGTGGCGGCGGTGTGGTCAAAGGCAATGCCGCGAACGGCGAGGGTTTCATAGCCTAGTAGAGGGGCTTCTTCGACGGGGCCGTTAACGTGCAGTGCGGTGAGATCAAAGTCGCCGG
>JAZGFZ010000100.1:0-2063 GCA_036480015.1 Algisphaera sp. | reverse complement strand
CCCGCAACGTTTTGCCTGTCGTAACCGTTCACCTTTTTTTGGCGTCATGGCAACACGCCCCCTCCCCACCCACCGCATTATCGGCCGCCTCTCAAACACCACGACGACAAACCACAGAAACAAGCGTTGCAACGCCTCTGTTGCTGATAATCACAATACTTAAAACGCTCATTCATAGCGCCTCGCTTGCGATTCTGCCCCAAGGCGCTCATACTTTTAGTTCGCCCTCCCCATCCCTCACTCGGTGTTTGCCAAACCTGCCAACACCCAACCCCTCACGAGGTGCCAATGGCACGCAAGCGGCTTCAAATCGGTCAAATCCTCAAGCAGTGGCGACTCATCACCGAGGAGCAGCTTGAGGCCGGCCTCAAACAATCCAAATCCTCGCGCAAGAGGCTAGGCGAATGCCTCGTCGCCCAAGGCCATGTCACCGAAAACGACATCGCCAAAGCCCTCGCCTCGCAATTTGGTCTCGAGTTCGTCGACCTCGACCAACCCAACGTCATCAACCGCGAACACCTGGGACTCATCCCCCAAGACCTCATCAAAAAATACAAAGTCTTGCCCTTGGGCAAAGACGGCAACACCCTCAAAGTGCTTGTCCACGACCCCATGGACATCCACCTCATTGACGACCTGCAATTCCGCCTCGGCGGCCGCATCGAATTCGCCCTCTCGGCCCGCACCAAGATCAGCGAATACATCGACAATGTGATGTCCAGCATCAAGGACAGCATCGACAAACTCACCATCGACATGTCCGTCGACACCTCCGTCGACATGACCCTCGACAAAACACTCGACAAATCGATGGACCAATCCATCGACCTCGACGCCAGTGATGAATCGGCCGCCAACCAAGGCCCCATCATCAAACTCGTCAACCAAATCATCGCCGAAGCCGTCAACAACCGCGCCAGCGACATTCACATTGAACCCTTCGAAAAACGCGTCCGCCTGCGCTACCGCATCGACGGCGTCTGCCACGAACAACAAACCATCCCCAAACGCACCCAAGGCTCCGTCCTTGCCCGCCTTAAAATCATGGCCGGCGTCAAGGTTGAAGAAAAGCGCATTCCCCAAGACGGTCGCATCAAAATGCGACTGGGTGCCAGCACCATCGACTTTCGTTTTTCGTCCTGCCCCACCTACCACGGCGAATCCATCGTCATGCGTATTTTGCGGCCCGACGCCGCACAACTCGGGCTCGAAAAACTCGGCATGCAGCCCGACACCCTCGCCGCATTCAACAAAATCATCAACCGCCCCAACGGCATCTTCTTGGTCACCGGCCCCACCGGCTCAGGCAAAACCACCACGTTGTATTCCGCCCTGGCCGACCTCAACCGCCCCGACCGCAAAATCATCACCGCCGAAGACCCCATCGAATACAACTTCAAAGGCATCAACCAATGCCAAGTCAACATGAACATGGACCCCCCGCTCGACTTCAAGCTCATCTTGCGGGCCATGCTGCGTCAAGCGCCCAACATCATTCTCGTGGGTGAAATTCGTGACAAAGAAGTCGGCGAAGTCGCCATCCAAGCCGCCCTCACCGGCCACATGGTTTTCAGCACCCTGCACACCAACGACGCCCCCTCGGCCATGACACGCCTCATCGACATGGGCCTCAAGCCCTTCCTCGTCGCCAGCTCTGTTCAAGCCGTGCTCGCCCAGCGTCTGGTTCGCATCCTCTGCGACAACTGCAAAGAACCCCTCACCGAATTCGATCCCAAACTACTCGCCATCTGCGGCGTTACCAAAGCCGAGCTCGAAGGCCGCAACGTCTGCCACCCCATCGGCTGCAACCGCTGCGGCGGCAGCGGCTACAAAGGCCGCCGTGGTGTTTATGAGTTCATGCTCATGAACGCCGAAATTCGCGAACTCGCCTTCAACCGTGCCCCACTTAATAAAATTCGCGCTGCCGCCAGAGCCAGCGGCATGCGTGAGCTTCGCGGCGACGCCATCCTCAAAGTGCTTGAAGGCCAAACCACCCTCGAAGAAGTCGCCAAAATCGCCCAGGTCGAAGGCGTTGTCGAAATCGACGACGACATCGAAGGCGA
>JAZGFZ010000099.1:0-2197 GCA_036480015.1 Algisphaera sp. | reverse complement strand
GGCGAGGTCTAAGCGTACGGTGCGGACCCATTCGTGGGTGGGGTTGGATCCGTGGCGGGTGGCGTGTGCGGCGCGGGAGCGACTGACTTCTTCCCAGTCGGAAAAGTCGTGACCACGGTAGCTGCCATCGTCGACTTGAATGACTTGCGCCAAATCGCGGGCAAGCATGGAAAAGGCCCGCCGGGCATCCACCACGCGCACGGCGACCCAGAGTTTGTTGAGCACCAAGACGTGACTGTTGAGAACGGAAGCCGTGGCAATCATGGGCGCAGACTCTTTCTTTAAAAACCGAAAATCGAACCGAATGGAAACTCAGGGCAAGGGCGAAGGGGAGGCCGCCCGTGAATCGTGTCCCCTGAATGTAGCGTCCCTGAGGCCGTGGGAGGGTTTTTTATATAAAAAAGAGGTTTGGGTTTCGACAATCACCAAGAGTCGTGATACCTTTTCTGCCCCGGGTGAATGCCAGAGCGGCCAATTGGGACGGGCTGTAAACCCGTTGACTTACGTCTACGCAGGTTCGAATCCTGCTTCGCCCACTAAAAACCGTGATGGGTCGTGTTCAACACGACCCATCGCGGTTTTTTAATGGCTGGCTCTGTGACGCCATTTTATTTTGGGGCAACACGCTGAATTCGCTTGCGGATCCAGCCCACCGCGGGCGGAGCCTGCACCGTTTGCCCGACTGTTTTCCTAAGACGCTCAACCCAGAAATAAGGCTTGACGGCGCACTAGCTTTGGGCAAGGATGGCGGTGCGCAGTTCGGCGAGCAGCTCTTTGGGGGTGACGGGGCGATTTCGACTTGAAAGCAGTATGGGGGCGTTGGTGGCAAGCAGTGTTTTGAAGCGGCCGCGACTGCTGACGAGTGTGGAGTGGCTGCGCTTGTTTAATGCCCGGGCCATTTCGGGGTAGCTCAGTGTGGTGAGCTCGCGGGCGAGGTAGACCATCAGGCCGCGGGCCAAGACGACTTCACGTTGTCGTGAGCCTGTAATGATTTGCTCGCGGGTGACGTTCATGCCGGTGGTGACTTGAGAAAACACGGTGTCGAAGCGTGTGGGAGGACGCACCATGGGTGTTGTCGAGGCGGTGAGGCGTTGTGCGTCGTGTAGAGACACCACGCGGGGCACACGAAGTCCTGTGGGTCGGGTGGGTGCGGCAAGGGTGACCAAGGCTTGAAGGTGGGTGACGGCGCCTTCGATTTCGCGTACCGAGGGGCCGGCGTGGGTTGAAACCAGTGCGGCCACGCCTGGCTTGAGGGCCAAGCCGCGACGTCGGGCGAGCCGTGCAATGAGATCGTGTCGGGTGGTTTCATCGGGGGCGTGGATTTCGACCACGAGTCCACGAATACAGCGGCTGATCAAGGCTTCGCTGAAGGCGGGCAGTTCGCGTGGGTGTAGATCGCTGGCCATGACCACACGGGCGCCGCTTTGCTCGATTTGATCGAAACAATGCAAAAACTCTTGTTGGCTTTTGGTTTTGTTGGCAAAAAATTGCATGTCGTCAATGGCCAGAAGATCGAGACGCCGCAATCCTGCGCGAAAGGTTTTGAGGCTGTTGCCGCGAATGGCTTCGATGAATTGGTTGACGAATTGTTCGCCAGTGATGTATCGCACGCGGGCGTGGGGGCTTCGGGTGAGGGCCCGCTGGCACACGGCTTGCAGCAGGTGGGTTTTGCCCAGTCCGCAGCCTCCGTGCAAAACAAGCACGTTGGGGATTTCATCGGGGGCGAATCCGCTGGAAAAAGGAGACATGGCCTCTTGTTGGTCGACATGCCTGTCGTTCTGCCCGCTGCTGTTGAGCCCACTGTTGAGCCCGGCATGCTGGGAGAGGGTGCCCACCACAAGATCAGCGGCGGCCCGGGCGGCGTTGTGGGCCAGTTCGTTGCTGGTTCCCACGACAAATTGATCGAAGCCGCGACCTTGGCCTTGGCGGCGGGCGGGGGTGGTCAAGCGGCTGGAATGACGCGGCAGTGTGGGGCGATCGCTTGGGGCGGGGTTGGATCGGGTGCTGACGGCCGGAAAGCGATTGGGGTCTTCGTTGATTTGAAGCGCGACCGGAGCGTCGTGAGGTCGATTGAGCTCGGCGTTTACCGCGGTTCGCAGAGCGTCGGCGTAGTCGTTGCGTAGTCGTTGGGCAAAAAAGCGCCCGGGCACCACGGCGGTGATGGCGGTGGCCATGGCGGGGTCTGCGGGCTGGGCAA
>JAZGFZ010000098.1:0-3079 GCA_036480015.1 Algisphaera sp. | reverse complement strand
GATTTTTAACAGCTCGCCAAGTGGTTACGCAAAATCAGAAACGAATGACGTTTTTTTGTTGGCTTGTTTATTCGGGTTCGACGAATCCACCTGGGGTTTCAGGGGTTTCAGGAGTGGGTGGCGAAAGGGTGGGTGGTGTGGAATCTCCTGTAACCACGGCGGTGACACCGATGTTGTCGACGAGGGTGGCTGATCCTGTGATACCGTCAGGTGTTTCGATGGCCAAAATGATGTGGTCGCCTTGGGCCACGCCGGGCGTGGTGATGGTTTGATTTAAGCGGTAAGCCACGGCTGCATAGGTTGCACCGGCGGTGGCGGTGGGTGCTTGGGCGAATGGGGTGAAGGCGGATGCCGCCATCATGGCGTCAATGTCGTTGCCATTGTCCACGGCATAGCGAAAGGTGGTGTTCCCCGCGCCTTTGTCGGTTGTTTCTTCGTAGTAAACATCGGCGGTGAATGTCCAGCGGGTGATGGTGGTGTGGGTGTTGTTTTGAATGCGAAGATACACCCCGGTGCGGCCCCAGTTGTCTTGTTTTGAGATGAGCAAAGCATTGGAGTTGTAGTGGGGTAATTGGTCTGCTTTCATAACGCCCATTTGGACGCTTCCAAACAGATCCTCTTGGTCATTGTCGCCGTTTGCGTCTGCGCCAAAAAGTGTGATTTTTCCCTTGTCCGCCCATTTGTTTTGGATTGCAACGCCTGTGGTGAGAAGGCCGCCTTCTCGGTTGCGATGACGGGCGGATCGTCTGAGTTCCTCAGGTTCACCAACGGCAGGGCTGGCTCCCCCTGCGTTGGAACCCGTTCCGATCACGAAAACACCTTCATGATCTTCGTCGAAGGTCAGCAGGCTCTGGGTGTCCGCTTGGGAGATGACCAGGGTGGCGTTTGATGAAACGCAGGTGCCTAGAATGCTGATGAGGGCACATGAGAAGGCGGTATTGAAAAGGTGTGTATTGCGCATGAGGGAATGCTTTTTGGGAGAGGTGGCAGAGAAACTTAGGATTGAACTGTATCGGCAAACAGGGATGGAAAGGTGCTCTTTGGAGCATTACGCCCGGGCAGACCATTCGGATTCCAAGGGGTCAAGCTGGTTTTTCATGGCCACACGTTCTTCTTGGAGGGCTTTTAGTTTTTCGCCGTTGGCGAATACGGCGGGGTCCATGAGTTCAAAGTCGATGGCTTCGATACGCGATTCAATACGCTCAATCTCTGATTCGAGTTTGGTTTGGCTCATTTTGGAGGCAGGGCCTTTGCGTGAGGCTGTGGCTTTTTGATTTCCCCTTCCCTTTTGCGTTTGTTTTTGATTGTTGCCGCGATTGTCGTTTTTAGAGCTTGTTTTAGGTTTGGATTTCTTTCTGGATTCGGCGGCTTTTTTATCGGCCTTGGCTTGCTTGCCGGTTTTGGCTTCTGATATTCCGGCGTCAACCAGCACGCTGTCTTGGGTGGTGGCGACGTAGTCGGAGTAGGTTCCGATGAAGTGGGTGACGCCGCCTTCACCGTCGAAAATAAGAAGTTGGTCGACCAGTTGGTCCAGCAGCATGCGGTCGTGGCTGATGACAATCAGTGTGCCGGCGTGGCTTTGGTTGCCCGCGGTGGAATAGGCTTGTGACTGGGTGGTGAATTGCTTCATGGCCGCTTCCAGCCGCTCGGCACTGGGGATGTCGAGGTGGTTGGTGGGTTCGTCGAGTACCAGCAGGTTGTGGCCGCCGTTGACCAAGCCTGCCATGACGGCGCGGGCTCGCTCGCCACCTGACAGCACGGCCAGTTGTTTGTCTTGGTCTTGTCCGGTGAAAAGAAACGCGCCTGCAAGATCGCGGGCTTCTTGTTCAAGCTCGTGGGGAGTGAAATCACGTAGGTATTCGACAATGGTTTTTTTAGGGTCGAGGTGTTCGTGGGTTTGGGTGAAAAAACCCACGTCGATTTGGCTTCCTATTTTGCCGGTGCCTGCGGTGGGTTGCTGTTGGCCTAGCAAGCAGCGAATGAGTGTTGTTTTTCCGGCGCCGTTGGGGCCAATGACGCCCAGTTTTTCACCTCGTTTGAGGGTCATGGTGAGGTTGCTGAACAGGGGTTTGCCTTCATAGGCCATGGCAAGGTCTTCAGCTTCGAGGACCACTTCGTTGCCTTTGATTTTTGGGCTGAAGTTGAGCTTCATGACATCGAGCTCGGCGGGCGGCTCGATGAGGTGGTCGCGTTTGAAGCGTTCGAGTCGTTTTTCGCGGCCTTGGGCTTGCTTGGAGCGTTGTCCGGCGCGAAACTTGTCGATGAAGTTTTGCTCGCTTTTAATTTTGGTTTGTTGTTTGGCGTAGGCCCGGCGTTGGTCTTTTAAACGCAGCAGACGCAGCTCGCGGAACTTTTCGTAGTTGCCGGGGTATTCGACCATTTCGCCGTCATCGAGTTCGTAGATTTTGCTGACCACGCGATCGAGAAGCCAGCGGTCGTGGCTGATGAGCACCACGGCGCCGTTGTATCCGGCGAGAAATTGTTCGAGCCACACTCGCCCGGCGATGTCCAAGTGGTTGGTGGGTTCGTCGAGCAGCAAAATGTCGGGTTCGCTGAGAAGCAATTTGGCCAAGGCAAGGCGGCCTTTTTGTCCGCCGGAGAGGTCGCCGCATTTGAGCTCGAACATGGCGTCGGTGAGGCCCAAGCCGTGTAGGGTTTCGTCGATTTTGTGATCCACGGCGTAGCCGCCTTCGGCGTGCATGCGCTCTTCGAGTTTTTCGTAGCGGTTCATGATCTTGTCGAGCGCATCGCCTTGGGCTGTTCCCATTTGTTCGGCGACGTCTTCAAGTTGGCGATGAAGTTCTTCGAGTTCGGCAAAGGCGTGGCCCGCTTCCTCGCGTAAAGTGCGATCCATGTCCATCTCGTGGTCTTGGTGCAGGTAGCCCACGTTGGACCCGCGCGCGAGTTGGATTTGCCCTTCGTCGATTTTGTTGTTGCCAATGCCCGCGATTATTTTGAGCAGGGTTGATTTTCCGCAGCCGTTGCGGCCCACCAAACCCACATGCTGGCCTGCATCGACGGTGAGGTTGACGCCATTGAGAATGGGGCGATCGCCGTAGTTAAAGACGACATTGGCGAC
>JAZGFZ010000097.1:0-2831 GCA_036480015.1 Algisphaera sp. | reverse complement strand
TCGGCAATCGGGTTGACTGCGGGATTGGCCCGCGGGGCCTGCAAAGGCGATTGGGCTTGCCAGCCCACCGAGAAATCCAGTGGGCGCACCCATTGCACGCGGTGAAGCCGTGATTCAAAACTAAATTGCGCATTGCCTGGCTCAACCCGCCGCAGGCTTGCGGCCCGTGGATCAAGGTCGGCCACGCCTGCGTCCACAGCCCCCCCAGCTTGCTGAGTCTGCGCGGCGGCGCGGCCAACACCCACAACAAGCCCCCAAAGCACAACGCCCGCAACAGCGCGAAGCGCTGTGCGGGCGTGAACGTGCGGAAAACGTAATGGCTTAGCGCTGGAAGGCATTGCTCGAAACCTTGCGAATCTGAACGTCGATGATGGTTTGTTGTTCAGGCAATTTAATCTTGTCACTATCAAGTTTTTTGCCGCCCTTCATTTTCTGACCGTACTTCGCAATGGCGTCGAGTGTCCACAGTTGCCACTTCATGGTTTTGGCAGGAATGTTGGGGCTGCGGTAAGCCTCGTTGCTTTCGCCACGATCAAAATCGAGGCGCAGTTGCTGGCCCACAGGCACATTCATCGACCACAGGATTTCGCCCGTGGCGGCCGAGAGAACCGAGACGTTTTTCGGCGACGTGCCCGTTGAACGAAACACGTGAATGTCGCGCGAGCACCCCCCCAACAGGGTGGTGGCCAAAAGGGCAACGACGGTCAAAAGAGGGGCGAAACGGCGGGCTTGGAACATGGTCGGCGTCCTAAAAAGGGGTCGGCGTGAAGATGTCGGAAGTGTAAAGACCAGCACGGCAAGTGATGGCCTGCGCCACAGGATACGTTGCCGCGGCGACGCAAGCCAGCAACTTTTGACGTGGGCGCAAATCAAGCTTGGGCAGGGCGGTGCGATTGCTCGATTTGCCAAGTGATGGGCCCGTCGCCGCAGTCGAGGTGGGCGGCAAAAAAACCGCCGCGATGGGCCCAAAAAGCGGGCCAAATCACTTTGGCATCACTTTCGGGAATCGGTAACTGATCAATTTGCTCACGGGTGTACCAATCAAACGAGCCTTCATCAAAGGTGCCTGGAGCCAAATCCACAGGGTGGGTGACCTCGTAGAGAAACATGAGCCAATGGGTTTGATTCTCATACGCCCGCTCAGAAACCATGCCCGTGAGGTGCAGATCGTCAGGGCTGACAGCAAGCCCCACCTCTTCGTGAATTTCACGCACGGCGCAGGCGGTGGGGCTTTCACCTATCGCAGTTTCGAGCTTGCCGCCGATGGGCGAATAACGATCGGCGTTGGGGGGCTTAATTCGGTGCAGCAAGAGCGTGCGGCCTTGGTCGTCGAAGAGATAACAAAGCGACGCGATTTTGTAGGGAATGGCTTTGGGCATGAGGTGAATAACGTGTGTTTCGCGGCCTTGTGAGAGTGGGCGGGTCGGTCAATAAGGTATGCGTTTTAGACTTTGCTGCCACAAAACCGCGCATCAAAAAACCGCAGCATCAAAAGCTGCGGTTTTTTGTTTATGAAAACAAGTTAATGCGTCTGTGTTACGCCGCTTCGGCCGCGTCTTCGTCGGTCGTTTCAGACGATGGAAATGCCGGAGCATCGGGGGCCTCGGTCCAATCTTCGGCGCCGGGGAGATCCAAATCCATCTCAAGGGTTTTGCGATAACCCAGCTTGCGAATGACTTCAAGCACTTCGGTCCATGTGGGAAACGGCCGTTGATTGACACGTTTAAAGGCATCCACGGCCTTGATGAACAAAAATTGTTCAGGCGTCATTTCGCCCTCATCGGCAGCCTTCACAAAATCGTTGCGGCGACGCCCCGGGCCACGACGGCGTTCGAGCCCCGTGCCCTTGGTGCGTGCATCCACCACGCTGGTGCGGCGGTCAACGCCGCGAAAAGTGGTGCTTTTGTCAAGATCCGTGTTTTTATCAGATTCGCTCATCAGGTCTCCCTTTGCTTACAAACGGTGCCAAAGGATTCCTCAAAAGCGGGCAATCCTGACGTCATTCTTTCTCGTCATCGGCGAACAAATCGTCCCCCTCTTCGTCATCGTCGAGAAGGTCGCCATCGTCATCATCCGACGAGCCATACTCGTCATCGGACATTTCGCCCTCGTCATCCTCTCCATCACCAAAAAAATCGTCCTCTTCAAGTTCCCCTTCGTCATCAACCATCGCCGGCCACGCCTTTTTGCGACGCGGACCGTCATCTTGACTTGCCCATACGTTGTTTTCTACATCCATCACGCACTCCTTTTGAAAAAAACAAACACGAAGACCTCTAGGAGATTTTCACCAACTCGATACAGCAAATAGACTTAGGTTCAACCTCAGACTGCGGCATGCACTGTCATGGCTGGCAAGGTGATTAAACTATCCCTCTGGGGTATTTTGTCAATCTTTATCGCATTTGTATGACGCCCTCGCCTCCGTGAGGGCAAGCCCTCCACTTTCACCCCGTAATTTCTTTATATTTGCCAAGCGCATGACCGCCAGCCCCACACCCTCCCCGCCCGCTTCGCCTGCGCCATCCCCACGGCGCCGGAATGTTTTCGTCGGTGTGGCCGCGGCCTTTGCAGGCTGGCTTCTACCAGGGCTAGGGCATTTACTTAGCGGGCACACCACACGCGGGCTTGTTTTGGCCATCACGCTAAGCACCATGTGGCTTGGCGGATTGCTTATTGGTGGCTTGTCTGTGGTGGATCGCCATGTTGACCCTGCATGGTTCTTAGGCCAAGCCCTGCTCGCGCCCTCATTGGCCGCCGATCACTACCGGGCCAGCCATGTGAAGGCTCATTCGGGGGGCATGGTTCCTGCCGACAACCCTCCTTTTGAG
>JAZGFZ010000096.1:0-14061 GCA_036480015.1 Algisphaera sp. | reverse complement strand
AGAAAGAGCGGCCGCCCCAACGAAAACGTGTAAAGCAAAAACACAAGCCCCACCACCGCACTTGGAATTAGCGCCAGCGGAATCGGCAAACCCGCCACTTCAGGAAGCGTGGGCAGTTCGTAAAAATGGCTCACCACCCGTTCTATTTCCCAAAACACCAAACCCGCCGCAAAGAAAGCCCCCAAGCCGCCCACCTCAGACAACATCTCGCGGTAACTCACGCCCGCCGTCACCCGTTCATTCACCGGAAAACGGCAACGCAGCAACATGGCTCCGTAAATCAACGTTGGAACAAGCAGCAAGCCCACCTTCCACTGCCACCCCATGCCGCCTTCAACCATTTCGCCCAGCAAGCCCGTGGGCTTCATTGCCATCGCCACAAGCCCCGCAAGCACAAAGCCTCCTGGCCATGCCGCGTGCAAAATGCTTAGCCATTTGGTTTTGTTTTGCGCGTACACCGTCGCAATCACCGGATTGATCACCGCCTCCACCGTGCCCGCTGCAATGCCTGCCAGAAACATGCCCGCATAAAGCACCCAGTACCCCGCGCGCTGCCCTGCCGCCACCGCATCCGCATCGGCACTTGCAGAATCCACAAGCATGTAAGGGGCCCATAACGTCACCCCCACCGAAGCCACATGGCACACAAACGCAAACGCCATGGCTTTGCCATAACCAATCTTGTCGATCACCAAGCTAAACAAAATAATGCTGATCGCAAATGGCCAAATCCCTGCCCCGCTTAATTCGCCTTGCTGCACAGGATCCAATCCAAAATCGGCGGCCCAATCTCCAATGGTGAAGGCGCGAATCAAAAAGGCAAACGACGTGGCCATCAACGCCACAAAGCAGGTCACAAACAAAGCCTTTGATCCAGCAATGACAGGGCGTTCGTTCATCATAAAAAAAACTCACTCAAATCGCTAATGAAAATAAACCAAAACAAAAAGTCGACGGACACACCTTCGCGATGTCCCGCCTGTAGTGCGCCCGCCATTTCCAAATGCCCGCGGCAGGATTCGAACCTACGACCTGAGCTTTAGGAAAGCCCCGCTCTATCCAACTGAGCTACGCGGGCAGGCGCGACCAATCAAAACGAAAGTATCACCGCACAGCACGACACTTTCAACAAAGCCGACACACAAGCACACGCTTCAAGACCACAACGCCCTTAAAACCCGCAACCTTGGCAAAGCCGGAGCTACTTCAACAGGACAAATGCTCTCATTCAACATACTGAACGCCATCAACTTGTTATCGGACAACAAGAGCCAAACGCGCCTTCTTTCCTGATTGGCCTCAACCTCACAACCCCACCTGACGATCAACACACCCACGAAAGGGTGGCTCATACCCATCCCAATCAAATCAATACACCCACCATTTGATCGCAGCGTCATGCTTCGCGATCCGCGGGCGGAACCCTCTTCGTGAAGGTTCCGCCCGCGTTTTTATGTGGCAAGACAAAAACCTTCAGGTGGCGTGGCATCATAAAACCACCGGGCCACTTCATTCATCCTGTTTCAAAAACACGGTACGCTGCCCAGCATGCCTTCTCACAACACATCACCCCTCACTTATGCCGTGGTGGGCACCGGCGCTCTTGGCGGCTATTACGGCGGCATGCTCGCCCAAAAGCACGGCGATCGTGTGCGTTTTTTATTACGCAGCGATGTCAATCATGTGCGAGCCCATGGCCTGCGGGTCGAAACAAAAAACACCTCTTTCACACTGCCCAACGTTCAAGCGTTTAACAATCCTGCCGTGATGCCACCGGTGGATGTTGCGTTGTTGTGCCTTAAAACCACCCACAACGCCCAGTTGGCCAACCTGCTTCCTTTGCTGCTTAACCCCAACGGCGTGGTGCTGGTGCTGCAAAACGGCTTGCACCCCGAAGCCGATGCCGCCGCCGTGGTCGGAGACGATCGTGTGTTGGGCGGACTGTGTTTTTTGTGTGCCAACAAAATAGGCCCCGGCCATGTACGCCACTTGGATTACGGCCAAATTCGCGCCGGAGCCCCCCACACCGCAAGCCCCACCACCCAAGCACTGCTGCCCCGCATTGCCCAAGATTTTTCCGACGCCCAACTTGATCTGCGCGTGGTGGACAACCTGCGCCTGGCCCGCTGGCAAAAATTGGTATGGAACATCCCCTTCAATGGCCTGTCGGTGGTGCTCAACCAAACCACCGACGCCATGATGGCCAGCCCCGCCATCCGCACCCAAGTCAAATCACTCATGGCCGAAGTCGTTACGGCCGCCCACGCCACCGAAGGTTGTGTGATTGAGCCTACCTTTGTTCAAAAAATGCTCGACGACACCCAACGCATGCCGCCCTACCGCACCAGCATGATGCTCGACGCCGATGCCAAACGCCCCTTGGAATTTGAAGCCATCGTGGGCGACCCCCTGCGTGCCGCCACCCGCGCCGGACTCGCCATGCCAGAAATGACCCGGCTTTACGCCCAACTCAAAGCCTTTCGCCCGATGGCCGGAGAAGGGACTGAGGGACCAAGGGGCTAAGTGAAAAGGCAATCCGGAAGTAGCCCCCCCAAAGGCGGGAGCCCCACATGCTTAGATTCTCATCTGCATCTTGCTAAATTGCTAATTGCTAACGACTAACGGCTACCCCCCCCTACGACGCCCCCTTCTTGCCCTTCCGCTCAGGCCGCATTACATAGCACACGCTTTTATCAAAGTGCACACGTCCTTCGGCAAAGGCGGCCACGGCCGCGGGGTAAGCCGCGCACTCTTGCTCAAACACCCGCGCGGCCAACGTTTCAGGCGTGTCGTTGTTTTCCACCCGGCAAGTGCGCTGCACCACAATGGGGCCGGTGTCATACGAATTATCAGCCACGTGCACCGTGCAGCCGCTCACCTTCAACCCCGCCGCCAACACGGCGGCATGAACATGCTGCCCATGCATGCCCTTGCCTCCAAAGCCAGGCAGCAACGCCGGGTGAATGTTAAGCACGCGATGTTCAAAATCACCGGGAATTTTGAGCAAGCTTAAAAAACCCGCCATGCACACCAAGTCGGCATTCACCGCCCGCACGGCATCAAACACCGCCGCCGAATACGACGCGGTGTCTTCATGATTGCGACGCGGCAGCGTGAGCGTGGGCAAGCCGCGAGCCTTGGCCTGCTCTAGGCCCGCCGCAGCAGGCCCCTCATTGCTCGCCAGCACCAACCCGATGCGAGCAGGCAAGGCACCACGCTCAATGCGGTCGGCCAAATTCATCATGGTGGTCCCGCCGCCAGAAATCAGCACGGCAAGGGTCAGTGGGTGAGTGGAGTCGGTCATGACGTTAGATTAACGACCGTGACATCTTTCGCCCACACTCCCGACGCACCCGGCCCCACTTCCACCGGCCCAGGCCCCGCCCAGCCGCGGGTCACCCGCTTGGCCCCGTCGCCCACTGGAGCACTGCATCTGGGCAATGCCCGCACATTTCTCATCAATTGGGCCCATGCCCGCCAAACCCACACCCGCATTCAGCTTCGCATTGACGACCTAGACAGCCCACGCGTAAAAACCGGCGCCGCCCAAGGCGCCATCGACGACCTGCAATGGCTGGGGATGAACTGGGATGGCCCGCCGGTGCGGCAAACCGACGACTTACAACCCTACGAAGCTGCCTTGGCCCAACTGCAGGCCCAAGGCAGCACCTACCGGTGCCCCGCCACGCGACGCGAGGTGCTGGCCGCCGCATCGGCCCCGCACAAGGGCGACCACGACGTGCGCTACCCCGGTCTCTATCGCCCTGAAAACAACCCCCCACCCATTGCCCAAGACGCCCCGTGCGCGGTGCGCTTTCGTGTCCCGCAAGGCATCACCCACTTCACCGATTCCTTTGCAGGCCCGCAAGCCATTGACGTGCAAGCCACCGTGGGCGATTTCTTGGTGGCCACCAAGGCAGGACTCCCCGCCTACCAACTGGCCGTGGTGGTCGACGACACCCGCGCCAAGGTCACCGACATCATTCGCGGCGACGATCTACTCAATTCCACCCCCCGGCAACTGTTGCTTTATCACGCACTGGGCTTGGCAGGAGACTCAAACTTAAACGTGCCACGCTATTTCCATGTCCCCTTGGTGCTCGGCCCCGATGGCCACCGCTTGGCCAAACGTCATGGCGACACCCGCGTGGCCGCCTACCGCGAGCGCGGCGTCAAGCCCGAACGCATCATTGGCCTGCTGGCCCACACGTGCGGATTGCTGCCCGCCCCCGCGCCCATGGCCGCCCACACTTTTTGTCAGCAATTTTGCTGGGCCCAATTACCGCCCACCGCCTTTACCCTCACCCCAGAACACGACACATGGCTGCTCGCTCACTCCTAATTTTCGCCGCTCGCTTTTTACACCTCGCAGGTTGCACGACCTTGGTTTTCGCCAGTCTGCTCACAACCGCTGGCTGCTCCACCGAATCCTCGGGCACCTTGCCCATTGAAACCTTCCACCTCAACGGCATGCCACTCACCACCGAGCTGGCCCTCACCCAAGACCACCGCTTTCGCGGTCTTTCAGGCCGCGAAAGCCTTCCTGTCAATCGCGGCATGCTTTTCGTCTTTCAAAACGAAGCACCGCGCAGCTTTGTCATGCGTGACTGCCTCATGCCCATCGACATTGCCTTCATCGATGCCAGTGGCCACGTGGTCAATGTCCACCGCATGACCTTGGACCCACCCGGCACCCCCGAACACAAACTTACGCTCTACAAAAGCAACCGCCCAGCCCTCATGGCCTTGGAACTCGCCGCAGGCGGACTCGACCGCTACGGGCTCAAACCAGGCGTTAAAACCGCTTTCCCCCTGCTCAAACTCAAACGCCGAGCACGATAAAACCACAACCTCACGTCAATTGCAATTGCCAAGCCACCGATAGAGCCCCCAAGGGATCACCCCTGCACACCACTGAATCCCAGTGGTCAAAAAGGCGTTTATTATGGCGGCAACCACCGTTCTTTGGGTTTTAGGCACCGATTCTCTCTCCGCCGCTTGGGCCACCCGCGCCGATGCTGTGGCCGCCAGCCTTCCAACCTTTGGCCCCCCAGCGACCCAACGCATCACCACTCAAGAATTCATTCAAAATCCCCAGGGCGCCCTCCAAGACGTTCACGCCGCATGGCTTTTGGGTGTCGATGACAACGACCAATACGAAGTTTTTGCATCCCTTCACGATGCAGGCATTCCCGCCATGGTCACCCGGGGCAACCAAACCAGCCCCGCAGGGCCCAGCGACGACGAAGGCCTGGTCACCTGCCCGCCCGATGCCTCCGACGCCGTGGCCCAAGCCATTTTGGCCACACTGCTCACCCAAAGCCCCGTGCTTCGTACTCAAAATGCCGAAACCCGCGCCCTGCATGCTCAAACACGCGGCATGGCAGGTCAAATCAACAAAATCGATGAAGAGCTGCGCATGGCCGTCAAAATCCAGCGCGAATTTTTGCCCAAAGAAATGCCCCAAGTCGACCACTTTGACTTCGGCACCCTGTGGCGCCCCGCGGGCTATGTCGGCGGCGACATCTACGACATCATGCGACTCGACGAAGACCACGTGGGCGTGTTCATCGCCGACGCCGTGGGCCACGGCGTGCCCGCCGCGCTCATGACCATCTTCATCAAACAAGCCACCCCCCTGCGTGAAATCACCCCCGGCGTGGGCCCGGGCTACCGCATCGTGCCGCCGGGCGAAGCCCTCGCCGCCCTCAACCACGCCATGATCGAGCAAGACGCAGGCGCCGCCAGCTTGGGCACCGCCGCCTATGGCGTCATCAACATACGCACCAACACACTGCGTTACGCCAGCGCCGGACACCCCGCTGCCGCACTGCTCAAAGCCGTGGGCGACACCCAATGGCTCGACCCCGACGGCGCCATGCTCGGCGTGTTCCCCGATGAAGTCTTCCAAGAAGCCGTGGTGTCGCTCGATGAAAACGACCGACTCTTGATGTATTCCGACGGCTTCGAAGTGGCCTTCCCCGGCTGCGAAGGCAAAGGGCGACTGGCCAACGAACACTACGCCCAAGAATTCGAATCCATGCGCGGCCTCACCCCCGACGACGCCTTGGCCTTCCTGCAAGGCCGACTCGATCTTCAAGCCGGATCACTCAACCAACGCGACGACCTCACCGTGGTTCTCACCACCTGCCATCTGGCCCAAACAGCCTCTATTGCTGCTTAAAGATACTTTTCGGCCGCTGTAACCGCTTGCAAAAGTTTCTTAAAAACCGTCTCTCAACTAAAGACATTCCCCTAACCCGTCGATGAATCAGTGGGTCATTTCAGCACACGCCAGCCAATGCGGCTGTCATTTCTGTCCGTGTTTATTACATCGTGATGTCTTCCGATCCAGACCTCCATCCCGAACTTCACCCATCCATCGCCATGGATGTGAAAAACCACGCCATCGCTCAACTTGATGAGCTTGATGAGCTTGCCTCGGCACTGCACCGACTCACCGAAGAGCCCAACGTTGCAGAAGCCCCCGACGAGCCCACCGCAGCCCCCGCCCATCGAACCGCCTCCGCCATTCAAGAGCTTCGACTGCTTGAACAAGCCATCGACAACCTTTCCGTTCACACCGAAAATGACGAACTGCTGGCCGACGCCATGAACGAAGTGGCCAACTTGGTGGGAAGCCAAGCGGTGTGGGTGGTCGAAGCCAACGAAGACGCCGCCTTGGGCGTTGTTCACGTCATGGGCGAATTGATTGTGGGGGAATCTGAACTGCCACGCGACGTTGAGCGCCTTTGCGAATCGCTCTTCGACAGCCGAACCCAACGCAACGAAAAACGCACCCATACACTTCCCGATGGCCGCAACCGGGTCGCCATGCCCATTCGCGTGGGACAAACTTATTTCGGCGTGCTGGTGTTTACCGTCGCCTCCTGCCCGCCGGTTGAAGAAGCCATCCGCGATCGCTTGTTGGTCTCAGTCATCCGTTTTCTCGCCATCTCCATCGAAAACAGCCATTTCATTGATTCACTCACTGAAATGATCGTCGAAGTGGTCTGCGGGTTCTCACTCGCCATCGAATCGCGCGACCCCTACACCGGCGGGCACGTCATGCGGGTCACCGCCTTTGCCTTGGCCCTTGCCCAAAAATTAGGCCTCAGCGATGAAGAACTCTCCGTGATCCGCTTGGGTGGCCTGCTGCACGACATCGGAAAAGTCGCCATTCCCGACGACATTCTCAACAAAACATCACGCCTCACCGACATTGAAATGGACATCATGCGGGTCCACCCCTCGGTGGGCTATGAAATTCTCCATCGCATTCCCCATCTAACCCGCTCAAACCAAATCGTGCGCCACCACCACGAACGCTGGGACGGCACAGGCTATCCCGACCGCCTTGCGGGCACCGACATCCCGTTTCTTGCCCGCCTGCTCGCCGTCACCGATGCCTACGACGCCATGACCAGCAACCGGCCCTACCGCCAAGAAATGAGCCACGAAGCCGCCACCGAACAAATTCGAGAAGGCGCGGGCTCCCAATTTGATCCCGATTTGGCCGCCGTGTTTCTCACCCTCACCGAGCAAGACCTCGCCCAAGCCGAAGCCCGCATGCACCGCTGGATGCACAGCGAAGACCACGGCACCGAAATGAACCTGGCCAACCTGGTGGCGATGAATAAACCTCGGGTGTGAACGCCCAAAGGTTCCGCGTTTGCAATCTCATCATCCTCGGTCATCACGTGGCGCGTCACACACCACCTAAAACGTAAGCCGCAAGCCAATGTCCACCGAGTGAAGCTCGGTCTCATTCAAGCTTACGTTTTTAAAATCAATTTCTTCGGCTCGCCAGTATCGATAACCCGCATTGAGCGACAGATTGCGGGTGAGATCCAGCGTGACCCCGGCGCGTAGTTGCCAAGCCACGCCGTAGGCCGCGTCTTCAAAATTAGAAGCGTCCAGCGTGCCAACACTTTGCACGTCGCCATCGAATTGCACCACGCCAATTCCGCCACCAGCCCACACACTAATGCTTCCCACAGGAATATCCAAATACAAATTGCTCATCAAACTGATGGTTTCAAATGACCCGCTTCCGCTGGTGGGGCCCCCGCCACTAATTTGAAAGTTATCCATTTCGGTGTCGCGAAAGCTCAGCTCTAGCTCACTTCGTAACAAGCCGCCATCAATGCCAACGGCACCGTAAAACGCATCTTTCGAATCAAAATCCACTTCAAAATCGGGGTCTGATCCATCGTCATCATCAAACAAAGGTGCGGCCGATGAGCTTGGAAACCCAATGGCTCCCTCGATATAAATACCTGCGATTGCATTCGAAGACGCCCACCCCATGGTTGCCAAAAGCGCGGCCGACGTTGTCGTTGAAAGATCAATTTTCACAGGTGGATTCCTTGTTAAAGGGCAAAAAAAGAGACGTTTTGCCTCTTGCCTTCGCAACATCGCCACTTGTTTTCCAATTCCAACAACCCACAACCTATTTGCCCCCCTCTGAACGCATTAAGCGCAGATTACAGGACTCACCAAGCCCCCCATTAAGCATTAAGGCTGAGAGCGAGAAAGGTTTTCAATGCACTTCGCCACCAGTGCCGTCCAGCCTGTTTGGTGGCTGGCCCCCAACCCACGGCCGGTGTCGCCGTGGAAGTATTCGTAAAACAGCACACGGCCTTCCTCATCGGGGGTGCAAAGGGTCGCTAGGCGACGCTGCAATTCATTGGCCACTTGGGCCAAGGTGAGAAAGTTCCCTGAACCGGTGGGGCACTCAATGGTGAACTCGTCGCCATAGAAACGATCAAAACGTTGCAGCGCTTCAATGATTAAATAATTGGTGGGAAACCAAATGGGTCCACGCCAATTGCTGTTGCCACCAAACATGGTGGTGTCCGATTCGCCTGGGGTATAAGCCACCGACAACTTCTGCCCGTCAAGGTCCAACGTATACGGATTGTCTTCGTGAAATTTACTGATCGAGCGAATGCCGTGAGGGCTTAAAAACTCGTTTTCATCAAGCAGGTAACCCAGCACGCGGCGCAAACGTTCGCGTGTGGGCAATGCCAGCATCATGCGATCGGTCCCGCCTTGGCTTCCTGTATTGCGATCGCGATCCATAAAACTAATGCGTTTGGCCAAGTCACCACGGTTTTTCAAGAACCAATCCATCCGCTTGCGGAACCCCGGCAGGCGGTTGATACGATCGGTGCTAAAAGTTTCAACGGCAATCAATGGCATCAAGCCCACCAACGAACGCACGCGAATGGGCTCGGCCGCGCCGCCGGGCTGGCGCAATTGGTCATAATAAATGCCGTCACGTTCGTCCCACAACCCATCGCCACCAATGTCATTGATCGCATCGGCAATGGCAATGTAATGCTCAAGAAACTTGCTGGCCATGTCGGCATAAGCACCCGACTCGGGCGAATCGCTGTCGGCCAATTCCAAGGCGATGGACAACATGGTGTTGCAATAAAAAGCCATCCATGCCGTGGCATCGGCTTGCACCAGTTCACGACCGCCAGGCAACACTTGCCCGCGATCGAAAACGCCAATGTTGTCAAGCCCTAAAAAGCCGCCACTAAAAAGGTGCCGCCCCGCCGCGTCCTTTCGATTCACCCACCATGTGAAATTAAGCAGCAGTTTTTGAAAACACGACGCAAGGAAACGACGGTCTCGCTTTCCACGTGGCGCGGTGAGCTTGTAAACCCGCCACACGGCCCATGCATGAACCGGCGGATTCACATCGCCAAAGGCAAATTCATAGGCCGGAATTTGCCCATTGGGGTGCATGTACCATTCGCGTAAAAAAAGCTCGAGCTGGTGCTTGGCAAAACCGGGATCCACCCGGCAAAATGGCAACATGTGAAAGGCGCTGTCCCACGCAGCAAACCATGGGTATTCCCACTTGTCTGGCATCGAAAGAATATTGCGGGCATGCAGGTGAGGCCAGTCGTGATTGCGGCCGGTTTTACGCGACTCGGGCGGCGGATTTTTTGCCGGGTCTCCCTTGATCCATGTGTCCATCACATAGTTGTAAAACTGCTTGCTCCACAAAAGCCCGGCATAGGCCTGCCGCGCCGTCACACGTTGATCGTCAGGCACCGCCGGAGGAATGATTTCTTTGTAGAACGCATCGGCCTCGGCACGGCGTTGGGTCAACACCTCGTCAGCGGTGATCTTTGCGGTTTCTGCATCTTCGTCAGGCGTGCCGCGCCCCACCAACCGCAAGGTAATGGTTTGCGTTTCCCCTGCGGCAAGATTCAATCGATACCAAGCCGCGCACTTGGTGCCTGTAAAAGCAGGGTTAACCACTTCTTGACGCCCATGAACCACGCGTTCGTGGAATGCGTCTTTGACATACACGCCTTCGTTATAGCCTTTGAATAATTTTTCGTGGTTGGTGCTGTTTTCAGTAAACAACCACTCGGGAGCAGGGCCACGGCCGGTGGTTCCCTCGGGTGCACCGCCCGCGATAAGGTCAAACACGCCCAATGTTTCATGGCGTGCGGTGATCCGGTCATCACCGGTGCGTTCCATGACCGGTCGCCCCGACCCGCTCTCATGCCGACTGCCCCACGACCAAATATTGCGAAACCACAAGTTGGGCAGCACATGCAGCGGCGCCGCGTCGGGACCTCGGTTGGTCACGGTAATACGCACCACCACATCATCGGGCGAGGCCTTGGCATATTCGGCGGTCACATCAAAATAACGACCTTCGGCAAACACCCCGGTGTCTTCAAGTTCAAATTCAAGATCGGCCTTGCCACGTTTGGCATTTTCTTCGACCAGTTGTGCGTAAGGAAACTTGCCTTGTGGATAGCGATAGAGCGCTTTGGCATAGCTGTGGGTGGGTGTGGAGTCGAGGTAGTAGTAGCTTTCTTTGACGTCTTCACCGTGGTTGCCCTGGTGCCCGGTGAGACCAAACAAACGTTCTTTGAGAATGTCGTCTTCGCCATTCCAAAGAGCCAGCGCAAAGCACATGCGGCACTCGCGATCGGTGAAACCCAGCAGGCCATCCTCTCCCCAGCGATAACTGCGGCTGCGTGAGTGAGCATGGGGAAAATAATCCCACACATTGCCATCGGGTGAATAATCTTCACGCACGGTGGCCCACTGCCGCTCAGAAAGATAAGGGCCCCATCGCTTCCAATTCTTCTCGCGGGCAGCATCTTGCGCAAGGCGTCGATGCTCGGCCGTGGTAACGGCAGACGAAGAGGAAGCAAATTGAACGTCAGAGAGATCGTGGTCGAAGTCAGTTGGCATTGCCGTCTACGATACACCCATGTCACGATCCGCTTCTAGCAAAACTCGATTTAATGATTATCGCCGCCGCGTTCGCCATCGGGCAACAGAAAATGCACGCCCCCCCAAGGCCCAAGATGCGACGCCCGGTGGCCGCCCTGCCCGAACCCGCAAAATGCTGCCGCTGCTACGCTGTTTTTGGCAGCTCATGGCTGAACACCGTGGCAAAATGATGGCCGCACTGTGTGCGCTCACCTCAGCCACCTTGGTTTCGCTTATTCCGCTGTATGCCCCCAAGCTGGTGTTTGACAGCGTGCTGGGCAATCGGCCGCTGCCCGCCCTGCTTGCAGGCGTGTTACCTGGCAACAATCGGCCACGAACCCTCTTGCTCACCTTGGTGATTATTGTTCTGGTGCTCACCGTGCTGTCGGTGGCGCTGGGCTTGTGGGGCCGCTGGCACGCCACACGCATTACCAAGCGGCTTCAATCCGATGTACGCCGCAAAGCGTTTGAACATGCGTCACGCCTCCCCTTGCATCGGGTGTTCGCACTTAAAACCGGCGGCATCGCGGGCATTTTGCGCGACGACGCAGGCGCAGTAGGCAACTTGGTGTTCGGTATGCTCTACAACCCATGGCGAGCGGCCATTCAATTTTTGGGCACCCTTTTAATTTTGGCCACCATTGACTGGAAGCTTCTTTTGGGCGGCATGCTGGTGTTGCCGGTGGTGTGGCTCACCCACCGCACATGGATCAGCCGCATTCGCCCCATGTTTCGCGACGTGCGACTCACCCGGCAGCATGTTGATTCACACAGCACCGAGGTGTTCGGTGGCATGCGGGTGGTTCGCGCTTTTGGCCAACAACGCGCCGAAGCCCGCAGCTTCGTCAACAACAACCACCTGATGATTCGCCAAGAACTCAACACTTGGTGGTGGATGCGTGGCATCGACACCGCGTGGGCAATCATCATTCCCGTGGCCTCGGCTGCGTTGCTGCTTTATGGCGGGCTGCGCATTCTTGCTGACAACGACGCGGTGGCCGCAGGCACGCTGGCCCAATCTCACGCACTCACCATTGGCGACTTGGTCATTTTCTTGGGCTACTTGGCCGCCTTGCTGGGCCCGGTGGCCACCTTGGCCGCCACCGCCGCCACCTTGCAAAACGATTTGGCCGCACTCGATCGCACGCTGGATCTTTTAGAAGAACCCCTCGAAATGCACTCGCCTCCCGATGCCGTCCAGCTCAACAACGCAGCGGTGCGTGGACGCATCGCTTTTGAAAACGTGTCTTTTTCTTACCCTGGCGCCGCCGAACCGGTGTTGTCTGATCTTGATTTCGTGGTTGAACCCGGCACAACCGTGGCCTTGGTGGGGGCCAGCGGCGCAGGCAAAACCACCTTGTGCAATCTCGTGGCCCGTTTTTACGACCCCACCGTTGGCCGCGTCACGCTCGACGGCACCAACCTCACCGACATCGACGTCGAAACCTTTCGCACACTGTTGGGCGTGGTCGAACAAGACGTGTTCTTGTTCGACGGCTCCATCGCCGACAACATTGGCTATGCCCGACGCGAGGCCGACCGAAACGCCATCGAAGAAGCCGCGCGACTGGCAAATGCCCAAGAGTTCATTCAAGAACTTGAAGACGGCTACGAAACACACATCGGTGAACGCGGGGTTCGACTCTCTGGCGGACAACGCCAACGGCTGGCCATCGCCCGAGCCATTTTGGCCGATCCGCGTATTTTAATTTTGGACGAAGCCACCAGCGCCTTAGACACCCACAGTGAACGACTCATCCAAGCCTCACTCACCGACCTCATGCGCAGCCGCACCTGCTTTGTCATTGCCCACCGCCTGTCAACCATCATCGGAGCCGACCTCATTTTGGTGCTCAGCCAAGGCCGCATCGTCGAGCGCGGCACCCATGACGAACTCATGAATGCTGGCGGACGCTATCGCGGCATGATCGAAGCCCAGCTCGCCCCGGCCCCGCCCTCTGCCGCCACCTCGTCCGCCACCGCAAAGGGTTGCCCACGATAACCCCTGCGGACCTTCAAACAACGCTGATCTGGCCAAGGGCCTTAACCGAAATAACCCATGAGGTTGCCATCGGGCATCCCCGGCCCTTAGCCCTTCTTACTTTAAGTAGGGCACCCCTGTTGTTTTGAACCATGGCTTCCAACCCTCCTCCCAACACCCCTGATCTCGCGGCCTTTCTGGGCCGCTGGTTTCGTGCTTGGCAAGCCGCCAAACTTTATGGCGCCGACCATCCTGTGATGCACCACGCCGCCCAAGAAGCAGCCCAAGCCATTGCAGGACTATCCAAAGTTCACACCGTGGTGGTTTTGCCCGAAGGGTTTGAATGCGATGGCGTGGCGGTCGAAAACAATCCGCCTTCAGAAGCCCACCGCACGCTGGCCGAGTCACTTCACCAAATCGACATCAGCTCCATTGTTATTTCTCCTGGGCTCACCGCAGATGACGTGGCCTCAGCGGCCATGGCCTTTTCCCAAGGCTCTGAAGCCGAAACCCCACTGGCTGATCGCGTGAATGAAGCCTCCTCGGGCCGATTCGTGCTGCGGTCCATCACCTACCGTGATGTCAAAGTTCACAGTGGCCCGCGTGCCAACAACGATCTCGCCGAAGCAACCGACCGCGATCAACTTTGGTCGCGTTTGAACACCGGCATTCTCAACCCCAACGCTGAAGCCACCGACCCACGCTTTTTAACGAAATTGATCGGGTCAGAAATCACCAGTCGCCCCCACGCGGCGATGAAAAACCTTCGCAACCAACTGGTGCAAAGTGCTCGCACACTGGCCCAACGCCCCGCCGAAGAACAA
>JAZGFZ010000095.1:0-15043 GCA_036480015.1 Algisphaera sp. | reverse complement strand
CACCGTGGGCCCACCGCCCAAATCAGTCAAGTAAAGATCCCACGTTCCCCCACGGTCACTGGCAAAGGCCATGCGCTTTCCATCGGGGTCAACCGCAGGCATCACATCATTCGCCGGATCACTGGTCAACTGCGTCACCGCGGCACTGCCGGTGCGTTGCAAATAAAGATCGCTGGTCGCCCGGTGCCGCGTTGAAGCAAACACAATAAACCGCCCCGCCCGATCAGGCGACACATCAGAATCGGCCCCTTCATCTGCAAACGTCACCCGCTGCACCGCACGCGGATTGTCAATCGAACTCAACACACCCCGCCGAAGCTCTGTGGGTTTCACCACCGGCATCACGTCTGGTGAAAGCTCGCCGTAGCGCAAAAAGTTGACATCCAGCCCCTTAGAAATTTGACCAGGCGTTTGGTGTGTCGTCTGCGGGGTTGTTGCTTTAATCCCTTCAACCGCCACGACAGGTTCATTCGAAACCACACCCACGTCCGACGGTAAAACCTGATCGCCAGTCACCTTTTCCGAATCAACCTCAATCGCTTTTTCTGCCGTCGACGCCCGCGTCCCCAACTCCTCAGGCAACGAGGAATAAATCGGAGCGGCCACAGGATCAACTCCCATCGGATGCGGAATCGTTGGCTTCGGCGTCCGCCGCGTGGCAGTCGCCGACACCGGATACGACTCAACCACACACCCCACCGCCATCAAGCTCAGAGCCATGAATGACAAACCCTTGAAGGTCGCCCAAAAGCCGTGATGTACTGTGCCATGTTGCATCAAAATTCCCAGTCTTCGCTGATCCGCAACCTGCGGGTAATTCGTCGGACCTTGAGATGTATCGGACCGGGCCCCAAGGTTTGCTTGAAGCGCCCCTCCCGCTCCGTCCTTTATCGGACGCCTAGGCCGCAAAACGGCAGCCGCAAAACAACACCCCTCTCACACCCCAAAAACCACCAAAGATCAAAATGAACGCCGATTATCCATAACCGTAAAATAGGAGCCGCTACACTCCCGCCCCCTTCAAGAACACAGGCCCCAGCCTCCCTGCAAGCCCCACTCCCCTTTTCAACCCCGCACAATGCCCCACTCTCCGCACCTGCTTGCCAGCATGGCCGACCTTTTCATTGCCTCGCGATGGCCGCTCACCGCAGCCTATCTCCTGCTGCTTGTACTCATTGGCATCTATGGCGTTCACCGCTATTGGCTGGTCTATCTCTTTGCCCGCCACCGCAAACAAACCCCGCGCCCCACCTCGCGGTTCACCGACCTGCCGCAAGTCACCGTGCAACTCCCCGTCTTCAATGAAGGCCGCGTGGTCGAGCGCATCATCGACGCCGCCTGCCGCATTGAATATCCCCAAGACCGCTTTCAAATTCAAGTGCTCGACGACTCCACCGATGGCAGCGAACAAATCGCATTGCGTCGCATCGAACACTGGCAAGCACGCGGCGTCAACATCGAATTACGCCACCGCACCGATCGCACCGGCTACAAAGCGGGCGCCCTTGCCGCCGGCATGACCACCGCCACGGGCGAACTCATCGCCATTTTCGACGCCGACTTTGTCCCGCCCGCCAATTTTCTCAAGCGTACCGTCCATCACTTCACCGACCCCACCTTGGGCATGGTGCAAACACGATGGAGCCACCTCAATCGCAAAGATTCCTTACTCACCCGCGGCCAAGCCATTTTCCTGGACGGCCATTTCGTCATCGAACACACCGCCCGCAACCGCTCGGGCGCATGGATCAACTTCAACGGCACCGCTGGCTTGTGGCGAGCCGACGCCATTCAAGAAGCAGGCGGCTGGCAACACGACACCCTCACCGAAGATGTCGATTTGTCCTACCGCGCTCAACTTGCCGGATGGAACTTTCGCTTCTTAAATGAAGTCACCTGCCCTGCCGAACTGCCACCCGAGATCAACGCATTTAAAAGTCAACAACACCGCTGGACCAAAGGCTCGATTCAAACCGCTAAAAAATTACTTCCACGCTTGCTCACCGCCGACATCCCGCTCAAAATCAAAATCGAAGCCTTCTTTCACCTCACCAGCCCACTGGTTTATCTTTACATCACGCTTTTTGCACTCTTGTTCTACCCCGCCGTGTGGGTCAACCTTCAACCCATCGAAGACGGCCGCTGGGCAGGTGTGTTTTTGGGTTTCACACTCTTTGGCCTCGGCACCATCTCCGCCACCACCTTCTACATCGCCAGCCAACGTGCCCAAAAACGCAGCGCTTGGAAAACCCTCCTGCAAGTGCCCCTGCTCATGGCCATTGGCATCGGCATCGCACTCAACAACGCCATCGCCTGCCTCGAAGCCATCGTCGGCCACGAAACACCCTTTATTCGCACCCCCAAATACGGCGACCAACCCACAGGTGTTTCTCAAAAAACAAAAAACACCGTCATCCCCATCCCCTCACTTAAAATCTGGGTCACCTTCCTAGAAATTGGCATGGGCCTGTTCATGCTCGAGTGCGCCCGCCACACCCTTTCTGCCCGCAACACCGCCGTGTCCCTGCCCTTCCTCTTACTCTTCGCCACCGGCTACCTCTACGTCGGCCTCACCAGCCTGTGGATTCACGCCAAAGGTTGGCTCGCCGCAGGCTCCCCCCCGGCAACACCGCAAGCCCCCCTTGCCCCCACGGGATAAAACTTTCCCACAAAGGGCGATCAAGCCCCTCAACCCAGCGCTTTCGCCACCCGCTCGTTAATCTCACCAAAGACGTCAGCTTCAATCGCCAACGTCGATCCCGCCGTATCAATCGCATCTTCAGCAAGCGGTACCCAGCTGCGGCAACCTGCAAATACCGTGCGATTGGTCCGCATCACCGGCCGTGACAAGGCATACGCCCGAACCAACAACGCATACACCGGCCGATCGGGCTTGTAGTTAAACCGCATGTCTATTTGCGGCGCAAGCCACGGATGTAAATCATCCAACGCATCCAAAGCCCCACGTGTTGGAACCGGCCAAATACCCGCCACCTCACCCCACCCGCAAAATGTTATTTCGTTCGGCTCCACTTCAATCGGCCCACGATCAGGCTTTAACGCGGGCTTAACCCAATCCAATTGTTCATGTTCCCACGCAGGGAAAAAAGCAAAACGATCATGCTCCAAACTAAAACGCCCCGGCCCCGCGATCTCATGAACGCCCCCCTTGCGCAACAGCAACGTGCAGCTCCCTTGAGCAAGAAGATCACACACACAAGCCCATTCTTTAAGCGCTATATCAATCATGTTCGAAACCCACTTCAACCCCGCAAAAAATCAACGCTTAATCAGCGTTTAATCAAGACCTCTTTCCCGCCTTTGTCCGCCGAGGCATACACCGCATCCAACATTTGCTGAACCATCAACCCGTGCTCGGCCGGAGCCATAGAGGGTTCACCCTTCATCACATGGTCCACAAAATTACGAAGCTTTAACTCAAAATAACCTGCGAAGCCACCCTCCAATTCAGGCAGCCAAGCAGGCGTCAAATTCATCATGTGACCATTTTGATCGGTGTAAACCTCCGAATTACCCCACTTCGCCCCTCCCTTGGTGCCCATGATCTGAAAATCCATTAACCCTGCATCGCCATGGTGCGCTGCAAACGACGACTCAATATGAATCACCGCGCCATTTTCAAATCGAATGTGCCCCACCGCCAAATCTTCCACCGTGTGTTTTTTGTAATCCCAACCAGCCCACTTCGATGCAATTTTATTTGAAGGCTTGTTGCCCAAGTAAGTGTCCGTCATGCCCACTGCCGCGACAGGACGCGGACTGCCCATGGCAAAATGGCACATTTCTAAAACGTGAACACCAATGTCAATCAATGGCCCTCCACCTTGAAGGTCTTTACGCCCAAACACCCCCCAATTGGGAATGCCGCGCCGCCGCAAAGCTTGCACCCGCCCAAAACGAATGTCGCCAAACACGCCGTCTTCACGAAGCCGCGAAAGAAACGCCGTTTTAGGATCGTAACGATATTGAAAACCCACCACCAATTTCTTCTTCGCCGTTTTGGCGGCTGCAATCATTTTCTTACATTCCGCGGCGCTCATGCCCATGGGTTTTTCAACAATCACATGCGCCCCCGCCTTGCTGGCGGCAATGGCATTGGGTGCATGTAAACCATTGGGCGTGCAAATATTCACGGCATCAGGCTTGATCTCCCGCAACATCTTTTTGTAGTCGGTAAACAACGCATCACGTGGAATATCAAATTCTTCGGCCTGTTTTTCCATACCCGCCTGGCTCAAATCCGCCAGCCCAACAACATCCACATCATCGAATTTCGCCAGTGCTTTCAAGTGCGCCACCGCAATGCCGCCCGCACCAATAAAAGCCATGCGAAGTTTTTTAGAAGACGTTTTTTTGCGAGCCATTACTTTATTTCCAAGTGATTAAAAAAAACCAACCAAACCATGCTCAGCACGACGCGCCCCTAAAAATCACATCCGCTCGACCACCTCAATACCCAGCAAATCCAACCCGCGCGACAGCGTTTGCGCCGCCAATTTACATAGCGCCAGCCGTTGATTCTTAATCGCATCATCGGCCTTCAACACCGGGCACGCCTCAAAGAAACGATGGTAGCGGGTTGCCAATTCATACAAATAGTTGCACATGCGATGCGGCTCAAGGCTTTCAGCCACCGAGGCCACCACCGCGGGGAACTGAAGCAATTGAAGCACCAAGCCTCGCTCTGCCGGCTCGTTCACCGCCGGCGCCACACCTGCTTCAAACTTTTCAAAATCAACCTCACCCTTGCGGAAAATCGAACGAATCCGGGCATAACTATATAAAAGGTACGGCGCCGTATTGCCATCAAGTGCAAGCATGCGATCCCAATCAAACACATAGTCTTTGACCCGATCACCGCTCAAATCTGCGTATTTCAAAGCGCCCACCCCCACCGCTTGAGCCACCGCAAACGCTTCTTTCGAAGGCAAATCGGGATTTTTCTCTGCAATGGCTTCGGCCGCCCGCTTCACCGCTTGGTCAATCAGCCCCACCAACTGCACCGTCTCGCCACTTCGGGTGCGAAACATTTTTTTGTCGGGCCCCAAAATAGATCCAAAACCCACAAAATCCATACGCACATCATCGCTCACCCAATTGCATTGCCGAAGCGTGGTGCTAAACATTTCAAAGTGCTGCCGCTGCGGAAGCCCCACCACCAAAGCAATGCGGTCGGCTTTCAATGTTTCAACGCGAAACATAGCCGCAGCCAAGTCGGTCGTGGCATACAAATAACCCCCGTCACCCTTCTGCACAATCATCGGCAACGGATCGCCTTCGCGGTCTTTGAAACCTGCGGGAAACACCACCTTCGCCCCCTGGCTTTCTTTCAAATGCCCTTCCGTCTCCAATCGCCCCACCACACCCGCCAACCGATCGTTGTAGAAACTTTCGCCGCGCACATCATCACGTGTCAACTTAACACGCAGCTTGGTGTAAACCGAATCAAAATAATCTTTGGATTGCTCAACCAGCGCCCGCCACACCGCCAACGTGTCGGCATCACCCGCCTGAAGCTTCACCACCCGTTCTCGCGCCCGCAAGGCGAAATCAGGCTCATCGTCAAAACGTTTTTTTGCCGCCTTGTATAGCACCGTTAATTCACCGGTGTCCGATGTTCCTTTCGGATCAAATCCATTTTCAAGAAGATGCTCAATAAGCATGCCAAACTGCGTGCCCCAATCGCCCAAGTGGTTTTGACGAATCACCGTGTGACCCACGGCCTCGAGCGTACGCACCAGCGCGTCGCCGATCACCGTGGATCGCAAATGCCCCACATGCATTTCTTTGGCCACGTTAGGCGACGAATAATCCACCACCACCGTTTGCGACTCGCTCGCCTGCGGAACGCCGTCCAACGCATCAGCCAACATGGCCCCGGCATGATCGGCAAGCACCGCCGGATCCACCATCAAGTTGATAAACCCCGGCCCGCCAAGCGACACCTCCACCAATAAATCGGTGCGATCAAGCTTTTTCAGAATGGCCTGCGCCACCTCACGCGGCGGCTTGCCCAACGTCTTGCCCAGCCCCATCGCAAGATTTGCCTGAAAATCGCCAAATTTAAGGTTGTTGGCCGCCCGAATCACCGGGTCCACAGAAGCGTGCTCATCACCAAAAGCCGCTGCCACCGCAGATTGAAGACGTGTTTCGAGAAGCATTTGAAGGTCTTGCATAGACCGCATAGTAGGCTATTTCAAGCTCTCCCCGAACCAAGCCCCACTCAAAAAAACAAGACCCCGCCCAAACGGGCGAGGCCTTTCAAACATCAACTCTTCTTGTACGCACAGACACATACAACCACGGCACCGCCGCAACAAACTCATCGTCCCGAGGCGTGGAAGTCTTCCATGCGTTCTTTCAATTGAACCTTCAGTCGAGCCATAATCGACGAGTGCATCTGGCTCACACGCGACTCCGAAAGATCAAGGGTCACCCCAATTTCCTTCATGCTCAACTGTTCGTAGTAATACAAAATCACAATCAATCGCTCAGCACGACTCAGCTTGCTGGTCACCAAGTCTTTCAGTGCCCGACGATGCGTTTCAGTCACAGGACACGCCGCCGACCGATCCGAAAGAACCTGGCCCAAACCGGCATAACCACCCTCGGCATCCGGAGCATCGGCCCCTGCGGCAAGGCTCACTGTATTGGTAAGACGGCCATCGCGAATCGTCAGCAAGAAATCTTTGCGAGGCATGTCCATTTGCTCGAAGAGTTCATCTTCGTCTGGCTCACGTCCCAATTTTTTCGTTAACACTTGACGCGCCGTGTTCAACTTACGAGATCGACTACGGGCCAAACGAGGTGCCCAGTCAATACTGCGGAGATAGTCGAGCACAGCCGAATTGATCGACTGCGTACCAAACGTCGAAAAACGAACGCCACGCTCAGGGTCAAACCGGTCAATGGCATGCATCAAGCCGAAGACACCTTCTTGCTGCAAGTCGCCAGGGTCCACTACGGCAGGAAGCCGACGGGCAATTCGATCCACCACACGTTGCACCAGCGAAAGGTGCGCTTCAAGCAGCACGTCGCGGGCCCACTCTGCCTTGTCTTTGTGATACTGCTCCCAAGCAGCGGCAATCGCTTCCTTATTATGTTCATCCGGTGCAGGAGGGGTCGACGTTGCGGCCGGGCGAGACTTAAGAGCGGTCATCAGGTCGACTCCTTCTGGTAACGAAACAGGCCTTTTCTAAAGGCCGGGCACTTGCTCCTTAAAAAGAAGCAACCCTCGCACTGAAACCTTCTCGGTCCCAACACGTTCCTCGGCTATCGGCCATCCAGGCCGTGGCCATTAAACAATTCAAACTTTTTTCCAAAAACACTTTTCAACTTGACCCACCAAGCACTTTCTTCCCTCTCGCCTATCCCTTCGAAGCATTACCGGACGTACCCCGGCATCACTCCCCCATAAAAGCGCCGTCCACGTCATCATCAAATCCCAAATCATGCCGCAAGGCCGCCATCAACACATTCACACGCTCATGAATTTCAACCTCAGGCCGGTCAAGCACCGCCCCTATTTCACGAAGCGTCAATTGCTCAAAATACCGAAGGGTTAAAAGAAGTCGATCGCTACGCTTCAGCCGCGTTACAAGATATTCACGAACACGCACCCGCTTAGACACAAACTGAAAAGCTCCCGCCAAGGCCTCGGGCTTCGCAATCAAAGCCCCCTCATCACATACGCCACCCAGCGACTGCCAACCACGTCTCGGCGAAACCACCCTCACGTCAGATTCGAGCAAAACAACATCTGTCTCCATCGAGTTTGCCATAGGCATAAGTAAACATCCTTGACCGATTTCGAAAACAGTGCCGACACGCGGCGAAAGAGGCTTCCGGTACACCCCGGAAACATCAAAAACATCGGCGATTACGCCGACACCGAACCCACTCCCTCGGGGTCCGGTTCTGATTGACCTGGAAAGGGAAAACGTTTTTCATGATCGACCACCTCGCGAGCAATGACGCTTGCCAAAATGTAGCCGATGATTGATCCCACCCCATAGCACACCGCTCCCACCACCAAAGCCCGGGCCAACACCGTGGCCAACGGGTTTCCTGAGATCACACCCACAAACACGGCTGCGGCGAAACTCAAAAGGGTGAAAATTGTTGCGATGATACGAGAGGTGATGCTGGCACTCCATTGCCTGAAATTTGCTTAAAATTATTTCGCGAAAACGACGCTACGTCACACGACTTTCAAAACCCATCCTTGGGCAAAGGCACTATACCGCTTCCCTTCAATTAAGCCAAGTGCTCTGCCTCTTCTTTTCGCTTTTTTTTCAAGTGAACAACGACTCTTTTGCCATGCAACGCACGCAACACCTCGGTGCGATTTTCCAACAAACTCAAGGCAATACGCCGCATTCATCCTTCTCCAACAAACGACACTTCGGCTAAGCACTGATACGGCCAAGAGACATAACTCCTAAGCCTTTGAGGCAACGCAAACACGCGCCAACAATCCAAGACCCTAAGCCCTCTTTGACTCTCCCAAAACACAAGATTGAACGCCGATCGGAACGCTGTAAAAAAACTTAAACATAGCACCTCAATGCTCTCTTTTTTTCAAAATTAACGCCCAAACCAACCGGCAAGTCGCGTCCAAAGACCATCAGGCTCTGGCGAAACCACCGCCGCGTGTCGATCAAGACCATGGGCCAACGCCAACACATCAGACGCAGCGCGACCACGCGGCGCATCCAGAACAAATGGCCGTCGCCTGCAAACCGCCCGCGGAACGCCTTCATCACGCGTAACACAACCTGCATAAGACGGCGACAATGACAAAAACTGCTTCGTCACCCCCGCAATGCGATTGAAAACCGCGCGCCCTTGCGCCTCATCGCGAACCATATTCACGAGTAACTGAATGTCAGGTGACACCATTTGCGTGTTGACTGTTTTGATCAGCGCATAGGCATCGGTGATGGCGGTTGGCTCAGGTGTGGTCACCACCAAAATACGCTCTGCCGCAGCACAAAACCCCAATACCCCCGGCCCAACACCCGCACCTGTATCAATCAAAATAATGTCAGCAGTGGCTTCCAAACGGCGCATTTCATGGGTCAATCGATGCATCTGAACAGCATCCAAATGAGCCATGTGCGCCAAACCCGATGCTCCTGGAACCAATTTAAAACCACCCGGTGCGTCAATCAAAATGTCTTCGATCGAACATTGACCCGCGATCAAGTGGGCAATCGTGCGCGACGCACGAACATTGCAAATCACATCGGCATTGGCGGTGCCCAAATCTGCATCCAACAACACCACCCGACGACCAAGACGCGTTAATTGAATGGCCAAATTAACCGTCATGCTGGTTTTTCCCACCCCTCCCTTACCACTGGTAATAGCCAACGTGCGGGCCGTTCGTTCGGGCAGCACCTGAGCAGCAGGCTCATTGCCAAACGCATCGTTCGGCGCAAGCCGCTGGGCCGCCGCATGGCGGGAACTTAATTCACGCAAAGCAGATGCTTGGTCTGTCGCAATACTTACTGTCGCACTCATGAAAAAGCCTCTTTCTCGCCCATCACCAAACCCGCGAGCCGGTCAGCGTCGCACACTTCAATTTGATGCGGCACTTCTTGCCCTGTGGTCATGTAACTCAGCGGACGACCCACTTTACGCGCCACATTCAAAAGCACGCCAAAGCTCACCGCCTCGTCAAGCTTGGTAAAAATCAGCCGATCAGTTTTAATCGCTGAAAACCGCTCAGCCGTATCTAACAACACACGTTCAGAGCCCGTCGAAGAAAGCACCAAGTGCGTTTCATCGGGCCCTGCGGCGGCAATAAATGCAGCAAGCTCTTTCAATCGCCCTGTGTCCCGCGGTGATCGCCCCGCCGTATCAATCACCACCGCATCAAGATGAGCCATTCGCCCCAGTGCGGCTTTCATTTCTTGCGGATTCGCCACCACTTCCAATGGCAACTCAATGAGATTGGCATAGGTGCGAAGTTGCTCCACCGCTGCAATGCGGTACGTGTCTGCGGTAATCAGCCCAACACGCCGGCCTTCTTTGAGCTTCAACGTGGCTGCCAACTTGGCCACGGTGGTTGTTTTCCCCACGCCCGTGGGACCCACCAGTGCAATCACATGCGGCCGCGTGCCTGATTTCGACGCCCCCGCTCCACCTGTGAGATCCCTTGGCGATCGCGAAACCAAAGACGAAGACGCCGCCTGGCTTGCCGCAGGAAGCATGGCGGCAATTTCACGCCGCAGCGACTTGTTCATGGAAGCCGCATCGGTTTTTTGATCGCCCTCGGCGCCTTTCGGCGCCGCCTTAAGCACCAGCTCTCGGGCCAATTCATGAGCCACCTCTTGGCCAATCAACTCGACATAGTGCTCCACCAAAGGATCAGGCAAGCCAGGTGCCGTGACCGAGGCCGCGGCAACACGCTGATGGCGTGCCACGTCTTCAACCAATCCACGCACCGCCGCCAGTTCGCGGGTCATTTGTTTTTCGCGATCCGTTGATGCCACCGTTGGCGCCGCCATCGTCACCGCAGGAACAGCAGGTGCCATTTCAGCGCGGGCCGCTTGATAGGTACGACGGATCAAATCGCCCGCAGTGGGGCCAGCCACTGGGGCCACCGAAGCCGCCGCCGCCGCAGACTTCGCACGCCGAGGCGTTGCAGACGCTTTCTTTTTCGCAGCGGCAGCCTTGCGAGCATGGGCCACATCACGGCCATCGGCCGCAGTCACCTCAACCCACGGCTTGCGCCGCAAAAACCCACGTCGCGGCACCATGCGGGTATGCAACACCACCGCATGCTTGCCAATTCCAGAACGCACTTGAACCAACGCTTGGTCCATGGTGCGGGCAGTGTAAGTCTGAATCTTCAAAGTAGCTTTCCTTGATAAAACATCATTGGTAATACATCATTGAATCACTCATGCGGTGGTGGCCAATACAGGCGTTTCGGATGACTGCGGCACGCCAGATGACGACGCAGCGACAGGCTCAGACGTCGCTGAAACAAGCCCCAACGATTCCACTTCCACGCCTTTGCTAATTTCGTTGTAACCCAGCACTGCACAAGTGGGCAAATGCGGCTCAATAAGCTGTCGCACCTGCGCCCGAACCTGCGGCGACGCCAACACCACCGGGTGGCGCCCAGCCTGAATCAGTTGATTTACCTCAGCCACCACCGCCGCCGTCACACGATTGGCCACCCCCGGCGGCATGGTCAAACTGGTGCCTTCGGTTGCACGATGGATGTAACCCGCAATCAAATCCTCAGTGCCCGGGTCCAAACTCACACAATACAACTTGCGAATCATCGGACCTTGCATGCCTGGGTCTGAGGGATCAGGCTCATCCGCCGCATATTGCCCACAAATTGTGCGGCGCAGTGCATTACGCACATACTCCGTTAGCACATCCAAATCTTTACTACGCGGCGCCCACTCACCCAGCGTTTCCACCACCGTGGCCAAGTCGCGCACCGGCACCCGTTCACGCAGCAAGTTTTGAAGCACCTTCTGAAGTTCGTTGGCTTTAATCACCGGCGGGTCACCACCACTGGCAAGTGTTGCAGGCCCCAACACCGCCTCGGTCAACTTGGGGGCTTTCTCACGCAATTGCGTAATAAGATTGTTGGTTTCTTCAAAGTCTAAAAGCTCATGAGCGTGATTTTTAACCACCTCGGTCAAATGAGTGGCCAGCACCGACGTAGCGTCAATCACCGTGTAACCCAGCGATTCTGCCCGTGTTTTTTGCCCCGCATCCACCCACGTGGCAGGCAAATTAAACGCTGGCTCACGCACCCGAAGACCATCAAGATCATCGCCACCACTGGCAAGCCCTGCATCCATGGCCAAAAACATATCAGGGTGAATTTGCCCCGATGCCACTGAATTACCACGTATTTTGATGTGGTAATCCTGCGGGCTCAATTGCATGTTGTCCTGAATTCGCACCGGCGGCATGACAAAACCTTGCTCACTCGCCAATTGACGGCGAATGGTGGTGATCCGCGCCAACAATTCGCCGCCCTGCTCCGTGTCCACCATACGCACCAATGCGTAACCCACTTCCAATTCCAACGTATCCACCCCCAAAGCCGTTTCAATCGGTTGAGATTCCGCCGCTTCTGCCGATTTCTCCGCCTTGGTTTCCACCTCTGTCGCCTCGCGTTTCGAGGCGCGCCGAGCCGCCAAAAATGACGCGGTCCCGCACACGGCCGCCAATGCCAACATGGGAACCGCAGGCAAACCGGTGAATGCCATCAGCATTAAAAAACCAGCAGTCACACCCAATGCCCCCGAACGATTGCCCAACTGCTCACCCAATTCATCGCCAAAATCAGACCGGCTACCCGAACGCGTCACAATCAACGCCGCCGCAACAGAAATCACCAGTGCAGGCAGTTGACTGACCAATCCATCACCAATGGTGAGCTTGGTAAACACCTCAACCGACTCACCCACCGACCACCCCTTCATCGCCATGCCCACGGCAAAACCACCGATGATGTTTACAATGGTAATGATGATGCCCGCCACCGCATCACCCCGCACAAACTTGGCGGCACCATCCATCGCCCCGTAAAAATCAGCTTCACGACCAATGGTTTCACGACGGTTTCGAGCGTCTTTTTCGTCGATCAATCCCGCATTCAAATCCGCATCAATCGCCATCTGCTTGCCGGGCATGGCGTCCAACGTAAAGCGAGCGGCCACTTCACTAATTCGTGTTGCACCCTTGGTGATCACCACAAACTGAACGATAATCAAAATCGCAAACAGGATCACCCCAACCACAATCGACGAGCCCGAGACAAACTCACTAAATGCCTGAATCACTTTACCCGCCACCATCGGCGCTTCACTGGGCGAGGCCACATCGGCGGCCAAAATCAAACGCGTCGTAGAAATATTCAACACCAGCCGAAACAGCGTGGTACCCAACAAAAGTGCCGGAAACACACTGAATTCAAGCGGACTCTTGACGAAAATAGTCGTCATTAAAATCAACGCAGCCAAACCAATGTTCGCCGCAATCAACAGGTCCATGATCACCGGCGGCAACGGCACCACGATTACCGTGATCATGCCCACCACTGCAATAGGAACCCACAACGAACGATATCGCTGAAGTCTCGCAAAAACACTGGCAAGGCCAGGAGCAGATTGAGTGGGTGAGGTGGACATGGTTTTTTAAGGCATTAGCATTAGGCACTAGGCACTAGGCTGGGACCTACGGTTTAAAAACGGTTCAGATCACTTGCGGGGGAAATCCATAAGGGTGAAAAGATGACAAAAAACGAGTTGCCCTAGTGCCTAATGCCTAGTGCCTAGTGCCTAGTGCCTAGTGCCTAAACTCACGCCACCTTCTTCCCGCTTATGCGGTAGACATAGGCCAAAATTTCAGCCACTGCGGCATAGTGTTCTTCAGGGACTTCTTGCCCCACTTCAACATCGGCATGCAGCGCGCGAGCCAAAGGCTTGCGTTCAATCAAGGGCACCCCGTGCAGGGCAGCAAGTTTTCGTATTTGCAAAGCCATAAAGTCGGCTCCTTTGGCAACCACACGTGGCGCCGCCATGGTGTTATTGTCATACTTCAACGCAATGGCAAAGTGCGTGGGATTGGTCACAATCACATCTGCCGTGGGCACCGCCGAGGCCACACGCTGCATCGCCAACTGCCGGGCCACCCGCGCACGACGCTGCTTAACTTCCGGATCACCGCTCATGTTTTTCATATCCTGCTTGACCTCTTCACGGGTCATCTTCAGGTCTTCCGCATGCTGCCAACGCTGATACCAAAGGTCCGCAGCAGCGATCACAATTAAAATCGCCACCAAAATCAAAGCCAACTCAAAAACCATCCATGCCCCCGCCGCAAAAGCCAAAGGAGGCGTCAACTCGGCAATGTGCAACATGCCATCAACGTCACGAATGATGACCACCGTCGCCACCACAGACAACAAAATCACCTTGCCCAAGCTCATTCCCAGCCGCACCGTAGCGCGCAACCCCACCAACTGCTTAATGCCTTTAATCGGATTCATTTTGGCGAAACTGGGCGTCAATGGCTTGCCCGTGATCATAAAGCCCACTTGCCCCACCGTACCCACCAACGCCACCACCACAATGACCGCCAAAATCGGTCCCAGTGTCACCACTGCAGTTTGCAAGCTGTAAGCCGACAACTCAACCAGATCAGATGCCCGCGTCAGATTAGAAGAATGCGTGCCACTCAAAAACGCTCGCATCATGTGCTCAAGCGACCCCATCCCTTGGCGGGCAAAGGTGTAAAACGCCAACACCGCACCCAGCAAAATAAACGATGCCGTGAGATCGGTACTTTTGGGCACATTGCCCTTTTGCCGCGCCTCATTTATGCGATGGGGCGTGGCCGCTTCTGTTTTATCTTGCCCGCTGTCGGCCATCCTGTGCCTCTGTGCATCATGCGCGATTAATCACGCGGCGTCCTTGCCGCATACGTCTAAACGTTATCGGCCACAAGACTCTTTTTTGGGTAATTACTGCGCAGACACTCGGCCAATTTTGCGCAGCGCAGTGCATTTCAAACCCACGGCTTAAAAACCGCCCCCCAATCCAAGGTCTACCCCGCCCCAAACATCTGCGCAAGCTCTTCTAGCACGGGCATCAGTGTGCGGCGAAACACATTCAGCGAGGCCTCGATACTCACCACCAACAAGGCAAGCCCCGCCAAAATACGAACGACAAACCCCACGCTCATGATGTTGAGCTGAGGAACCGTTCGTGAAATAAAGCCCATGGCCACACTTTCCAAAAACACAATGCACAACATGGGCGCCGCAATACGCAAAGCCATGTCAAACACCACTTCCAAAAGCCCCAGAACAAGATTCACCACAAACCCAATGTCCAGCGAAACCGCCCCTGTGCCCACACCCGCCAATGGAAAGGTTTCAAAACTTGCGACCAAAAGCGACAACATCACATGATGCCCACCCATCATCACAAAAATCGCCAGCCCTGCGACATATAAAAGCTGCGCCGTCGTGCCCAAT
>JAZGFZ010000094.1:0-2184 GCA_036480015.1 Algisphaera sp. | reverse complement strand
AGCAAGAAGCGTCGGCGGTGAGGCGCGGGGGAGCCTGCCCCGGCCCCTCTCGGAGGGAGGGGAGTGAAAAGCGCGTCGCCCATGGGTGCTAGTTGTCGCGTTGGGGGGTGGCGTAGATGACGAGCCGGTGGGAGAGAGGCTCGACGTGGTGTTGCTTGCAGATGCGGGTGATGAAGGCGTTGATTTCGGCGGTGGGGAACTCGGTGACCTGGATATTGTCGGCGTTGGCGTCGGTGTGGACGAGGTGGCCGACGTTGGGCTTGCCGTAGGTGAGTTGGTAGTGGGCGCGGGTGCTGTCGAGGAGGACTTCGGTGATGATGCCGGCTTCGATGAGGTGCTTGAGGGTGCGGTAGACGGTGGCTTTGGAGGTTTTGCGGTCGGGGTGGGAGTGTTGGAGGTCGGCGATGAGTTGGTCGGCCTCGAAGACGTTGTCGCGTGAGAGGACGGCATCGAGGATGACGGCGCGTTCGGTGGTGAACTTGAGGCCTTGCTGCTTGAGGAACCGGCGGAAGATGGCGCACAGGGGCGGCGCGAAGCCGGCCGGCGAGGAGGTGGCGGTGTTGGGGGCGGGCTTGGCGCGGACTTTGGTCATGGGGGGAGTGTAGGGGAGGGGGCCCGGGTTCATAGAGCGTGGGTTTCTTTGGCGGTGTGTGGGTGGTGGGTGTGTGCGGGTGTGATATTGTGCGGGTTCCGCAGGTTTATCTGGAGATTTCGCGTGGCGCAAAACGATCAAGCAGGTGTGATGGGTGTCGGGATGATCGGGCTGGGCACGGTGGGCGGGGGCGTGGCGCAGATGCTGGCGGAGCACGCGGAGTTGTATGCGCGGCGGTGTGGGAAGCGGTTGGTGTTGCGGTCGGTGGTGGTGCGAGATGTGGCGAAAGCGAAGGCGAGCGGGCTGGTGGACCCGGCGATGGTGGGTGACGATGTGTTGGCGTTGCTGGGTGAGGATGTGGACGTGGTGGTGGAAGTGGCGGGGGGCGTGGAGGTGGCGAAGGGGTATGTCGAGCAGGCGTTGCGGGCGGGCAAGCACGTGGTGACGGCGAACAAGGCGTTGCTCGCGGCGCACGGGCCTGAGCTTTTTGCGCTGGCGCGCGGGCACGGGGTGAGTGTGGCGTTTGAGGCGAGTTGTGGCGGGGGGATCCCGTGTGTGACGGCGCTGATGTTCGGCCTGATGGGCAACGCGTTTGTGGGGATGTACGGGATTTTGAACGGGACGTGCAACTATATTCTGACGGAGATGACGCAGAAGGGCCGGACGTATGGCGAGGCGCTGGCGGACGCGAAGGCGAAGGGGTATGCGGAGGCGGACGAGACGCTGGACGTGAGCGGCGCGGACGCGGCGCAGAAGTTGGCGGTGCTGGCGTCGCTGGCGTTTGGGGTTTCGCTGCGTGGAAGCGATGTGCCTTGTGAGGGGATCGAAACGCTGGACCTGGCGGATGTGGGTTTCGGGGCGGCGCTGGGTTACGACATCAAGCTGATCGCGTCGGCGGAGCGGGGCGAAGACGGCGGGGGGTTGTTTGTGTCGACGCGGCCTTGCTTTGTGAGCAAGGACACGCAGTTGGCGCAGGTGCACGGCGCAGACAACGCGTTATCGGTGGTGGGGGACGCGGTGGGGCACGTGATGTTGTACGGGCCGGGCGCGGGACGGGGGCCGACGGCGTCGGCGGTGGTGAGTGATTTGTTGAATGTGGCGTCGGGTTGGTATGGGCGGGCGTTTGCGGAGATGGGTTTGACGCCGGACCTGCATGAGGGGGCGGTGTTGTGTGATGCGGCGGACGGGGTGAGCCGGTTTTATCTGCGGTTGGGGGTGGAGGATGTGCCTGGGAATATCGGGAAGATCACGACGGTTCTGGGAGAGCGGGGGATCTCGTTGTCGGCGGTGATGCAGCGTGAGCGCAAGCACGCGGCGGATGCGCACGTGCCGGTGGTGATCACGACGCATGCTTGTCGGGAAGGGGATCTGCGTGAGGCGTGCGAGGCGTTGGTGAAGGGCGGGGCGGTGGTGGCGGAGCCGGTGGTGATCCGGGTATTGGATTTTGGTGGGTGAGTGGGTTGGTGTGGTGAAGGTGACTCACGGATGGAGTCCGTGGGCTTCTTTTGGGATTTTTTGGTTTCTGTTTTTTGATTTCTTGTTTTTGTTGTTTGAAGGAAACGTGACATGACTGGGACGACTACGAACGTGCT
>JAZGFZ010000093.1:0-3623 GCA_036480015.1 Algisphaera sp. | reverse complement strand
GCCCCCACGCCTCGCCCCCGCCCTATTCAAGCGGCCTTGGCGGTGTACTGGGCCATTCTCTTAACCGTCACCCATCTGCCGCAAATCAACGCGCAAACCACACCCGACTGGGGCTGGTTGCCGTTTGATAAAACCATGCACTTTTTAACCTTCGGTGGCCTCGCCGGACTTATTTGCTGGAGCCGATTTCGCCGCACTTCAGGCCCGTGGCCCAACGCGGCCTTAGCACTGGGCATTGGCATTGTTTACGGAATCATCGAAGAATTCACCCAGCCTTGGTTTGGCCGCACCCAAGACTGGGGCGACCTGGTGGCCGACACCTTGGGATTAACCGTGGGCGCGGTCATCGCGGCATTGCTCTGGCGCATTCCCCACGGCTCACCCAACACCCCGCATTCATGACCACCGCCCCCTCTGACGCCCCACCGCCCACCACCAACCTCACCCCCCAAAATGGCCGGGGCGGCCAAGGCTTTCTCCGCAGCGCCGCGGTGGTGAGCGTCTTCACCTTTGCATCGCGCTTGCTGGGGCTCGTTCGCGACCGTGTTTTGGGCAGTGCCTTTGGAATCCATTCACCGTGGCTCGCCGCGTTTTTTGTGGGCTTCACCGTGCCCAATTTGTTTCGCCGGTTGTTTGGCGAAGGCGCCCTCACCGCCGCATTTGTACCCCACTACGCACGACTTGTTGAAACCAACCCGGCACTGGCCCAACGCTTTGCCTCGCGCTGCGTTGCAGGCCTTGCGGTGCTGCTGGCCGCCGTCACCCTCATCGGCGAAGCCGGCTTGCTTTTCGCTTTGCGCGGGGTTGAGAGTGGCAAAACATCTGCCGCACTCGAAATGACCGCCCTCATGTTGCCCTACATGCCCTTGGTGTGCTGTGTGGCTTTTTTAGGAGCGATTCTTCAAGTTCATCACCGTTTTGGCCCCGCCGCAGCGGCCCCGGTCATTCTCAATGTAGCCACCATTGGCGCGGCCTTGTGGGCTGGCCTTCGCTACGGCACAAACGCAGGCAACACCCGCGGCGGCGTGGTCATCATCGCCTTGGCCGTACTTGCCGCAGGACTCATTCAATTGGCGTGGCTCGCTCTTGCAGTACGCCGCACCGCTCCACTCACCCGCGAAGGCCTTGCCAAGCACGACGATGTTTCCACCCCGATGCGTGCCATGCTGCGCACCATGGTGCCCATGGTCATTGGCTTGGGGGTGTTTCAAATCAACACCTTGTTTGACCAACTTATCGCCTACAGTTTTGCAGCGCCAGCCCTCAGCCCCAACGCCGCGCTTCACCTGCCGGGCCTCGCACCACGGCCTTATCCCATTCAAACCGGCGGCATCATTGCCTTGGGATTCGCCCAGCGTCTCTACCAATTTCCCTTGGGCGTGTTTGGCATTGCCTTGGCCACCGCCATTTTTCCCGTGCTGGCTCGCACAGCGGCCGCCTGCCCCGCCAACGCCCCCGCGCCCAGTGATTCTGAATTCACCCGCACCCTGCGTCGCGGATTGCGATTGGCATTCATGATTGGCCTGCCCGCCAGCGCCGGGCTCATGCTGTTGGCCGTGCCCACCTGCCGGGTTATTTTTGAAACGGGCCAGTTCACTTCAAGTGCCGCGTTTTTCACCGCCGCCGTACTCGTGGGCTACGCCTCAGGGGTTTGGGCCTACACCCTCACCCATGTTTTAACACGTGGTTTTTACGCACTCGACGATGCCAAAACCCCACTCAAAATCAGCCTGTCGCTGGTGGGTTTTAACCTCATGCTCAACCTCGCATTCATCTGGCCCCTAGGCGTGGCGGGCCTCGCATGGTCCACCGCCATCAGCGCCACCTTGCAAGTGTTTTTTCTCACCCGAGCACTGGGCCGCCGCGTACAAACCCCCCTCAACACCGAAGTATTGCGATCATGGGCCACCACCGCCGCCCTCACCGCCCTCATGGCCGCAGGCTTGTGGCTGCTTGTTCAAACATTCCCCCCCGCCACCCTCAACCGCACCCAATGCGCTGCCCTGCTGGCCACCGGCATCACCGCCTCGGTTGCCTTTTTTGCTTTGGGCGCCTGGCTTCTCAAAATGCCCGAGATCCACTGGCTACGCAAACGCGGGTAAACGCTCAGCGTCTCTCAATCCCCATCCAATTCCACAATTAAATCGTAAACCGCTTGAGCCGTCGGCAATGCCTTCAGCCGATCACGCACGTCGGGGTCAATCAGCATGCGACTGATGCGCGAGAGCGCCTCAATGTGTGGGCCGGTTTGATCCAACGGCGAAGCAAGCAAAATAATCAGCTCGACAGGCTGACTGTCAATCGACCCAAAATCAAGGGGCCGATCGGTGCGACCAATGGCCATATGAAGCGAAGGCACCCCAGCCGTCTTGCCGTGGGGCACCGCCACACCACCGCCAATGCCCGTGGTACGGGTGGTCTCACGCTGCCAAATGGCTTCTTTAAGTGCCTCGCCCTCTTCAATATCCGTTTTTTCAATCAGCCGGTCTGCAAGTGCAAAAATTGCAGATTGTTTGTCCTCACTTTCCAGCGGGACCACAACACAATCAACTTCAAGAATATCCATCAGCTTCATAGCTTGGCGATCGTATCACATACCGCCGATCAAAGGTCGTCAAAAAGAGAAAATCAGTGCGGTTTTACCCCCAAATAAAACACGACCTTTTTTCATGCGACATCACCCAGCCACGCATAAACTGGCTTGGTGAACGACACCTCCCCTGAACCCTCTTCCCCTGCTGTTGACTGCGACGGGCCTAACACGCCCGCCGCCCTTTCAGAACGCCTGCCAGCCCTTCTTAAAAAGCATTTTGGACACGATCACTTTCGCCCCGGACAACAGGCCGTGGTCGACGACGTGGTTGCCGGGCGCGATGTGTTTGTCATCATGCCCACCGGCGGGGGCAAAAGCCTTTGCTATCAACTGCCTGCCTTGGCCGACGACGCGGGCACCACCGTGGTGGTGTCGCCGCTCATTGCACTCATGCAAAACCAAGTCGACTTGTTAACGGCCAACGGCATTCCCGCCACCTATCTCAACAGCACCCTAGACCGCGAAGAAGCCTACACCCGCGAGCAAGACGCCTTGGCAGGCAAATATCGCTTGCTCTACCTCGCCCCCGAACGACTCATGGCCTCATCGGGGCGCACCCTACTGGCCCAACTCAACGTGTCACGCTTCGCCATCGACGAAGCCCACTGCATCAGCGAATGGGGCCACGACTTTCGCCCCGAATATCGCATGCTCGGCGAACTGCGAACCGGTTTTGGCCAACGTTTCACCGACACCCCAGTCATGGCCCTCACCGCCACTGCCACCCCACGCGTGGCCGACGACATTGTGCGGGCCTTGGATCTACGTAACCCCGCACAGCACCGCAGCGGCTTCGAACGCACCAACCTTTATTACGAAGTGCGCCCCAAAAACAAAGTAGCGCAGCACGTGTTGGATTACCTCGACGCCAATCCCAACGCCGAAGGCATCGTCTACTGCATTTCGCGTAAAAGTTGCGATGAAATGGCCGAAAAACTGCGCGGTCACAAAGTGGCCGCCTTGGCCTACCACGCCGGGCTTTCGCCTGAAACGCGACAAAAAAACCAACACGACTTTATTTTTGGCGATG
>JAZGFZ010000092.1:0-11426 GCA_036480015.1 Algisphaera sp. | reverse complement strand
ATGACGGAAGCGGCGTCATGCCAACCCTGCACCGTTTTCACATCACGATGCAATTGTTGTTTTAAGGCATCAGGGCCCGAAAAAGGGTACTGACCACGCACCCATTGGGCAAAACATAATGTAATCGATGTGTCATATAAATCGCCATCGAACCCCACCAGATGGGCCTCAACCGTCAACGTCTGCTGACCAAAGGTGGGTTTCACGCCAATCGACACCGCCGCAAGTACCTTTTCAGCCCGACCTTCCACCTGCGCCCACGCGGCATACACCCCATCGGCAGGCACGATAAAACCCTCCAAAGCTTGCGCCTCAAGATTGGCCGTGGGAAAGCCCAGCGTGCGGCCGCGCTGCTCGCCCCGCACCACCTGGGCCGTGAGTGAAAACGGCCTGCCCAAAGCCGCCGCCGCATCCGCCACACGCCCGCGCCCCACCAACCACCGCACCAATGAGCTGCTCACCGGCACCACGGTTTGGTCCCCCAAAGCCACCGTCACCCGCGGCACGGTAATCGCCTCAAACCCATGTGTTTTGCCCAATTGCTCCAGCAAATTCATATCCCCTGCGCGACCTCGCCCAAAGCAAAAATCAGGCCCCTCGACCACCGCCACAGGATGGTATTGCGTCACCAAATCAGCCACAAAGGCCTCGGGACTTTGGGCCAACAATTCAGCGGTCGGCGTTACCACCTCCACATGGTCGGCCCCGGCCGCTCGCAACGCCGCCACCCGGTCTACCACGCTGGCCAATTGCGGCGGCTGCGTACCCGGACGCAACACCGCCACCGGCGGCGGATCAAACGTCACCGCCACCACACGCCCCGGCGTTTCGCCCCCATCGGCGAGACGCCGACACTCAGCCACAATCGCAAGATGCCCCCGATGCGGACCATCAAAATTGCCCAGTGTGACCACAGTCGGCAAAGTCGCTGGCGATGTTGCTAAAGAGTGGTCTTGCTCAGGGGCCATCAAAAAATCCGAAGGTAAAAGACAATGCCTGTCCGAAAAGCGTAACCGCTCACAGGTTTTCAAGAGGATGCCTGCGGGGTAAAGCGAAGGAAATTTAACCGCCAAGGGGGCAAGTGAGGAAACCAAGGAAGGCAAAAAAGAAAATTTAAAAAGGGCTTTTCGCCTTGGCATGCGTGCGAAAAACCAGTCAAGGCGATTGAGAAACGCCCTTCAAAAAGCGTCTCACTCTCCTGCCTTCCTTGGCGTTCTTGGCTTCCTTGGCGTCTTGGCGTCTTGGCGTCTTGGCGTAAAATCTCTTGCCCGAGATGACTTGCCCATTGCACGTCAACGCAAATACGCTTGTTAAAACCTTGAACGGTTACTGCTATTTGGGCGAGAGTCCGACGTTCAAGGTGGGACTGGCTCGGAACCCATGAAGGGTTACACATTATGGCCGCCCCGACCATGGCGTTTCGCCGCGTAATCGCCGGGCGATATCGGCCACAAGGCGGGGGTCTTTTTTTGAATCGGCATGCCCGCGTTCCCACCATGGGCTGGCCAACCAATGCGGGGTCATGCCATGCGGAGCCGCGCGATGAAACCCCACCACCCAATCACGTTGCCGAACGTACATCACCAATTCGTACTCTCGATCGGGCAAGGCTGCGTCTAGCGTTTCCAAAAAGATAGAACCCGGCTTCATGTCACGCACGGCATGCTCCAAAGGCGACATCCACGCCATGCGTGCCCCGCGATGCGGCGTCGAAATGGTAAACAACCGTTGCACGTTCAATCGGCGTCGCCCCGGCAACGGCATCGCCGCATACCGCCCCAACAACCCGCCCATCGAATGGCCCACCACATCGACCGCCACGGTCTGGTGTGGGTCGCTTGTCGGATACGCCTTATCCACCGATGCAATGATTCGATCGCGATAGCGATCAAAATCGCCAAACCAACTGTGATTTTGAACCACAAACGGATCACCCACAAACACCCCCGCCAACCGCTTGCGCACAAGCTTCATTCCCCAAATGGGATCACCCCACCCCCCCAACATCACCACCGGCCGAACCGCCGACTTGGGGGCCGCCCGTATTGCGGTTAATTCCTCTTGAGCTTGGCTGCGGGTGATTGAGAAAGAGGGATTCGGCGTTGTTTGACAACCCAAGCAGGTCATCAAAAAACAACCCACCACCATCATTTTGAACAACTTGAACACCCTTTGAAAAAAACATTGTGTCATACGTAATCTCGCCTTGAACGTGCGGGCACCAAGTCTTGACGCCCTCAACAAGGCGCCTGCTTTCAATGATCGCAACCATTCATGCTTCTGGGAGGGGAAGGGGGATCGCTGCTAGGGGGGGGATAGCAAATAGGGGATAGCAATTAGCAATTAGCAAATAGCAAGATACAGATGAGAATCTGGTGAGATGGAGCCTTCTCCTCACTCAGTCAGTCCCTTCGGCAAGGGCGATCCAAATCTGCAAACGACTCCCCCCCTCGCCATTCCCGCGAAGGCGGGAGTTCATACTTGTACGCGAAGGCGGGAGTTCATACTTGTACGCGAGAGCGGGAGTCCCTCTTGCTAACTGCTAATTGCTAATTGCTATTTTCTAACGTCCAACTGCTACTCGCCAATCCCCCTCCTGCCTTTTCACACCCCCCTTCTTTCCCCATCCCACCATCATCCCGCGAGATCCATCAGAGCGTTCATGCTGCCCGTTGCTCTAAACTCCACACGCTCCGCCACGCGTTGCTTGGCCTTTTCATAACCCCACACCCCCAATCATGCTTTCACTTGCCCAAACCGCCGACGTTGTTACAGCGACGCACCAAACAGCCCCCCACGGCTGGGACATTGCACCCGCAACCTATTGGGTGGCCATCACCATTGCCTTGTTGGCCACCGCAGGCCTACTTACTTACTTAATCCGACTGCTAAGCGGCTCTCTTGCTGAAAGACCCCTGCGTTTACTGCGTGGCCTTGGACTGGCTCTTGCCGCCTTCATGTTGGCCATGCTCGGGCTGGGTTTTCAAACCCATGACTTGGGTTTCAAGCTGGCGGCCACCGGTGCATGGATTGTCGGTGTTTACGCCGGGCTCACCTTGGTTCGCGCATGGTTTGTGAAAGCACGTGAAGCCAAAATGGGCCATGGTGCCCCGCGCTTGCTCATCGACCTCGTCACCTTTGGCATGACCATCGTGGGCGTATCACTGGTGCTATCTGCCGTTTGGGGCCAACGACTCGACACCCTCATCACCGGCCTGGGCTTAGGATCCATTGTCATTGGCTTGGCCTTGCAAGACACCCTGGGCAACCTTTTTGCCGGGGTGGCACTCATGACCGAACGCCCTTACAGCATCGGCGATTGGATTCGCATCGACGACCTCGAAGGCCGCGTGGTCGAAGTCAACTGGCGGGCCGTTCACATCATGACCCGCAACCAAGACTTGGTCATTTTGCCCAATGCCATGGTTGCCACGGCCAAAATCATCAACGAGGTGCGACCTTCAACCCTTAAAGCCATTCCCGTGCAACTGGGGTTTTCTTATGACGACCCCCCCAACAAAGTGAAATATGTTTTACGCCGCGCCGCATTGGCCACCGAAGGCGTGCGATCCAATCCCGAGCCCACCATTCGCGTCACCGGCTATGACGATTTTTCAATTGGTTATGAAGTTCGCCTGTTTCTCGACAACCACGACCAGCGCCCCGACATTCTCGATCGTTTTAACGGCCGCGTTTGGTATGCCGCGAAACGCAGCGGCCTCACCATCCCCTTCCCCATTCGCACGGTTTACCATCAACAACTCGATCCTCCCTCAACCCCACCCGCCGACAATTTACTGAGCTACCTGCGCAAAGTCGAAGTGTTCGAACCCCTCGATGACGCCGACCTTCAAAGCCTTATTGACTCATCACGCCGACTGGATTTTGGCCACGGCGAACACATTGTGCGTGAAGGCGAAGCCGGCGACGCGCTTTATGTACTTACCACCGGACACGCCGCCGTGGTTGTGGGCGAACAACCCAACAACGTCGGAATCGGCAGCGGTGGCAACACCGTTGGCAAGTTGGGCCCCGGTGATTTTTTCGGCGAAATGGCCGCCCTCACCGGCGAACCACGCAGCGCGTCCGTGGTGGCCACCATCGATCTAGAAGCCCTTGCCATTGGCCCCAGCGCCCTCAAGCAAGTGCTCGAAGCCCGCCCCGAACTCGCCGAAGCCATGGCCGACATCATCGAGCGTCGCCGCGAAGCCCTCGAAAGCACCCGCCAATCCACCGCAAACGCCGCGCAAAAAACCTCCTCACAAAAAAGTGCCCGCCGTCAAATCGCAGGCTGCATTCGCGGGTTCTTGGGGTTGTGATTGGACGGGATGCCAAACCTTCAAGGTTCATAACGGATAGAATTAAAATGCGCCGCCATTTAATTTAGGGCACCCAGAAAACCATGAACAAAGCACGCAACAATGTTGGACGATGGATGCGATTTCTTTGGAAACCGACGATCCTTCTGATCTTGGTCGCTGCATTTTTCTACTGGATTAAGTTGTCACCGATCGCCGTCACGGGCCACCACGTCGAGCGTGGGCCGATCACGTCGGAAGTCATGGGAACCGGCACGCTCGAAGCCCGGGTCCAGGTCACGGTCAGCCCAAAAATCTCCGGGCGCATCCTCAACGTTTTGGTCGATCAAGGCGATATCGTGACGGCTGGCGACGCCTTGGTCGGGCTTGACGACAGCGAACTCAAGCAACAGGTGGCGATCGCGCAGGCGCAACTCGACACTGCGAAATCCTCCATCGACCGCCTCAACGCTGACAAAACCCGAGCCGATGCAATCGCCATCCAAGCCCGCCGGGATCACCGCCAGGTACAAAACCTTTTTGCAAAAGATGCGGCCACCTCGGACGAAGCCGACCGCGCCACCGAAACACTCTCCATCGCCCAAGCGGGCATCTCGCGTTCGACCGCCGCACTCGCCGAAGGGCAAAGCGAACTGGTTGCCGCCCAAAAAACCATTGAATACCACCAAGCACGCCTTGCCGACACACAGATCATCGCCCCCTTCGACGGGTTGATTATTCGTCGGCACCGGGAGACGGGAGACATCGTGGTACCCGGCAGCGCGATCCTTTCTCTGATCTCCACCGACGAGTTGTGGATCAGCGCGTGGGTGGACGAAACCGAAATGTCCCACGTTCATGTCGATCAACCCACACGGGTGGTGTTTCGTTCGGACGCCGAACATCCATACCCCGGCACGGTCGCTCGCCTAGGCCGAGAGGCCGACCGTGAAACCCGCGAATTCATCGTTGATGTCCGCATTCTTGACCTTCCCGAAAACTGGGCCGTCGGGCAACGCGCCGAGGTGTATATCGAATCGGCTCGCAAAGAGTCGGCCACGCTGCTGCCTGCAAACCTCCTTGAAATGCGGGGAAATGAGCAAGGCGTCTTCATCGAAATCAATGGGCAGGCACAATGGCGATCCGTCACCCTTGGCTTGCGCAACGCCGCGATGGTCGAGGTCACCGAAGGATTAAACGCCCAAGACATCGTCATTAAAACGACTTTGCCCTCTGCCTCTTTGCGTGACGGACGACGGGTCAAATCGCCATGAACCTCGCCTACAAAGACATCCGACACAGCTTGGGCCGTTTCGCCCTGACCATTGTGGGCATCGGCATGCTGCTCATGATTGTGATGGGCATGGGGGGGATCTATCGAGGCATCGAAGGCGACGCCACGCTGCTCATCAACCGGGTCGGCACCGATCTTTGGATCGTCCAACACGACACCCGTGGCCCCTTCGCCGAAGTTTCGCGTGTCCCCTCGAACCTTGTCGATCGAGCCTCGGCCGTTCCCGGTGTCACATCTGCCCGAGAGTTCGTCTACCACACAATCCAGCGTGAACACGCAGGAAAATCCCTGCGCATGGCAGTCCTCGGGCTGAGCTGGCCCACCGACCAAGGCGACTGGCTCCCACGAATCGCTGGCCGAGCGCTCGAACAAAACCACTACGAAATGATCGCCGACCAATCACTAGGGCTTTACTTGGGGGAACGCTGTCGACTCGGCAAAAACACCTACACCGTCGTCGGCATCACCGCCAACATGATCAGCTCTTCCGGCGACGGCATCATCGCCGTCACCGTGGACGATGCTCAGGCCATCCAATTCGACACCACCGGCGAAGCCGTCCGCCTCGAACGCGCTGCACGTGCCGCACGCGGCACGCGCAGCGAGCTTGTCGCCAAACAACCGGCAATGCTCGATTTCGCCGACCGCCCCGCCCACGAGCTACCCGCCCTCGCATCTCCCCAAGTCAGTGCCGTCATGGTCCGCATCTCCCCAGCCGCCGACGCCCAACGTGTCGCCGACATCATTGCCGGGTGGAGCGACGTCTCGGTCTTCTCTCAACAAGAACAAAAAGACCTGCTCATCAAAGGCACCGTCGACCGGGCACGCCGACAAATCGGACTCATCCGCGTCCTACTCACAGGCGTCGCCGCCATTGTCATGGCCCTAATCCTCTACACCCTCACGCTCGACAAAATCCACTCCATCGCCCTGCTCAAACTCATCGGCGCGCCCAACACCGTCATCCTCGGCATGATCCTCCAACAGGCCCTTTTTCTCGGCGCACTGGGCTTCATGGTCGCTTACCTCATCGGCCAAAAAATATTCCCAAACTTCCCACGGCGGGTCATTTTGGTCAACACCGATCTCATCCAACTCGCCGGGATCGTCTTGGGCATCTCCATCCTCGCCAGCCTGCTGGGTGTCTGGAAAGCCTTGCATGTTTCTCCCAACGAGGCCATCGGCTAAAAACACGGATTACCCCGCCATGCACGACGGATTTGCCATTGAAACACACGCCCTGACCAAGATCTACGGCAGCGGGAACACCGAGGTTATCGCCATGAGCGACGCCACCATGAACGTCCGCCGTGGTGAAGTCGTTGCCCTGCTTGGCCCCAGCGGATCGGGCAAATCCACCTTCCTCACCGCCATCGGGCTCATCAATCGCCCCACGTCCGGCACTGTCAAAATCGACGGCCAACTCATCATGGACGGCCCGACTTCCCACACGAATCTTCGCTCATTCCGACGCAAACACATCGGCTTCGTCTTCCAAAAATCAAACCTTATCCCCTTCCTCACCGCCATCGAAAATGTTCAGATCGCCATGCAACTCAATGGCTTCGCCAAGCGCCCCGCCCGCAAGCGTGCCTTCGAATTGCTGGACTATCTCGGCGTCGCCGACCGCGCCAACGGCCGACCCTCCGCCCTCTCCGGCGGCCAGCAACAACGCGTCGCCGTCGCCCGCGCTCTCGCCAACAAACCCAGCATCATCCTCGCCGACGAACCCACCGCCGCACTCGACAGCCACCGCGGCCAACAAGTCATGGAACTTTTCGCCCAAGTCGCTCACGAACAAGGGGCCGGCGTGGTCGTCGTCACCCACGACCACCGCTCCCTAAGCGTCTTCGACACCCTCTACGAAATGGAAGACGGCGTCATGCGTCAAGAAACCTCATCGCTTCAAAAATAAAATGACCACCGTTTTCAAAACACAGTCATGCCTTAGTGACCTGCCTCCCCCCTTTTCTCTTGCTTTTCTTGGCGTCTTGGCGTCTTGGCGTCTTGACGTAAAATGCTTAGCAAAGCTTCATTTCATGCCACCGCCTCATCGGTTCAAACGGAAAATTCATCGGCTTTGCAGAACGTTTGACCACCCAAGCGGCCCTCTTAAAACCAGAATGTGAACCCGACTCACCCGGTGGCCCGAAGTAGACCTCTCCTTTTTTCGCACCGTCATTCGTCTCCACCACGCTCACTTGCCGATGACACCCCAGTGAGTCCCCAAACCGACGACATTCATGCCCGCCTCCAAGCGCTTTCTCGCTCTGATGACGCCTTAGAGCTGCGCCTTGCCTTGGCCCGCCAAAGCTTCAAAGCCGCCCAAGCGCACAGTGAATCCCCTGATTTCGATTCTCACAACCGCGCCTCAGAATTGCTTCGCCGGGCTCAAAATCAACTTAAACGGGCCAGCTAAGAATCACACAAACCCCCTTGGTTTTCACCCGCCATCCCGTAAACTCAAGATCGCCTCATATAAGACTCATAAAGAGTCTGCTCAGCCCCAACGCTATTTCTGGAGCTTTTCTGCATGCCTTTTTCGCTCTCGCCTCTACCGCCACGTCAATTTGACCACGCAGCCGCCCGGCACCTGCTTTGGCGTGTGGGGTACGGCGGCACGCCCCAAGACATTGCCCACTTGGTCAAATTAGGCCTCGACGCTGCGGTGGACCATCTGATGGCATATCCCCCACTCGATCCAGCTGCGGCGATTCCGTCTCACTTAGATCCCAACATCATCCGCATCCGCACCGACGAGGAAAAAAAACGATTTAAAAAGGCGCGAAGTGAGGGCGACCAAGCCACCCTTGATGCCGCCCGCACCATGCGAATCGAAGCCCGCAAAGTTGACCGCCAAATGTTTGAACAACTTCAACAATGGTGGTTGCAACACATGATTGCCACCTCGCGCCCGTTCGAAGAACGTCTCACTTTTTTTTGGCACGGCCACTTTGCCACCAGCCAGCGCAGTGTGGGTGACGCCTACCTCATGTATGCCCAAAATCACACCATGCGTCAAAAAGGTCGCGGCCCTTTTATCGATTTACTCACCGCCATGATTCACGACCCGGCAATGCTCAAATATCTCAACAACGATCGCAACGTCGTGGGCAAACCCAATGAAAACCTCGCCCGCGAACTCATGGAGCTGTTCACTTTGGGCGTGGGCCATTACACCGAGCAAGACATTAAAGAAACCGCCCGCGCCCTCACCGGCCATGCGGTTCATGACAACGATTTTCAATTTCGACCCCGCAAACACGACGATGGCGACAAAAACATTCTCGGCGAAACCGGCCCTTTTGACGGCAAAACCGTCGCATTACTCCTTGCCCAACGCCCCGCTTGCGCCCACTTCATCGCCCTTAAACTTTACGACCATTTTGTGGCCGATGTGGGCGATGTCGACAACCAAGTGCCTGACGACCACCGCCCTGCCATCGACGCTTTTGCCCAAATACTGCGCGATGAACAAATGCGTATTGGCCCTGCACTTCAGCGGCTATTCAAAAGCCAGCATTTTTACAGCTCTAAAATCGTGGGCCAAAAAATCAAAAGCCCCATTCAACTGGTGGTCAATACCGTGCGCAGCCTCTCCACACCCCTGCGCCAAATGAAACACCTGCTCCCCGCCCTTCGAAAAATGGGGCAACTCCCTTTCGAACCCCCCTCTGTCGATGGCTGGAACAGCGGTCGAACATGGATCAACACCTCCACCCTTTTGGTGCGGCAAAACTACATCGCCTACCTCACCGCAGGCTTGGCGGTCACCCGAAAAATGAAACCCGGCGACGTGCCTTACCGCCCCACCGCCCTTTTGGCCCACCTCAACAACCCCACGCCGCAAGTCGCCGCCGATGCACTCATCGACCACGCCTTGGGGTCACATGTTTCAGCCGCGCGACGCGCGCCCTTGCACGCACTGGCTCAAACACTCTTGGCCGATGGCCTGCACGACGAGCCGCTCAGTCATTTCATCGCAGCCTTGACCGCCACCCCCGAATACCAACTTTGTTAAAGAGGCTTTTCACCCATGTGCAAACACCACCACCCCCTCTCTTGCGACACCCCCGCCCAAGCGTTGTATGCCCAAGGCGGCTTCACCCGCAGACGTTTTCTCTCTCACAGTTTGAGCCTGATGTCCGCCGCCGCCACCGTGCCGGCCTTTCTCATGCACGCCGGCGACGCACTGGCCCAAGACACCACCATGCGACTTTCCAGCACACCCGGCAGTGTGGATGGCCGCGTGCTTGTGGTCGTGCAACTCTCAGGCGGCAACGATGGCCTCAACACCGTGGTGCCCGTGGCCGACGACGCCTACCACCACGCACGCCCCCAATTGGGCCTCACCACCCAGCAAGTGCTCGATCTTCCCGGTATCGATGGCATCGGCTTGCATCCTGAACTGGGCCCCTTGCAAGAACTCGTTCAAGAAGGCTTGGCAGGCATTGTTCAAGGCGTGGGCTATCCCAACCCCAACCGTTCGCACTTTACGTCCATGGACATTTGGAACTCCGCCGACCCCTCAGGTCGAAACAATCACGGCTGGATTGGCCAAGCCCTTGACCCCACATACGATCCCGCCCAAAGCGGCCTCGACTGCATCTCCATTGGCAACGCCGCACCCTTGGCCACCTTGGGCAAGCACATCCAACCGGTGAACTTCGAGCACGCCTACCTGTTTCGCTATGCCGGTCGTGATCTTGCAGAGTCTGTCAATGACACCTACGACGCCGTGCATCACGCCCCCCCCGAAACCGCCCAAGACCCCCTTGCCTTTATCAACCGCACCGCCCTTGACGCCCAAGTGGCCTCCCAAAAAGTGCGCCAAGCCGTGGCCGGTGAAAGCAACACCCCATGGCCCAAAAGCACCCTTGCCAACCAACTCAAAATGGTCGCCCGCATGATCCGCGCCGAGCTTCCCACCCGCGTCTACTACGTCACCATGGGCGGCTTCGACACCCACGCAGGCCAAAAAGGCAAACATCAAAGCCTTATGAAACAATTTGGCCTTGCCATGCAAGCCTTTTACAACGAACTCGACGCCACCGGCAACCGCAACCGCGTGGTCAGCTTGGCCTTCAGTGAGTTTGGCCGCCGCGTGCAACAAAACGCCTCGGGCGGCACCGATCACGGCTGCGCAGGCCCCTGCTTTGTTTTCGGCGACGCCATCCAACCCGGCCTCATCGGCAAACACCCCTCACTCACCCAACTCAACGACGGCGACCTCATCCACCACATCGACTTCCGAAGCGTCTACACCGACCTCCTCGAAAACTGGATGAAGCTCGACCCCATTCAAGCCTTGGGCCAGCGCTATCCCTCGGCAGGTGTTTTTAAGGCGAAGGCGTGAAGGGGGTGGGAAGGTGAGTGAAAAGGCAGTTAGGGAATAGCGGTTAGGAATTAGCGAGTAGCAGTTAGCAAGAGGCAAGCCCGCTTGGCTTCTGTTTTTAGTCATTTCCGCGAAGGCGGAAACCTAGGTTGGTGCGCGAAGGCGGGGATGACGGAGGATCACAGGTGATCTAAAAACCAAGAAATCATTCGATTTCATTCCCTGCCTTTCTTGGCGTCTTGGCGTCTTGGCGTAAAGCTTCTCCGCGACACCCCCTCTCCTTCGTGTCTTTGAGCCTTCGTCTCTTCGTGTTTGTCTTGACGCTTCAAACCCGCAACACCAACCGCAGGGTGTCGCCCTCACCCTTACCCTCGCCGACATCACCTGTCACCACGCGGCGGCGTGTGACTTCTAACACACCCGCTTCCACACGCACTTCGCAATAACCCAAGGGGTTGCCTTTTTCAAACATAAAGCCCGTGGCGGGCAAACCCACCAC
>JAZGFZ010000091.1:0-3100 GCA_036480015.1 Algisphaera sp. | reverse complement strand
GGACCCCCGCCCCCCCCACCTAACCCACCCTCAGAGAAGGACACCCCCCCAGCATGGAAACCGACGAAACCGATCTCCGCGACCAACTCTGCAGCGCTGCCCACCAACTGTGGCAACGTGGCCTCGTCTCAGGTGGCCACGGCACCCTCACCGCCGAACTTCACCGCCGCCGCTACTTGGTCACCCCGCAATCGCGCCGCAAAGCCACCCTTCAACCCGACGACTTGGTCACCGTCGACCTTCAAGGCATCGACCAAAATGGCGGCCGAAACACCGCCCCGCTCATGTGGGCACCCCATCACATCGCCCTGAATCATGGCCTGCGACAAACCGCCGAAGACATCGGCACCGGTCGCGGCCGCGACATCCGCGCCACCGCCCTGGCCTTTCCCCCCAAATTACTCGCCTTTGCCGCCCACGCCCAAGCCGCCAAAGCCAACGGTATCAAACTGCGCGGCCATGCCCCTGTCCCCATCATCGACGGCAACGACGAAAAAGCCCTCCTTGCCGCCATCAAATCCTACGCCGTCATCGTCCTGCCAGAACACGGCGTCTTCGCCACCGGCTCCAGCCTCAACCAAGTCCTCTCCACCCTCGAAGACACCGAGGCCGCCGCCGAACTCACCCTCACACTTCAACTTCTGCACCCGCCCAGCACACCAAGCTAAAACAACAAACGTCGATTGCGGTCCGTTTCTCTAAAATCACACCATGCCCGCCACCCCACTGCGCCTTCCCACCGTGCCCGCCAATGAACGCGCCCGCGCCCGTCGGCTTTACGCCAAGCTCCAAGGGCTCTACCCCAACGCCCACTGCGCCCTGCACTACAGAAGCCCTTTTCAACTGCTCATCGCCACCATTCTCTCAGCCCAATGCACCGACGAAGCCGTCAACAAAGCCACCCCCGCCCTCTTCGCGGCCTACCCCGACGCCCACGCCATGGCCCAAGCCCCCGTCGCCGACCTTGAGCGACTGGTCAAAACCTGCGGCTTCTATCGCAACAAAGCCAAAAACCTTCTCGCCTCATCACAGCTTCTCGTGAGCGATTTTGACAGCCAAGTGCCTCAAACCATTCACGACATCACCCGCCTGCCCGGCGCCGCCCGCAAAACCGCCAACGTCGTTCTTGGCAACGCCTACAACATCAACCAAGGCATGGTCGTCGACACCCACATCGGCCGCCTCTCCGTGCGACTAGGCCTCACCCAGCACGACAGCAAAAACGCCAAAAAAATAGAACCCGACCTCATCGCCCGCTTTCCCCAACACACCTGGACCACGCTAGCCCACCTCCTCATCGCCCACGGCCGCGCCGTGTGCAAAGCCCAACGTCCCCAATGCAGCACCTGCCCCCTCAAGCGTTCGTGCCCAAAAATCAACGTCACCAACCCATGATTCACATTCGTTGCAGGTAAAGCGAAGGGCGACACAAGCCGCCATCGCGACAACACCCAAAGACCGACCCACGGCCTGTTCTAAAAAGCATCCAACGACTGCGACTCCGTCATTCCCGCCGCCCTTCCGTCACTCCCGCCTTCCCGTCATCCCCGCGCAGGCGGGGATCCAGCGTGCAAACCTCGATTCCCGCTTGCGCGTACAAATCTGGCTTCCTGCCTACGCGTACAGCCATGGGTTCCCGCCTACGCGTACAGCTCTGAGTTCCCGCCTACGCGCACAGTTCTGAGTTCCCGCCTACGCGGGAATGACGAAGGAGTCGTCGGGAATGACGGAGGAGGTGCCGGCCATGTCGGGCAAATACGGGAACGGTGACAAAAAGAAGGCTGTTATTTCAGAACTGTTCCATTAGATACATTTAGCCGCCTGAACTTCAAAGCGTAAGTCTTGCTTGATGAATGTATTGTGAACTTAGGAAGGATCGCGGATCGTTTCTTGGTGACACGTTTTTCTGGGTTTCCCTCTTAAAAGGTTGACTCGGAGGGTTCAAGCGTGTACAACTAATTATTAGTTCACACAGTGATTAAATCATTTTTCAGCATGGTGGACGTTGTTTAAGGCCCTTTTTGAAGGGCGTGCCCCTTTTGTTTTTCATCGCATCGCTTCGCATCGTTTCGCAAATCACTCTCTTGTCGCACACTCTTTAGCTCAGCTCTTTTCTTTTACTGGAGGATTCCATCATGTTTTTGTCTCGTCACTCGTTTGTCGCTTCTGCAGCAGCTCTTTCGCTCACAGCGGGCATTCATTCATCCGCGTCCGCTTTAATCGTTGACTACACCGGCAGTGTTGATGCAGGCTGGGAATATGGCGATTGGGTCGCCACCCCCGGAGCCGACGGCCTTGTCATTTCGTCAGCCGTTGACGGTCAAGGCGGTCAAGGCGATTGGATTGCTGGCGGAGGCGTGGCAGCCGATGTAGCCGACCATGTTTTTGTGACTGCCAAGCTTAATGCAGGCAATCTTTCGACTAGCTTCAGCATTCGCTTAACGGATATTGATGCCGGAGGATCCGACAACTTCGAATACGATGTCGACACAACTTTGCTCAATGCAACCACGTTCACCACATTGGATTTGGGCTCACTGACCAGTTTTGTTCGAACATCGAGCGATGGCGGCGATGGCATCGTTAACGCCACCCTTGGTGCGGGTATTCAAGAAATGTCCATTGAAGGCTACAACGGCGATGGCATCGTTTCGGTCACCGTTGCCAGTGTTGAAGTTGCTGCAGTGCCTGAACCTGCATCGCTTGTACTTTTGAGTGCGGGCGGTCTTGCTTTGCTGCGTCGTCGTCGTGCATAAAAGCGTGACATGAAAACGCGTGCCTAAAAAACACTTTGCGATTTGTCGCCGAAAGGCGGCAAATCGCTTTTTTTGTATGGGATGTTGTTTCGTTCACCGTTCACGGCTTCCAAGAGGTGTCTGTGGATAACGTGAAGAAAATTTGTAACAGTTCACGGTTTTTGTTCGAGGATGTATCGCGAAGAAGCTTTACGCCAAGACGCAGAGCCGTCGCGGAGCATGAGCGACGGAATAGATGCGCTTGCTTTTGCCGCATCTCTCCTTTTCAGACGCCAAGAAAGACAGGGAATAAGCCCGACGGCTTCTTAGTCTTTTCGATCAGTCTCCGATTTATCCAAACGCCT
>JAZGFZ010000090.1:0-10748 GCA_036480015.1 Algisphaera sp. | reverse complement strand
TGCGGTTGATCCGTAAGGTTGCGGCATACTAAAGACGGCGAACGCCGCAAAGGAAAACCCGTAAACGATTGCCGCCTTCCGTCATTCCCGCGCATGCGGGAATGGCGGTAGGGGAGTGTTGGCCATGGTGGCCAAAAAAGATGTAAATGGCTACGGAAAATCGCAAGGGGTGGGGATGGTTATTTAAAAAAGCCGATCCGCGACGTGTTTGCACACGGTCGCGGATCGGCTTTTTAGATGAACAACGGCGAAAGGCCGTTTGGTTTGGAAAGCGTGTTTTAGTTGTCCCACTCAATAATGATTTTGAGGCTGTCGGAATCGGCGGCGCGTTGGATGGCTTGGGCGATTTGGGGGTGCTGGAATCGCTCGGAGTCGTAGGTCATGCGATCGATGTTGGGGAGCTTGCCTTCGGCGAGCATTTTTTGAGCCAAGGTGATGCCACGCATGCTTGAGCCGTGGGTGGCTTGGTAGCACTGCAGTTTGTAGTGAATGTCGTTGTTGAGGTCGATGGAGTGCATGATGGCGGGTTTGCCGTCGGCACCTTTAACGCCTGCGTGGCCATCGAGCACGGTGCCGTAGCCTACCAGCTTGACGGCCAGTTCGTAGGCGGGGCGGGCGGGGGCGTTGACCATGATGAAGTGGGGTTCGTTGAAGGGCTTGCATTCGGCGAGCACGTTTTCGACCACGTTGTCGTCCCATGCCAAGCCAACCACGCGCTCGTCGCCAAAGTCGCGCATGACGCGTTCGAGGCGTTCGGGGCCTCGGTTGACGAGGATGACTTTGCGGGCGTTCATGGCCAAGGCGCATTGCAGGGCGTAGCAACTTTGAGAGCCGGCGCCGATGAGTACGACCACGCGATTTTCGATGCAGTGGTTGACGCGTGTCATGCCTTCGAGGCCGCAAGCGAGGGGTTCAAGCTGGCAGGCATGATCGGCACTGAAACCTTTGGGGAACTTGACAATGGGGCCCAAGTCGACAAACCAGTCGGGTAACACGGCATGGCTGCGGGCAAAGCCCGCGAATTCGTGGCCGGTGGCTTGGGTGTTGGGGCAACTGGTCCAGTCGCCGGTGCCTTGATCGCCGCAGTAGATACACGCACGGTCACCGCAAGGAATGTCGCAGCCTAGGCCCACCAAGTCGCCGGGGGAAAATTTGGTGACGCCGGGGCCGACTTTGTCGACTTCGGCACTGACTTCGTGCAGCACGATGGCGGGCCATGACTTAATGCGCGGTAGGCCGCGTTCGCAGATGACGACATCGGATTGACACACCGAGGTGCGTAGGGTGCGCACGCGAATTTCACCTGGGCCTGGTTCGGGCATGGGCTCGTGGTGGGCGGTGAAGGTGCCGCCGGGTTTGTCGAGGGTGTAAATGAGGTTTTGTTGTTCGGCCACGTGTGGGTTCTCTTTGGGGGATTGGGTTTGGGGCCTAGGGTTTAGGCAGGAGGTTTGTGTTGTCGCGTGTCGTTGTCGAAGCGTTTGGGCTTCGGGCGGCGAGTGCTTACGCGTCGGGGTGAAGAAGAACTTTTACGAAAAAGCCTTTTCGGTCGCGCATCATTTCAAGGGCGTCGATGCCTTTGGTCAGCGGGACGCGGTGGGTGATGAGTGGTGCGAGGTCCAAGGTGCCTGAAGACATGGCGTCGAGGGTGGCTCGCCAGTCGTCGTCGTCGCCGTGCACGCTGTATATCGAGTTCCACGTGCCGAGCAATTGGGCTTCACGCCGCATGATTTGTGAGAGCAGCGTGGCGGGCAGGGTGACGTCGGCCGAAGGATTGCCCAGCAGAACGACGCGGCCAGCGCGACGCACCGAGGCCAGTGCGGCGAGCATGGTGGCGGGCACGCCGGCGGCTTCAAACACCACGTGGGCGCCGCGATTGCCGGTGCTGTCGTGCAGCACTTTGGCAGGATCGGCGGTTTTGCTGTCGTGAACATCGGTGAAGCCCAGCGATTTGGCCAGGTCGAGTCGATCGGGCACGACATCAAACAAATGCACGCGCGAGGCGCCCATGGCGCGAAGCCATTGGGCGAGCATGAGGCCAATGGGGCCCAGGCCGATGACGGCGCACACGTCGCCGAGTCGCACTTCGGCCCGGCGTGCGGCGTGGAGCGCGACGGCGGCGGGTTCGGTCATGGCGGCAACGTCGAGCGGCACGTTGTCGGGCACGCGAATGAGGTTGCGTGTGGGCGCGATGACAAATTCGGCAAAGCCGCCGTCGCTGCGCGAGCCGAGGTAGTCGTAGCCATCGGATTGGGCGTACTGCCCTTGCTCGCAGGCGGGGTGGTCGTCGTTCCAAAGAAGCGGGAAGACCACCACGCGGTCGCCTAGGGCGTAGTCGGTGACGTCGTCGGCGAGGGCTTCGACGGTGCCAGAAAACTCATGGCCGCACACGGTGGGAAAGTTGTAGGTACCTTTGGAAAAACAACGCGGCATGTCGGATCCGCAAACCCCGCAGTGGGCGATTTTCACACGCACGGTGCCGGGGCGCAGGGCGGGGATGGGCAGTTGTTCGTAGCGCAGGTCGGAGATGCCGTGAAGCACCACGGCGGGCATGGTGGGGGAGGTGCTCATGAAGTTCCTTTAGGAAGAGGCAGGGGTGCGGGGTGCACGGCGGGCGAAGCCTTCGCTGGCGGCTTGGGTCATGCGGGCCAGGTTGGCGGGCCAAGTGTCGCTTTTGTGGAACACGCTGCTGGTGCCGGCCACAAGGCTGTCGGCACCGGCGGCCACCATGTTGGGGATGTTTTCAAAACTCACGTTGCCATCCACTTGAATGGGCGCATCGGCTCGGCCTGCGGCGTCGAGACGTTGGCGGCAGTCGGCGATTTTGCGCAGTGATGCGGGGGTGAGTTTTTGCCCTGCAAAACCAGGATTCACGGTCATGAGCATGACGTAATCGATGCGCTCGTAGAGATAGTCGAGGACTTCGAGCGGCGTGGCGGGGTTGATGGCCACGCCAGCTTTGGCGCCCATGTCGCGAATGCGGCCAAGGGTGCCGTCGAGGTGGGTGCAGGTTTCAACATGCACGGTGACGCGGTCGATGCCCCAGCCTTGCATCATGTCGATGTACAAGTCGGGATTGGTGACCATGAGGTGAACGTCGAGTGGAAGCTGGGTTTGACTACGCAACGCTTGAATGACACCCATGCCCATGTGCAGGTTGGGCACAAAGTGGCCGTCCATGATGTCCAGGTGCAAGTAGCCCACACCCAGTGCTTCAACACGTTTAAGCTCGGCGCCGAAGTTGAGTTGGTCGACACACATCATCGAAGGGCCCACTTCAAAACCGTCAGGCAGGGTGAGGTTGGCGGTGTTGGATGTGGTGGTGATTGACGCAACGGCCGACGCGGCTGGTGCGTTGGACGTTGTTTCGGCAGGCGTTTCTAAAAAGTGCTGCTTGATGTATTGCAATGAGTCGCGAAGTTGTGCTTCGAGCTGCACGTCGCTGTAGTCGCGGCCAAGTTTGGGGCCGCCGATTTCCAAATAGCAGATCAATTCATCAACCGGCAATTGGTCGGCTTGTTGGTGAAGCAGTTGGCTGAATTGGGCCAAGTCCACCACGCCGCGATCAAGGTCGGCGGTTTGAAAGCCAAAGGTCGAGTGGTATTTGGCGTCGGTGTTTTTGAGGTGCACTTCGTACATGTACGGAAGAGCGGCCTCAAACAGGGCGATGTGGTCGAAGCCGAGTTTGCCGTTGGCGTCGAGGTAGCCATGGGAGATGTCGGCGCAGTAGCCAATGGCGGAGGTTGTTTTGGGGTTGTCGCGGTGATACGCGGTGAGCTCGTCGCCCATGGTTCGAATTTCATCAGGAATCGTGGGCGGCTCGGCAAGACACGACATGGGCTCAATGGTGAGCCAGTCGATGCCGCGCTGGTGGGCAAAGCCCATAAGCTCTTTCATGTGATCGATGTAGCAGCGCAGGCCTTGGGCCTTGGTGTCCATGCGGTCACGCATGACGGCGCCGGGGTTGGTGCCCACGGCCTTGGCGCCAATCAGGGCGCCGACTTCGATGAGTCGCTCGTAGTTTTTGCGGGCCACTTGTGCCCAAGTGGGATCGGTTTGGAAGAATCCGCCGAGTTCTCGGTGGGCGGTAAAGAGGCTGTCGATGGTGATGCCGTGGTCGGCGGCTTGCTTGCGAAGCGTTGTAAAGCTTTCGTCAGGCAAGTGATACAGCTCTACGAAGGTGCCCAGTTGCAGGTGGGTCACACCCTCTTGGGCCATGAGTTTAAACAGCCATGGGTAGCTGTAGCGGTAGGAAACGGGGTCAGATTTAACGCCAAGTTTAAGGTTCAACATGAGGTCATTATGGTATCCAGACGGCAGAGGGAACAGCCGATATGATTGTTTTATGATTAAAAATGACGCATTTTTATGATTGATTTTGATTGAAAAGGAGTTTTTTGCCTTGAATCACTGGGAACGACATGAGCAGATGCTTCGCGTGGCAGCCTTAAAAGGCACGATTAGCTTGCGCCGGGCGATGGAGATTACCGGAGCCAGCGCGGCGACGATTCGGCGTGATTTTGCCGAGATGGCGTCGGCGGGGGCCGTCGAGCGGATTCGCGGCGGGGTTCGCGGGGTGCGGCGAGAGGGGAATTTGCCGTTTGCCATGCGGCAGGCCCAGCACTCCGATGCGAAAAACGCCATTGCCCGCGAGGCGGCGGATTTGCTTCGGCATGGCGATGTGGTGTTTGTGGATGGCGGCACCACGACGTTTCATTTGTGTTTGCATTTGCCTGCGGTGCCGCTGCGCATCATCACCAATTCGCTTCGTATTGCCGCTTATTTGGCCGATGCAAACACGGCCGACAACGCATGGGAGGTTTATCTCACGGGGGGTTTGATTCACGCCGAGTTTGGTTTGCTGGCCGGGCCGGGCACACTTCACAGCCTTGATTTTTACCATGCCGATTGGGCGTTTTTGTCGGTGGGGGGTATTGGCGTGGCGGGGCTTTACAACACGTCTGAAACGGTTGTGGAAACCGAGCGAAAAATGATTGCGCAATCGGATCGCGCGGTGGTGCTGGCGGATCACAGCAAACTTGGCCAGCGGGCCATGTGCCGCATTGGTGGATTGGGACGCATTGACCGTTTGATTACCGACGATGCGCCCCAAGGGCGTGATCAGGTGCGTGTGCTTCAAAAAGAGGGCTTGAAAGTCGTTGCGGTGTGAAAAGGTGGGGTTGTAAGGTGTGGGGTGTTGGGGCGTGCGGGGCGAAAGGTGGGTTAACGTGATGATTGGCCAAAGGTTGGTCGATGCAATGGCAATGGCCACCCGGCGCTCCGGGGTCTGGCCTGTTGTGCCCCTTGTGAGAAAAACGATGAGTTTGAACGCAACCCAAGCTGTTGACCACGACGCCCGCTCGACCCCTAAAATTCCACAGTGGATCCGGGATTTTACGCTCGAGGGTTACCGCAACATTTATGAGTTGCTTCCACATGAGCCCAATTTGTATGGGTCGGAAGATCTTTACGGCGATTGGTTGGGCGACACGTTGGTGCTGGGGCGTGTGCATGGCACCGTGGCGACGGTGACCCAACACATTGAAAATCGCAAACGTCCAGCGTTTTGCCATGCCCGGGGTGAAAAGAAAACCGAGCTGTTAAAACAGCGTGTGTTGGCAGGCGGTTTGAATCAAGCCATCTGGGCCCGCGAATGCGGATTGCTATACGGCGATGCCACCGCGGGTTTGTGTCGCAAGGGTGTGCGGGTAACGGGCGCCCTACCGAAAAAAGAAGAGACGCTCACCTATGGCGCTCAGGTGTTAAGTGGTTTTGTGCTTCAGCACATGCCCAACTTGCAACAAGTGGTATGCCTTGGAGCCGAGGCATGGCATGTGGCCACGCAAGCGTTTGGTGTAGAGGAACAAAGCAAAAAAGCCATGCCGTCGCTTAAACCTGTGGATGCAGCCCCGCCGCACGGGGCCGCGGTGCGGGCAACATCAGTGCGATTGATGCCGCTACACGCACTGGGCGCGGTGTCCAGCAAGGTCGATGTGCAGCGTCGTTGGGACGACGTGTATGAACGTGTTGCAACGGTGCGAGCCGATTGCGGCGCGACAAAGCTTCGACGGGCGGCATAACACGTTCGTTTCAGAAAATGTTGGTGGCGGTGGGGCTTGGATTGATTTGAGGATTTTACGCCAAGACGCCAAGAAAGGCAGGAGAAGAGGGGGTGGCCCTGAGGTTTCTCGGGTGCGTAATTTCTGAATGACCAAGAAACACACGAAATACCTGCTTTGGTTTTCTTTCGTGTAGTTCGTGTGTTTCGTGGTTAAAAAAACGAGAACCATTTGATATCAGGGAAGCCGTTTGGCTATCTGTCTTTTTTCATCTGCGTAAATCTGCGCAATCTGCGGACAACTGCCTTTTCTGTTGAGGAGAGCATGTCTTTGGGTGTCAGGCCCTAGGGTTTTCTGAGGTTTCCCTCTCTGAATCTCTGGAATTTATTCGGGTCGTAGGTGGGGGTGGTGACCGTGTTGCGGGTGAATTGAGGGCTGTCGCGTTTGCAATTCGCAACTTGACAAAGTTTGTCTGTTTGTCATACTTGTTGCATGGATGTTTTTCTTCTTGGCGATGCGCGAAAAGATTTTTCGAGCCTTCCCTTGAAGGTTCAAGGTCGTGTTGCGGCTGTCTTTGTTCGTCTTGAAAAATGGCCTGAAGTTAGCGGCGCCAAGTGGCTCGCCGCCGATTGGAAGGGATATGTGCGCATTCGCACGGGCGATTACCGCGTGATCTTTCGCCTTGCGGAGAAAGACACTTTGATTGAGGTGGTCCGCGTGGCCCACCGCCGAGACGTTTACGCTGATTAGGAGATAGTGATGTTTTTCCCCGCAACATTGGACCTTGACAACAAAAAATATTTGGTGGTTCCCAAAGATGAATACCAAGCTGCCATCGCCCGTGCTGCAGGTGTGAAACTTCCTGCGCTACCCAAGGCCGACAAGAAGGGCCGTACTTCTGCCAGCGCATTTGCCAGTGCGTCGATGGCCCGCAGTATTATTGTGGATCGTTTGGCCTTGGGGTGGACTCAGCAAGATTTGGCAAATGCCACGGGACTGGCGGTTGAAACCATTAGCCGCATCGAAACCGGAAAACATCGGCCACAAGCTGGGACCGTTAGCAAAATCGATCGGGCGTTGGCAAACGCCGAGCATTGATGCGCGTTTTTGGGTGCCAAGCCCTGAGGTTTTCCCTTTGGGTTGATTTGAGGATTTTACGCCAAGACGCCAAGAAAGGCAGGAGAAGAGGGACGCGGGGGTGGCCTGCGATTTCTCGGGTGCGCAATTTTTGAATGACCACGAAATACACGAAATACACGAAACACATGAAAAATTTGCTTTGGTTTTCTTTCGTGTCTTTCGTGTGTTTCGTGGTTAAAAAAATCATCGAGAACCCTTTGATGTCAAGGAAGCCGTTTGGTCATCTGTCTTTTTTTATCTGCGTAAATCTGCGCAATCTGCGGATAATTGTTTTTTCTGTTGAGGCAAGCATGTCTTTGGGTGCCAGGCCCTAGAATTTTCCTAGAATTTTCGTTGGTGTGAGGCTAGATTCCCGCCTTCGCGAGAATGACGGAGGGAGATGCGGGAATGATGGAGAGGAGACGTGGAAATGATGGAAGGCGAGCGTGGGAATGAACGGGCCACTTGCCTTTTTTTTCTGTCTTTCACTCAGCTCCTGAGCCCCTCAATCCCTCAGCCCTTTCACATCTCCGTACTTTGCCTTGGAATGTTACGCGTGAATAGTGCCGTGTATACAGCAACAAAAACCGTGAACGGGTTATCTAAATGGGTTTGACGCGAGCAGCAGGTGGGCTATGGGCTGGGTAGGAAGATCGTTTGGCCGGGTTCAACGGGTCGTGTTCTTGTTAGGACATCGCGAATGACGGTGGCCACGGCAAGTGGGGGGAGGGTTTGATCTGTGGAGATGAGGTCTTGAGAAAAATGCTGGCGCAGCATGGGGGTTTCGACGGCGCCTGGGGCCACGGCGGCTGCGATGATGTTGAATTGACCGCCTTCATCGGCGGTGGCTTTGGTAAACACGTTGACGCCGGCTTTGGCTGCGGCGTACACGTTGAACCCCGTGAAGGGATCGACCGAGGCCATGGAGCTGACGTTGCAAATGGCGCCTGTTTTTTGTTTTTTGAAGGCGGGCCATACGGCGCGGGTGAGATAAAGAACTGATTTGAGGTTGACCGAAAGGGCGGCGTCAATGATGTCGTCGGTCATGGCGTCAATGGCTTGCAGGGGGGCGGATCCTGCGCAGTTGGCCAAGGCGTCGATGCGTCCGAAGGTGTTGATTGTTGTTGCAACAAGGCCATCCACTTGGGATGACTGGGTGACATCGGCCACATGAACAAGGGTGATGGCGTGGGGGTGTTGTTGCGCTATATCAGAGGCGACAGCATCGAGTGTGGATTTGGTGCGCCCCACCAGCACCACGGCATAACCTGCTTGGGCCATGAGTAACGCGGTGGCGTGTCCCACGCCGCCGCCTGCGCCAGTGACGAGAACCACTTTGGGGCTTGATGCAGGAATGTTCATGGTGTTTCACGCAAAGAGAGGAGGGTTTTGTCTGATTCAATACGTGGAGGTTTGGTGGCCGTTCACAGGTTTTCAGGAGGATGTCTGTGGAGTAACGCGAAGGAGTTTTAACCGCCAAGGGGGCAAGTGAGGGAGCGAAGGAAGGCAAAAAAGAAAAACAAAACGTTTTTTCGCCTTGGCATGCGTGCGAAAATCAAGTCAAGGCGATTGAGAAACGCTCTTTGAAAAGCGTCTCATTTTCCTGCCTGTCTTCCTTGGCATTCTTGGCAACTTGGCGGTTCATCTTTCGTTTTCTGCTGTTTGGGCGAGAGCCTAACGTTCAGGACAGAAAGGGCTCGAAAGCCGTGAATGGTTACGAGCTTTGCAGGTTAGTGAACAAAGGCGGCGTAAATGGCGCGAACGGCTGTTTCGTAGTCGGCCACGTTGACGCCCACAATGATGTTGAGTTCACCTGATCCTTGGTCAATCATGCGAATGTTGACGTTGGCTTGGGCCAAGGCGGAAAACAAGGTGGCGGCCATGCCCGGTTGGGTTTTCATGTTGCGGCCCACGGTGGCGATGAGTGCCAGATGCGGATCCACATCAATGGCGTCGGGGTCGACCTCGCGGCGAATTTCTTCGATTAGCCCATCAAGCTTGCCGGCCACTTGCGCATCGGCCACCACAATGGAAAGTGTGTCGATGCCCGAGGGCACATGTTCAAAGGACACGCCCGACCGTCGCAGCACGCCCAGCACACGTTCGACATAGCCCACGGCCTCATTCATGAGGTCTTTTTCAAGGTTGATGACGGTGAAGTCTTTGCGGCCTGCAATGCCGGTGATGGGATAGGCCGTGGGGGCGGCGTCTTGGCTGTCTACAATTTGTGTGCCGGGGTGGTCGGGGGCATTGGTGTTGCGAATGTTGACGGGGATGCCTGCGGCGCGAACGGGAAAGACGGCTTCGGCATGCAGCACGGTGGCGCCGCTGTAGCTTAGTTCGCGCAATTCGCGGTAGGTCAGGCTGTCGATCACTGCGGGGTGGTCGACGATTCGTGGGTCGGTCATCAAGAGGCCTGAAACATCGGTCCAGTTTTCATACACCGATGCGTTCATTGCACGGGCCACCACGGCGCCGGTGACATCGGATCCGCCACGGCTGAAGGTTTGAATGTGGCCCTCGGGGTGGGTGCCATAAAAGCCAGGGACCACGGTGCGATGGGTGCCTTCGAGTTTTTCGACAAGCGCCCCATGGGTTTGGGTTTCGTCTAATTGCCCGTTGGATTTAAAGAAGATCACTTCTGCGGCATCGACAAAGGTGCAGTCCAGCAACGTGGCCAGCACGTGACCATTTAAGAATTCGCCTCGGCTGGCGGCAAAGTCGGCGCCCAAGCCGTTGTAGGCGGCGTCGGCGATGCCTTTTTGGGCTGTGGTGAGCAGGGTGTCGATGTCTAAGGTGATGTTGAGCTCAGAAACCAACGTGCGAAAACGATCGGCCACCACGCCAAAGGCTTCATTGAAACTTAACCCTTGTTGGGCTGCATCGTGGCAGAGGTACAGCAGGTCGGTGATTTTACGGTCGTCGGGCGTGCGTTTTCCTGGGGCTGAGGGCACGATGATGCGCCTTGTGGGATCGGCCAAAACAATGCGGCGCACCTTTTGCATCTGGGCGGCAGAAGCAAGGGAGGTGCCACCAAATTTGGCGACTTTGGGACGACTGGCAGTTGGGGGAGATGCGTTCACTGAGGAGAAGGGTAATGGACAAAGGGCCAAGAGGCCAAAAGCGGGGCTGAGGAGGATTGATTTTGGGCTTCTTTCCCCCCAAAGGAGCTGAATTTGCTATATTGCCACGCCCATTCCAAGCCCGGATGGCGGAATTGGCAGACGCGCCGCGTTGAGGTCGCGGTGGAGGTAAAACTCCTTGCAGGTTCGACTCCTGTTCCGGGCATTATAAACAGCCCGGCAGCCATTAAAAGGCTGCCGGGCTGTTTTAATAGGTGGTTTCACGCGTCTTGGAGAATTGCTTGGCTGTCATGCCCCACCCGTTTTCGCAGCGCATTTAAAACGTTCATGAGGTTGACGTAGGCGTCGTAGGGTGATTCATAGGGGCTGAAATATTGGTGAACGGCTCCGTCGTCGTTGCCTTTGGTGCAAAGGTAATACAGGTGATCTGACGTTGTGAGGCGAAACCAATCGGTTTGCAGGGCAATGTCATTGCTGGCCGCGATGGCTT
>JAZGFZ010000089.1:0-11026 GCA_036480015.1 Algisphaera sp. | reverse complement strand
CCTAAGAAAATTTGCACCATGTAGCCGGTCATGGTTTGGGTGTCGTTGTTGAGTTGAAGGGCGCGGCCAAGGTTGCGGTCGAGTGCGGGGGGCAGTGAGCCTGCGGCCATGGCCACGATCATGGTTTCGCCCACGGTGCGGGAGATGGCAAGCAAAAAGGCAGCCACGATGCCCGACAGTGCCGAGGGCACCACGATTTTGGTGGCGACTTCAAACCGCGAGCTTCCTAAGCCATAGGCGCCTTCGCGCAGGGCTCGGGGCACGGCCCGCAAGGCGTCTTCGGACATGGAGGTGACGATGGGCAGGGTCATGATGCCCACAGCCAAACCTGCGGCCAAGGCGTTGTAAACCCCTACGTCGAAGGGATTCCACGGCACCAAAATGGGGCTGCCGTCGGTACTTAAAAGAGCTTGGCCTGTGGCAGGGTTCGTGGCGGTCACTTGGAGGAAATCAAAACGCAAAAGCGGGGTGATGATGGTGAGGGCAAAAAAACCAAAGACCACGGTGGGCACGCCTGCGATGATTTCGAGCACGGGTTTAACGATGCTGCGCATACGCGGTGTGGCATATTCACTTAGCCAAATGGCCGTGGTAAGGCCCAGTGGCAGGGCAAAGGCCATGGCCACCACGGTGACTTGGGCTGTGCCGGCAATGAGGGGCCAAATGCCGAAGTGGCGGTCGCCTTCGGCAATGGGTGACCAGTGAAGATCGCCAAAGAAATCCGCGAGTGAAACGCTGACGGATTGGCCTTGAATGTCAGACATTTGCAAGGCGAAAAAGTTGAAGGTTTCGCGGGCCAGCACCGCAATGATGGCGGCGGTGGTGAGCACGGTGAACAGGCCACATGCAATCAGCAGGGCCAAGATGATTCGCTCGCGAATGACTCGAACGCGCACCGAACGTGGGCGCCCAGGCAAGGGGTTGGATTGAGAGGTGGCAGCAGTCACGCAAAGGTCCCGGAGGGCGGGGAGGCGGGGATGAAAAGGGCGGATGCCGTTTTGAGTAAGACGCAGGCTCGGTGTGAGCCAAGCCTGCGTGAATGATGTTCTGTCGAGCAGTTTAACCCGGTGGGGATCTGCTGTGAAGTGGCTTTAGAGCCGTCTAAACGCTGTTTTAACGGTACAGATCAACCACCGAGCCTAAGATTTTGTGGCCTTGGTCATCGAGGAACGCACTGCCGGTTTCAAGCTCGGCGACTTTGCGTTGGGCCACGTCGTACACGCTGTCGGGCAGGCACACATAGCCCACTTCTTCGGCCAGCTCGGGGCCTTCGTCAAAGTAAAAATCCATAAAGCTTGCGACCTCGGGCCGGGCCAAACTTTTGGCGCTGACATAGATGAAAAGTGGGCGGCTAAAGGGGTTGTAGCTGCCGTCTTCGATGGACTCGGCGTCGGGGGCGATGGCGTCGCCGTCTTGGTTGATGATTTTGACGGCGTGGAGAGCGTCTTTGTTTTCTTCGTAGTAAGCAACACCAAAGAAACCAATGGCGCCTGTTTCACCCGCTACACCTTTAACCAAAACGTTGTCGTCTTCTGATTTGGACATGTCGCTGCGGAGATTGCCATGTTCATAGTGGCCGGTCTCTTTGCTTTTTTCGCCTGAAATCACTTCTTTGAAGTAGTCGTAGGTTCCCGATGCCTCACCGGGGGCGTAAATTTTAAGGGGCACGGCAGGAAAGCTTGGATCAACGTCACTCCAATTGCTGGCGCCATCTTCGATGAAGATACGGCGAAGTTGATCGACGCTGAGTTCGGCGGCCCAGTGGTTGGCTTTGTTCACCACAATGGTGAGCCCGTCGTAGGCCACGGGCACTTCGATGTAGTCGATGCCTGCTTTTACAAGGGCCTTGTGTTCGTTGATTTTGATGGGACGCGAGGCGTTGGAAATGTCGATTTCACCTTTGGCAAAAGCCTTGAAACCTCCGCCGGTGCCAACACTTTCAACTTTGATGTTGGCGTCGCTGTCTTCGGTAAACACTTCAGCCACAGCCGACGAAATGGGATAGACCGTGGATGAACCACTGATGGCGATGGATTGGGCTGAGGCCGTTAGAGAGCTGGTGAGAGCTGTGGCAAGGGCCGCAACTGCGAGCATGGGGCGAAGGGAGGGCATGGAACAATCTCCATTAAGGGAAGGGGGCAAAACGAAACTGCCAAAACGTTAAGAACGGATTGTGAGCAAAAGGTTAAGACGCGGTAAAAACGCGGTAAAAGGATGTTTAGGAGTCGGAAACAGTGTTTTAGAGAGGGCTTTGCGTGCGTCGGTTGAGGGCGGCTGCGGCCGCGGCGACGATGAGCAAAGGGGCCATCGCCAGCACGCCCAGCATTTGATTGCAGGCCAAGAGCCACAGTCCGGCATAAAGCACAAGCCAAGCATTGGCCAGTGGGCGAAGGGATCGCGCTGATCCTTGGGGCAAACGCAGCGCAACGATGACAAACACCGCCAAGGCCACCGATGGCCCCACCAAGGCTCCGCCGGTGGGGCCGACAATGGCGCTGGCCGTGGAGCTTGCAAGGTTGCTTCGACGGTCGGCGATGAAAAGCAGCAGCAAGCACCAAAAACCCCAGCCCATGCCCACCGCAGGCAGGTGAATGCCAGGCTTGCCTTGAATGCCTCGTCCGCGACGCCAGATCCACCACTGGGCGACGGCCACATGGGTGAAGGTGAGTACCAGCGGCCAAAGAAAAGCGGCCTTGGGATTGGGAACGCCCATGGCCAACGCGTGAAGCAAAGCCGGTAGCAAAACGGCAATAGAAGGAATGAACCGGCCTGCAAAGTTATAAAAAAGAATGCCAGCGGCCACGGCCAGCGCCACACGCAGCGATGCAGGCCCCAAAAAACCTGCGGCCAGAAGCCCCCCCAGCAGTGCATAAATACCCGCCGCCGCCGCCGCCCGTGGCGCAACTTGTCCCGATGCCACGGGGCGCACCTTGTCACTTGTGGCCACCACGCGATCGTGGCGACGGTCCAGCACGTCGTGTAAGGCCACCGCAAATCCAGCCAAGCCCAACGCCGCGCCCGCACTGGCCAAAAGCGACAAAGGCAACCCCAGCGACTCCAGCGCAGGATTGCGATGGGCGGGGGCCTCAACACCCAAGGCCAAAAACACCATGAGCCACGCTTGGGCCACAGCGGCAGCCAACAACGCGGCATGGTCGGCGCTAATAAACAGCGCCGCTCGCGGCGCAGCGGTCCACAGGCGGGACGCCTGATTCGTGCTTTGGCTTGTGTCTTGATCAGAGGGAAAAGGTTGCGACATCAAGGCTCACGATACACTGCGGCGTCATGCGAAAAGCCACCCTGAAATCTATTTTTACGGTTTTGACCCCTTTGCTCTTGATGACTTGGGGCTGCCAAAGCCCTGATCCATTGGCAGATGCCGGGCCGCCACCTGAGGGAATGACCACCACGCAGTGGCAGGTACAACTTGCTTCTACCCCCACCACGCCACCCGACTTACGCAGTGCGGCACTGGAAGCCCTTGCCGCGTCGCCTGTGGGAGGGGAATCGCTCTCTCGCAAGTTGTATCAAGACGTGTTGCTTGACCCGCAAACCGATGCCACCGTGTCGGCCACATGCGCCTTGGCCTTAGAACGCCACAGTCAACAGGGCGATGGGCAGGGTGATGCAAAAACCGTGGCCACACTTTTAACCCACGACACGGCTTACACCCGCTGGGTGGCCGCCGTGGTTTTGCAACGCATTCATGATCCTTCTGTAACCGGCGAATTGATTCGCACCTTGGACGATGAAGATGCCGACGTGCGCACCGCCATCGCGATGGCCTTGGGGCAATACCCCCGCCGTGATGTGTATGACGCACTGGTGCAGGCCTTGGAAGACGCCGACTATGGCGTGGCCCGTGCTGCACAACACTCGCTCACACTCATTGCAGATCACGATGGCGATGATGACCCCAGTGCATGGCTCAGCCATGCAAAAAACCGTGGCGCAAAATTATTTGAAACCCCACGCCCGTACACCTATGACCGCTACGACGGCACCGGTGGACGCAATGGCGTGCTACGCCGCATGATGGGCAAACGCGATGCCTTGATTTCAGAAACGCCCACAAAATCGAAGACGAAAGACTAGCGATCGCAAGGCATGAATGCGAGCAGGTGTTAATCGATGGGTTTGGGGGAGGGAAGATTGCGGCCACCACCACGGTGGACGGCGTGTTTGCCAAAGCGGGTGATGATTTGGTCGAGGGCAGAGTCAAGTTTCTTTTGTTTTTCGTGTTCTGGATCCAGAAAAAGTGAAACTTGCTCTTGGACCTTGGTGAGGGGGTAGACGCTCACGCCGATAAGGCGAACGGTGCGAAAATGGCTTTCTGCCCAAGTGTTAAAAAGAGTTTTGGCCCCTTGGTAGAGCACATCGGTGGTGTGGGTGGGCATGCCGAAGGTGGTTGATCGCGTAATGGTTTTAAAATCACCAAAGCGAATTTTAAGGGTGAGGCCCTTGGCGTTCAGATTGTGTCGTCGCAAGCGATAACCCACTTGTTCGGCTTGATGAAGTATGACTGCACGCACGGCGTTGGGGTCGGCAAGGTTTTCACGAAAGGTTTGTTCTTGACCAATGGACTTGGCCGTGGCATCAGAAACAACGGGGCGATCGTCGTGCCCACGGCAAAGTTGAAAAAAGTGCCTGCCGGCGTTACCCAAACGCTCAGTAAGCTGGGCTTCGGAGAGCTTTCGCAAATCGGCAATGGTTTGAATCCCATCGATTTTGAGCTTGGCTTGAGTGGCGGGGCCGATGCCCCAGATTTTTGAAATAGGCAAAGGCAAAAGAATGCGGTCGATCTTTTGAGGGGCAGGTGGGATCACCGTGAGGCCGTTGGGTTTTTCGAGATCAGAAGCAAGCTTGGCAAGAAATTTGTTGGGCGCAACACCCACCGACGCAACCAAGCCAAGGGATTGAAAGATTGCATCTTTCAATCTTTGCGCGACAACTTCCGGTGGCCCTAACAATCGTTCGGTGCCGGTCATGTCGAGAAAGGCCTCGTCGACGCTAAGAGGTTGAACCTGCGGGGAGAAGTCGTCGAGGATTTTAAAAAAAGCTTGCGAACATTCGCCAATGCGCTCGCCAGAGACATTAACGACAATGGCATGCGGGCATTGCCGCAGGGCTTGGCTCATGGGCATTGCCGACCGGCAGCCAAAAACACGGGCTTCGTAAGAGGCAGTGGTCACAACGCTTCGCGGCCCCGTGTTGCCAATCAGCAGCGGCTTGCCCTGCAGTGAGGGGTCGTCCAGCACGGCGATGGACGCGAAAAACGCGTCCATGTCAATGTGGAAAATCGTGCGGGACATGAAGGCATTTTAGACAATCGGCTTCATCTCGCGCGTGGGGCCATGGTGTTTTTTTGAAAGGCACGCCAGAGACGCCGTTGCGTTGTATTTGCATCACGGTCGTGTGCTGGCAATCCAGTTTGCAAGTTCGTCGAGGCCCAAGCAGTTCACCACATCGTGGGCGGTGGCTCCGGCGCGGCGGGCGGTGGAAACACCAAATTGCAAGTGGTCTAAGTCGCCTAGGCCGTGAGCATCGGTGTTGATGGCGATTTTCCCGCCGTATTCGTGAATGAACAAGCGGGCGTGCGAATCGCGCAAATCCAATCGGTAGGGGTTGGCGTTGATTTCGAGTGCAACACCACGCTCTGCAGCGGCTTTAAACAGGGCGGGAAGATCGGGACTTAAACCTTCACGGCGGTTGACGATGCGGCCGGTGGGGTGGCCAATAATGCTGACGTAAGGGTTTTCGATGGCTTTGATGAGTCGGGCAGTGGCTTTTTTAGGTTCTTGTGTGAGTGCGGCGTGAGGCGAGGCGACGACGATGTCGAGTTGGGCCAGCAGTTCATCGGGGTAGTCAAGGCTGCCATCGGCAAGAATGTCGACTTCGCTTCCGGCAAGCACGCGAATGACACCTTTGAGTTTTTGAGCCGCGGCATGAATGGCAACGATGTGTTGCTCTAAGCGTTCGTTGCTTAAGCCGTTGGCTTGGGCCTGGCCTTTGCTGTGATCGGTAATGGCCACCGTGTGAAATCCACGGGCGGCAGCGGCCCGGGCGTTTTCTTCAATGCTCCATTTGCCGTCTGAGGCGGTGGTGTGGCTGTGAAGTTCGGCTTTCACATCGGCCAAAGTGAGCAATGCTGGCAGGTTGTTTTTTTCGGCCAAGGCAATCTCGCCACGGTCTTCGCGCAGTTCAGGCGGCACCCATGCCAAGCCCAAGGCTTTGTAGACCTCGTCTTCGGTTGCACTGGCGAGGGGTTTTTTTTTGGCGCCTTTCTCTGTTTCTTTCCAGAGGCCGTATTCGTTAAGTGACAAGCTCTGGGCCTGTGCTCGCTCACGCAATTTAACGTTGTGTTCTTTGCTACCGGTGAAATACATGAGCGCGGCTCCGAAGCTGTCGGGATGCACCACACGCAAATCGACTTGCAATGCAGTGTCACCTTCGCCCATGCGCACCGAACATTTGGTGTCGCCGCGCAGCAGCACGTCGCTCACGTGGGCATGGCTTACAAAGGCGTCAAAAATGGCCGATGCGGCGATGGGAAGGGCCGCGCAAAGCAGATCGACATCGCCAATGGTTTCGCGCCCGCGACGAAGGCTGCCCGCGTATTGCACTTTTTCAACCCCGGGAAGCTCACCCAGCAGTTGGATAAACGTGGTGGCCAATTGATGCGCTCGGCCAATGCGAATGCGTCCGCCTGAAGCGGCGGCGAAAGCCAGGTTCTTTAAAATGTTGGCGCTCTTTTTTTTGCCAAAACCTTTAAGGGTTTCAAGTTCACCCGATTCGGCTTTGGCTTTAAGGTCTTCCACAGAAGTCACGCTAGCGCCACGCCATAACAAAGCAACGGTTTTGGGGCCCAAGCCGGGAACATCCATCACCGCAAGAAGACCATGGGGCACTTCATCCAGCAAGGCGTCTAAATCGGCGAGGCGTCCGGTGTCGAGCAATTCGGCAATGCGGCCAGCGGTGCCGCTGCCAATGCCTTGAATTTTAGAAAGCAGTCGGCGATCCATGTCGGCCACGGGCTGGGGCAAATCTTCGAGGGTGCGCACCACTTTTTGAAAGGCAATGATTTTGAAACGGTTGCCCCCGGTGAGTTCGGTGAGGTCGGCCAACTGTTGAAAAACCGCAGCAATGTAAGCGTTGGTGATCGGTGGGGAGGAGGGTATGGGCATAAGAAGATGAATTCTAGCAACCTGTCCAAACGGCTTGCGGGATGTCATGAAAAACGCCCAGCCGTCACAACCGGTAGGGGTTTGCATCGAAAGGTGTTCTTGGGCGGTGTGTATTTGGTTTGTGTCCAATTGATTTGGAAGCTTGAAGTGACGATCGGTCGTGTTTCCGAGACGTGCTTTTTGATTCACCCTTGTTTGATTCACAACAGAAAGGATCCCTCATGGATTCTATGACACCTGCTTTGAGTTTTCGTTTTCAATACATCAACGGTCGCGGCCATGAAATGGGCTTGATTTCAAAAACAGGTCAATTTGATGGCCAGACGCTCCAGTTGGATCGTGAGATGCTCCCGGTGGATCATATTCTGAAGGTTCAGCGTCGCCATGACCGGTTGATCCTTCATTTGAACCCCGATCGCCCCGTGGGCTGTTTTGCTTCGCATTTGGCCTTTGATGTGACGTCGGGGGCAATTGACGCAATTCATTCGAGTTTGAATGAAATCGCGTCGTCACGCCGCACGGCGGGTCGCCGGCACCGTCTTGAAGAAGCTGGCGCGGGTGAAAGTTTCCGAAGCGCCGAATGTCCACACTGTCGGGCGACGATTGATCTCACGGGTTTTGATGAGACGCCTCAGATTTACTGCGACTATTGCGACACGGTGTACACGGCCAATGGAAGCGGCCCTGTGGATGAAGCGGCATTTTCATTGTGCGATCAAACACGCATGTACGCACAGTCGCGCGGTTTCATGGAATTGTTTGTGCCCATGTTCACAGGGTGGAAACCATGGCGTTGCCGCCGTGTTCATGCGTGTAACGCTGCGTTTAAGCGTACCGCGTACAAAATGTTGTTGTGTAATTTGCCGACGCTGGTGGGAGTGCCCACCGCATTGTTGCAATTGGTGCGGGTGTACCGAGGGGGTGAGGCCAAAAGCGTGGCTTTCCGTGGACTAAGCAAGGCCAATTACCATGCGATTTCTGGAAAAACCGACAAAGCCATTGCCGGTTACCGCGACTTGGCTGAACGCTTGGGGCCTGCTGCGGGGGTTCATTACAACGCAGGGCTTGTGGCAGGCAATGCTGAGTTTTTTGCCGAAGCATCCATGGCATTTGGATCGGCGTTGGAGGATTGCAGCAATTACCGCCCGGCAGCTGAATTGTTGGCATTGAGCCTTCAGCGTTTGGGCGATCAAGAAGCCTTGGCTGAGTTGCATGCCCGTTGGCATGAAGATCCTGTGCCTGCAGCCAGTTTTGGCCTGCGGCTGACAGGTGATTTACGCAAGGTGATGACGGGCGTTGCGTAACACGACACTCATGCAATTCTCCCCGACAAGCGAGGTTGCATGGCTTACAAAAAACGCCAATCATTAAATGCCACGGTGTATCCCCACAACAGTGCGTTGGTGATGCCGTGCGACCAAATTACGGGTCCCAGGCCATAGCGGCCTTGGCCTTTGGATGTTTCGGTGATGGAGGCCCATGTTTCGTTGTGTTTTGCACGTGGGCGGTTGGTCCACCACACCAAGCCGCACCACACCACACCGCAAGCAATGCAGCCGGGCCAATCGCGCAGGCCATGGCTAAGCATGAACACCAAGGTGGATGCCACCACGGCAAACAGCGTGATTTTCCCCACGGGTGTGTCGCGTAGTTGTGTGGTGAGGGCAGGCGGAGCGCTGGCCAGTTTTTTGCCCCACACGCTGCGTTCGAGGGCTTCGCCAATCACCGGAAGATCAGTGGCGAATTGTGCAAGACCACGAAAGGTTGCCTTGGGATGTTGAAGGCCCCGCAACATGCCTGAACGAATGAACAGTTCTTCAAAAAAGGGCACCACCAAAGACATGCCCAAAAGCCGCAACACCAAGCCCAGATAACCCATGAGGGGATGGTCTTGAATGAGTGTTTGCAGTTCATGGGGCTCGGTTTGGTTTTCGGCATTAAGCGTGGGGCCAAAGCGATTGGGTTGTTGATCCAGTGCGTCGTAGGGATAAGGGCCAAACGCATTGAGCCAATCGCCCCCTTCAGAGGTGAGCTGGTTCCATCGCCATCCCAACTCGCCGCCCATGGCGTAGCCCAACACCACCCACACCACCAACAAACCCACCCCCGTGGGAATGGCCATCCAGTGAAAACTTGCCGTGAGCTCGGGGGTTGATTTTCGGTAACGCCAAAGCAGGGCCACCACCACGCAGCATTGGGCGACATAAATCAACGGTTTAAGTGAATCGAATGCCGCGGGTAAAAATGTCAACACCGTAAGCAGCACGATGTAGGCAAAAAAAGGAACCATCCGTGGGTTCCACGGGTTGTCGGCCATGAAGGTGTCGAGTTTGTCGACACCCCTAGACGGCGGGGGCGTGGCGGGGGGCACAGCGGGGGGCGTGGAGGGTTCAGTCGGCTGGGTCATGGTCGCGGCTTGCGTTTTGGGCACCGCACGACGTGCGTGTTGGCCAAGGGGGCAAAAAAGAGGGGCATGGGCCCATGGCGCTAGTATCGCATGGCTCGGCGGCTTGTTCCAGCGTGGGGCATGCGGCTTGTTCTGCGGCTAGTGCACCGCCAAGCCTTAATTCTGGGATTGAGCCTTTTGGGCAAACGGTGCGGGCTCCGCCCGCGGTAGGCTGGATTCTCAAGCGAGTTCAACGCGTTACCCTAGAAATTAGGCTTGACACTGCACTAGGATTTAACCCATGCCCCATGATCCTCACCCCGCTAACTTGGCTGCCGATGTACTTCGCGGCCAGTGTGAAATCACGCGTCGTCGGTCGGGAGGGCCGGGGGGGCAGCACCGCAACAAAGTGGAAACCGCCGTACGGCTTACGCACCGCGATACAGGTGTGATGGCCGAGGCAAGTGAACGGCGTAGTCAGGCAGAAAATCTAAAGGTGGCGATGTTTCGGCTGCGGGTGAATCTGGCCTTGGCCGTACGGCGGGAGGTAGATGAAAACAAAACCCCCAGTGCCCTTTGGCAGTCGCGTTCACGCCAAGGTCGGCTCGCGGTCAATCCTGGACATGAGGACTTTCCCACCTTGTTGGCTGAAGGGCTTGACGTGTTGAAGGCCAACGGCCATGACGTGCCTTCTGCGGGCGATCAACTGGGCGTGAGTACCTCGCAATTGCTGAAGTTGTTGCGCCATAAGCGGCAGGCTTTGGAACAAGTGAACGCGGCGCGTGAGGCCATGGGTTTGGGGCGACTTCGGTAGTGGGCTCGCCTCTTGCTAACGGTCCCTTGCGAATTCTTACGACTATTTCCCTTCAGTCCCTTCTTGTTTTTTCACCACATCGATGACAAGCTGGTCCTCTGTGGGGTTGTGGTCAATGGTGAGCGACGATCCGTCGGGAATTTCACCGGCGATGATCATGCGGCCAAGTTGGGTTTCGATTTGGTGTTGGAGATAGCGCTTAAGTGGGCGGGCGCCATAGACCGGGTCATGGCCAGCTTCGGCAATGTGTGTGACCGCAGCATCGGTGAGGGTCATGGTGATGCGACGGTCGGCAAGGCGTTCTTGTAATTCAGTGATAAGCAAACGCACAATTTGCGAAATGTCGCTGAGGCTTAAGGGTTTAAAGATCACGGTGTCGTCAACGCGGTTTAAAAATTCAGGGCGAAAGTGGGCGCGTAAGTCGGCCATGACCGCATTGCGGGTGCTTTCACTGAGTTCACCTTGGCCCATCACAGCATCGTCGATCAAGTGGCGGCTACCAATGTTGCTGGTCATGATGACCACGGTGTTTTTAAAGTTAACCGTGCGGCCTTGGCTGTCGGTGAGGCGGCCGTCATCAAGCACTTGAAGCAGGAGGTCGAACACTTCGGGGTGGGCTTTTTCAACTTCGTCAAACAGAAT
>JAZGFZ010000088.1:0-6260 GCA_036480015.1 Algisphaera sp. | reverse complement strand
TCGCATTGGGGGCCCATGTTCGTCTTGCAAAATGGGAACCTTGGAACGGCACAAACATTGGCGTTGATTCTGAAACCCAAGACGACGACACCGCCTGGGGCCCAGCGTTGGATTTCCCCATCCCTCTTTTTGATTTTGGCCAAGAAACCAAAACCCAAGCCCGCGCAGACCTTTTGGCCGCAAAACACCAACTACTCAACCTGCGCCGCATTGCCGTGCAAGAAGTGCGCCAAGCCTATGCCGCCGCAAAAGCCGCGGCCACCGCCATGCAGCTCATCGACGACCAACTGCTGCCTTTGCAAACCCAGCGACTCGACCAAACCAAAGCCGCCTACCAAGCGGGCTTTGTCAGCGTGACCGACGTTCTGCAAGCCGAACGCGATTTACTCGACGCCCAAAGCCAAGGGGTGGAGGCACGCAAACAACAACAAACCGCTGCCGCCGAGCTTCGCCACGCAACAGGCGGAGCCATGCCTCAGATTCCTACGCACGAAAAAACACCATGACGCAACACCCCACCAACATTTTTCGTTTGTTTCGACACGGCACCCCCAACCGCCTTTCACATTCCAACACCTGGATTCCCATGAGTACGTTCTTTTCTCCTTTGCGATTGATTGCCGCCGCCTCGGTCTTGTGCCTTTCAGCCGCCACCGCCGCGCCTGCCGCGCCCGCGCATGACGATCACCATGGCCACGATCATGGCAAGGCAACTCCAACTTCAACCCCAACCGCGTCCCAACAAGACGATGATGCGGGGCATACGAAGCATGAAGAGCATGAAGAACACGCCAATCACAACAATCACGAGACGCATGCAGATCATGCTGCTCACGATGCTCCCGAAAGTCATGACGATCACGAGAGCCACGACGACCACGAAGGTCACGACGACCACGGCCACGAAAACACCCACACCGATGAAGTGCATCTCACCCAAGAAGCCATCTCGGCCTTTAACATCACCGTCGCCCCTGTAACGCACCGCGCCTTGGCAGGCAGCGTCAATGCGCCCGCCCAAGTTGATTTCAATCGCGAGGCCATGGCCCACGTCAGCGCCTTGGTGTCGGGTCAAGCCACCGCCCTTCGCGCTAAATTGGGCGACGTGGTGCAAGCGGGCGATGTGCTCATTGAAGTGCAAAGCCCCGAACTGGGGCGTTTGCAATCGCAATACCTTGCCAGCCTTAACACCGTGGACGCCGCCAGCTCTGCCGTTCACATTGCCGTGGATGCCTACGACCGCGCCGAGCAATTGTTTGATGAAACCCAAGGCATCAGCCTCACCCAAGTGCAAGCCCGCAAAGCCGCCATGCGCGTGGCCGAACAATCGCTCAAAGCTGCGGAGTCCAACCGTGACATCACCGCCAACGCCCTACGCCTGTATGCCATCACCGACGACCAGCTTGCCACCTTGGCCGACACCCAAAAGGTCGATCCGCTTTATCGCATCACCGCCCCCATTGCAGGCGAAGTCATTGCCCGCAATTTAACCCCCGGCGAACACGTCAGCGCCGACGATGACGCCCTCATGGTGCTGGCCGATCGCTCCACCGTGTGGGTGCTGGCCGATGTTTCCGAAACACAATTGCGCAACGTGGGCGTGGGGTCACCCGCCACCGTCACATTTCCCGCCCTTGACCTTGCGCCCATCGACGGCCAAGTGACTTACATCGATCCACAAATGAATCCGCAATCGCGCACCGCACGACTGCGGATTGAAATCGCCAACCCCCAAGGCCAACTGCGGGCAGGCATGTTTGCCCATGCCGTTTTAAGCCCCATGCCCCGCGCAACGGGCACCCCCGCCACCGTGTTGGCCGTGCCAACATCGGCCGTGTTCACCATCGAAGGCTCGGCCAGCGTGTTTGTCACCGTGCCCGATGAACCCAACACCTTTGCCCGCCGCGCCATCACCGCTGGCCCCGCCGTGGGCGACTTTGTGCCGGTGCTTGAGGGCTTAAAACCCCACGAACAGGTGGTGGTCACCGGCGGCTTTTTACTCAAAGCCGATTTGGGCAAAGCAGGCGCCAAACATGAACACTAAATAAGTTCACGCACCCTTCATCCGCACACGCACACGCAAAGATTGCCCGCCGACCCAAGCGCCCCTCCAAGCGTTTTGCCAAAGAACCGATCATGCTCGAAAAAATCCTCAAATTTTCCATCGAACACCGCTTTTTGGTGGTGCTTCTCACCCTGTTTGCCGCCGCAGTGGGTGTCTACCAACTCACCCAGTTGCCCATTGATGCCGTGCCCGACATCACCAACAACCAAGTGCAAATCAACACGCAATACGAGGCCCTGGGCCCCGAGCAAGTTGAAAAACAAATCACCTTTCCCATCGAAACCGCCTTGGCCGGCATCGAGGGACTCGAACACACCCGATCCATCAGCCGCAACGGTTTTAGCCAAGTCACCGCCATTTTCACCGATGCCACCGACGTTTATTTTGCCCGCGGTCAAGTGCTCGAGCGACTCTCTGCCGTGGGCGACCGCTTGCCGCCGGGGGCCGACCCACAAATGGGCGCCATCAGCACCGGACTGGGCGAAGTGTTTATGTATGCCGTGGAGTTTGACCCTGCCGCAAAAACCGTCACGGCTTCCGCGCCAGGCCCCCAACCCAACGGCACCTACCTCACCCCCGAAGGCGAAACACTCGCCTCGCAAGTTGAAAAAGCCGCCTACTTGCGAACCCTTCAAGAGTTCACCATCGCGCCCCAGCTTCGGCATGTCGACAACGTGGCCGGTGTCGATTCCATTGGCGGCTACGTCAAGCAGTACGCCGTCGAACCCGACCCCATGAAACTGGTGAGCCACGGCCTGACCTTTGGTGATTTAATCCGCGCCCTCGAAAACAACAATGCCGCCCAAGGCGCCAAATACATCGAGCAACACGGCGAAGCCTTGCAAGTGCGGGTGGGCGGCTTGCTTAAAAATCAAGCTCAAATCGCCGCCATCGTAATTGGCCAATCAAATGGCACGCCCGTGCATGTGCGCGATGTCGCCCACGTGGTCATTGGCAAAGAAATGCGATACGGATCCGCCAGCCTCAACGGCAAAGAAGCCGTCGTTGGCACTGCACTCATGCTTGTGGGCGGCAACAGCCGCACCGTGGCCGCCGATGTGGGCGCCAAACTGGTTGAAATCAATCGCACCCTGCCAAACGGCATTGTGGCCCGGCCCGTGCTTGACCGCACCAAATTGGTCGACAAAACCATTAAAACCATCAAGAAAAACCTCGCCGAAGGCGCCCTTTTGGTGATTGTGGTTCTCTTTTTTCTCTTGGGCAATCTTCGCGCCGCATTCATTTGCGCCTTGGCCATTCCCTTGGCCATGTTGCTCACCGCCACGGGCATGGTGCAAAGCAAAATCAGCGGCAACCTTTTAAGTTTGGGCGCCATTGATTTTGGCATCATCATCGACGGCTCGGTCATCATTGTCGAAAACTGTGTGCGACGGCTGGCCGAACACCAACACACCTTGGGCCGCAAGCTCACCCTGCGCGAACGTTTGGACACCACCTTTGACGCCGCCAAACAAGTGCGAACCGCCACCGCCTTTGGCGAGGCCATCATCATCACCGTTTATTTGCCGGTGCTGTTTCTCACGGGGGTGGAAGGCAAAATGTTCACCCCCATGGCCGCCACCGTTATTTTCGCCTTGCTGGGCGCCTTTGTGCTTTCACTCACCTTTATTCCCGCGGCCGTGGCCATTGGCATGGGCGGCAAAGTCAGCGAAAAAGAAGTGTTTTTGCTGCGATGGGCCAAGTCGGTTTACGAACCCGCTGTGCGTTGGGCTGTGCGAATGCGATGGGCCGTGGTGGCCGGCGCGGTCGTGGCCTTTGCCGCGTCGCTTTTGCTGTTTGCCCAATTGGGCCAAGAGTTTGTGCCCCAACTCGACGAAGGCGACATTGCCATGCACGCCATGCGCATTCCCAGCACGTCGCTTAGTGCCAGCCAAAACAACCAACTCATTCTCGAAACCAAAATCGCCGCCATTCCCGAAGTTAAGTTTGTATTTAGCAAAACCGGCACCGCCGAAATGGCCTCCGACCCCATGGCCCCCAGCGTGTCCGACAATTTCATTCTTTTAAAAGAACCTTCTGAATGGCGGCCCATTGGCGAACTGCAAGCCGCCACCCAAGCGGCCCAAGCCTTGTTGGCCACACCCGCCGACGCTCACGCAGGCCACGATGATCACGACGACCATGCCGGGCACGACGACCACGGCCATGGCAGCGGGGGCAACTTTTCACCCCACAAAAATGCACTGATCGATTTGCTACGTGCCACCGTGGCCTTGGTGCCCGGAAACAATTACGAAATCACCCAGCCCATCGAAATGCGCTTTAACGAACTCATTAGCGGTGTGCGCAGCGACGTGGCCATCAAAGTGTTTGGTGATGATTTCGACGTCATGCTGCCCGCCGCCAACGCCATTGCCGCCGTGCTGTCCAACGTGCCCGGCACCACCGACGTCAAAGTTGAGCAAACCGAAGGCTTGCCCATTCTCGACATCGAAATCAACCGAGAAGCCATTGGTCGCTTGGGCCTTGACCTTGTCGAGGTACAAGACCTTGTTGCCGCCGCCGTGGGAGGCCGGGCCACCGGTCTTATTTTTCAAGGTGATCGACGCTTTGACCTTTTGGTGCGCCTGCCCGAAACCCTACGCGGCAATGTTCAAGCCCTCGCCACCCTGCCCGTGCCACTGCCACGCCACGACGCTCCATCCACAACCCCCAACCACTTGGGGCCTGTTCCCACCGCCCCGGCGTTTGTGCCCTTGGGCGACATTGCCACGCTTCATGTCACCGAAGGCCTCAACCAAGTCAGTCGCGAAAACGGCAAACGTCGCATCGTCGTGCAAGCCAACGTGCGCGGCCGTGACATCAGCTCATTGGTGAATGAAGCCAAAGCAAAAATCGCCGAACTTGCCCCGCCGCCGCCCGGCACCTATTTAAAATGGGGCGGGCAATTCGAAAATCTCCAGCGTGCCCGGCAACGCCTCATGATCGTCGTGCCCATTTGTTTTCTTTTGATTTTCTTACTGCTGTTCACCACCTTCAACAGTTTTAAATACGCCCTCATGGTGTTTTTGTGTGTGCCCTTGGCGCTCACGGGCGGCGTGGTCGCCCTGTGGGTGCGCGGCATGCCCTTTTCAATCAGCGCCGCCGTGGGCTTCATCGCCTTGTCAGGCGTGGCCGTGCTCAACGGCTTGGTCATGGTCACCTTCATCAACCAAATGCGAGACGAAGGCGCTTCGTTAGAAGACGCCATCCTTCGCGGCAGCACCATGCGCCTACGCCCCGTCCTCATGACCGCCTTGGTCGCCGCCTTGGGATTCGTCCCCATGGCTTTGGCCACCGGCGCCGGAGCCGAAGTCCAAAAACCCCTCGCCACCGTCGTCATCGGCGGCATCGTCAGCGCCACCCTCCTCACCCTCTTGGTCGTCCCCGCCGTGTACCGCCTGTGGAATCAAGAAGATTAAACGTGCCGCAAATCGCCCTGCACGCCGTTCACTTCGCCTTTGTAGGGCCTTCGAACTTCAAAAATAAGGGAAAACCCCCTTGGAAAAATAGCGCACAAGGGTTAAACTTAGATGGTTCGGATTGCGTCTTTTCTGACACACTCCGGCTGCATCTGTCCGAGTTTGCTTTGCGCTCGTGCATCCGTCTGCTTTCATCTGTCTCGCTTCGCTTTGCCTCAACGCTTCTCTCGCAGTCCGCTTCACTCTTACATTTTAAGGCCTCAATTCTATGAGCCAGATCACCCTCCATTGCCCACAGTGTCAAACCTCGCTTCTTATTCCCCGAAACGCAGCAGGACGTCGCGCTCGCTGTGGAAACTGCGAAAACCGTTTTATTCTGCCGTCTGCACAAGAAATGCTCGACTTTGAAATTGCCGAAATGGCCACCCAAGAATTGGGCCAACGCTGGCGTCAAGACAAAGCAGCCATGGCCGCCAAGACCGCTAAGTCTAAAGCTGAAACTAAAATCACATCCAAGACCCCGGCTGAAACAAAAAAAGAAACCGTTGCCGCAGGCCTCCCCTCCCGACCAGCCTCTCAACCACCCTCTCGCCCAGTGGCCCAACCCATCTCCTCCAACGAAGATTCCACAGGAGACACCGCCATGGGCATTCCGGTGCCCGATGCCGCTCTTTCAAAAACGCCCCGACAACCCCAATCCGTCGAAGCAGCCCCAACCTATTCCGTGGCCGCCGCACAATCCCACCCGTCCACCGCGGCCTACCCCAGCAACC
>JAZGFZ010000087.1:0-12802 GCA_036480015.1 Algisphaera sp. | reverse complement strand
AGATTAAGGCAGGCTGCAAAAAGTAGGACAGGCATTCCTGCCTGTCATCGGGCCAGCGGCCCGACACACCCGTCAATCTCTTTGTCTCATTTTTGGCGGTGCCGAATGGCAGGCAGGAATGCCTGTCCTACCGAAGCTCGCGTGAATTGTCGGGACCAGATTGCTCGAAATTCCCTTGCGTGAATGTCTTTTTTCGTTCCTTTGCGCCTTCGAGGCTTCGTGTTTGCCTTGAGGTTGTAACACCACGAACGGTGGAGCAGGTTTTTTCTTGTGTGTTTTCCGCGCCTTTCGACGGATGTTTGTGTTTGGTTCGCAGGGTAAATTCTTAGTTGGCGATTGACTGGTGGAAGGTATATTGAATAGTGAATCCGGATGAGCTGCGGCGTCCATACTAAATAGAGACGCACCCCAAGGGGTTAAAGAACGTGGTCTGGATTGAACGACCCGCGACGTGATCCTCGCCCCGCATGGGCGCGAGTGAGCCAAAATGCCGCGGGTCGCTTTTGCGCGGGGGCTTTATAAATAAGACGTTGTTGTTTCAATGCCTGTTTCGGTAAACCGGATTTGGCGTTGTTTGTAAAGGGCGCCAAGCGCTTGTTTGAATGCTTTTTTACTGGTGCCAAACGTGGCGCGAATGGCATCGGGGGGGCTTTTGTCGTTGAACGCAAGTGAGCCGCCGGCGTCGTGCAAATGGCGAAGAATGGTTTCGGTCACCGACTCCACCCGGTCGTAACCTGCGGGGTCACGTCGCAGGTCGATTTTTCCGTCGGGAAGCGATTGGCTTACATATGCGATGAACTCATCGCCTGCGTTGAGCTCGTCGGATGTTTCGGAGCGATAGATCAATCCGCTGTGGGTTTGATTGACGATGGCTTTGTAGCCCAAAGGGGATTCGCCGTAAATCAAAACATCGACGGGATCGTTGGGGCGATAGTGGGCGGGCTCGGTGGTGAAATGCCGGTCAATGCGGGTGGTGGCTACGATGCGGTCTGAGGTGTCGACGTAAACCGCGACAATGACCCAGTCGCCGGGCTGAAGGCGTTGTTGACCTTGTTCGCTGATGGGCAAGAGGAGGTCTTTGCTCAGTCCCCAGTCTAAAAAAGCCCCCATGCGATCCATGACATGCACCACTTGAAGGTTTGCAAATTGCCCCACCTGAACCAATGGAATCACGGTGGTGGCCACGGGGCGGTCTTCGGAGTCTTTGTAAACAAACACGTCCACCGTGTCGTCAATCATCATGTCGGGCGTGACATAGCGACGGGGCAAAAGAATGCCATCGAAATCTTCCCCCGCTTCAAGGTACAACCCAGGGGTTGTTTCGCGAAGAATGGTCATGGTGTTAAAGCGGCCAAGTTGGATCATGAGACCTTTAGACTATCGGCGAGCGGTGTGGTGTGGGTTTTGGGCGCGGCGAAGTGCGGTACCGGAATCATTTACGGTGTTTTAAGGAGGCGTTTGTGTTGATGAAAAAGCGTTTCTGGTAGAGAAACTTTACGCCAAGACGCCAAGAAAGGCAGGAGGAAGGGTGGAATGCTGGCTTATTTCCTGGGGCCTCTCCACCACCCTTTAGGTGATGCAATGGGTGTTATGGCGAAAAATCGGGGTGGTACAATGGTTGTGTTAATCATTTGTCGCGGAGTTAAATCATGGGAAAAAGACATCGTCTTATCGTGCCGTGTATGAAGCTGGTTTTGATGGGGGTGTTGGGCATTTCGACTGTTTCGGTCGTGTCGCCTGCGGTTGGGGCTCTTGTTGACTTCAATAATTTCAACGGCCACGGATTTGATTACACATGGGAGGGGTTTGGGGAAACCCAATCACCCACGCATGTTCGTCTTGCCGACCCTGTGGATGGCTGGGGCGGCGCGGTGCTTGATTTTGCATCACCTTTGGACATGTCCAACTTGTTGAATCATCACCTTCAAGTGGATTATCGCATTGAAGGCAATCACGGGGCCGATCATTTTACCTTTGAGTTTTATGACACGGCCAATCGCAGTGTGAAGTATCAGGTGGCCACGCCCCAAGGTCAGGTGGGTAACAACCGCACGCACACCGCGCCCAATGCGTTTGGAAGTCCCACGGGCGGCATTGGCGATTTTTCACAGTTTGATTTTGGCCACGTTAAATCATTTGGCGTCATTGGCCAGCACAACGGCACGCAGCCTTTTGATGTTTCGCTTGACGATGTTCGTTTTACCTCTGAAGCGCCACCGGCGTATGGCGGGCGAAGTGCCGATGCGTCGTGGCGTGGTCAAGCCCAATCACGCATCGATCAAATTCGCAAGGCGGGGCTTCAAATCAATTTCACCCGCCCCGATGGAACGCCTGTGTCGCAGGCCGACGTGCATGTGATTCAGCAAGAGCATGACTTTAAGTTTGGCTCTGCGGTCACGGCTCGCAACCTCACAAACAACGCGCCAGACGATGTGATCTACCGGCAAAAAGTCACCGAGTTGTTTAACACGGTGACTCTCGAAAACAGTTTGAAGTGGGAGCCGTGGGAAGGTGAATGGGGTGACAATTTTTCGCAAGACCGTTCGCTTCAAGCGTTGGATTGGCTTGCCCAGCAAAACATCAACGCACGCGGGCATGTCATGGTGTGGCCTTCGTGGGAGAACCTTCCTGAAAGTATTCAGGCTCTCGAAAACAACCCCGCCGCATTGGCCCAAGCGGTGCTTGATCACATCCAAGAGATTGGGGTGGCCACCGAGGGGAAAGTGATGGATTGGGATGTGGTGAACGAGCCGCGTAACAACCGCGACTTGATGAACCTTTTGGGCGACACGGTAATCGACGATTGGTTTGCGGCTGCCAAAGCCCACAACAGTGCGCGGTTGTCATTGAATGAATACAACTTGCTTACGGGCAATGAGGCCACGCAATCGGCCCGCACCACGTTTTTACAAGAGGTGCAAGGCTTGCAGCAACGCGGGGCGCCCATTGAAGCCTTGGGGCTACAAAGCCATTTTCAAGCCAGCACGCTGACCGACATTGAGCGGGTGTGGAGCATTCTTGACGATTTTGCCACGGCCACAAACTTGCCTGTGGCCATCACTGAGTTTGAGTTTGACACCGCCGATCCTCAGCTTCAAGCTGATTACCTTCGCGATTTTATGACGGCCGTGTTTGCCCATGATTCGGTTGACGAGTTCATCATGTGGGGTTTTTGGGAAGGCTCGCAATGGAAGCCCGACGCTGCGTTGTTTGACACCGACTGGAACATTAAGCTTGCGGGCGAAGCGTTTGTTGATTTGGTTTACAACCAATGGTGGACTGATGAAAACCTCGCCACCGATGAAAGTGGTGAGGCACAACTGCGTGTTTTTAAGGGGGATTACACCGTGGAGGTGCAGGTGGATGGGCAAACGTTTATGTTTGATATTCAGGTGGGCGATGACGGCCACACCTTGACGCAAACATTGGCCATTGCCATCACCGGTGATTACAACGGCGACGGCCGTGTTTCGCAGGCTGATTTAGATTTGGTTCTATTGAATTGGGGGGCAGCCGATGTTCCGGCTGACTGGTTGGCGCGAAGCCAGTTTGACGGCGAAGCGGTGAGCCAAAACGAACTGGATGGCGTGTTGCTTCATTGGGGTGACCAAACCCAGCCCAATTTGGCGTTGCTTCCCGAGCCCTCGAGTTTTGCGCTGATGGGTCTTGTCGGTTTGGGCTTGATGGCGGGGCGCCGTTGAGGGGAACCGTCCATAGGTTTTTTGGACGCCCCCTTTTTAAACCAGCGTTTGCGCCAAAAAACATCAAGGCAGAACACGAAGGCACAAAGACACGAAGGCGCGAAGGAAGCAAGGGGAAATCATGAGGTTGCCCACCCCCAGCGGGCGCGGGCTTTTGCATTTCTTTGCGCCCTGGGCAACTCTCCGGCGAGGTAAATCGCCGTTTTGAAATCCAGAAACAAGAACAACCTGAATACGGATCGACCGACATCAAAACACAAAACGCTTTTCTCCCGCTTTTCTTCGTGCCTTTAAACCTTTGGGCCTTCGTGTTTGTCTTGGGATTTTAAAACGGTGAACGGTTACTTTGTCTTGATGCTGAAAAACAGGAACGCTTCATTTTTTCTTTGCTGCAGCAATGCGGACCGCGCAGGTTTTGTAGGAAGGTTGGTGCGAGTGGGGGTCGAATGCGGGGAAGGTGAGTCGGTTGGTTTGCACGTTGTGCATGGGAATGAAGATTTGCCCCGGGCGCACGGTGGTGCTTAAAAAGGCGGCGGCGGTGAGGCTTCCACGGCGGGAGGTGACGGTGACGGGGTCGCCCGCGGTGAGGTTTAAAGTGGCGGCGTCGGTGGGGTGGATTTCGACGTAGCTGTGGGTGGGGTAAAGCTTGTTAAGCACTTTGCTTTTGGCGGTGCGGGTTTCGGTGTGCCATTGGCTGGCGGTACCGCGACCGGTGAGCAAAACCACGGGGTAGTCGGTGTCGGTGGGCTCGGGGATGGCGACGGGGGCGTCGAAAATGAATTGGGCTTTTTTATTGGGATGGTAAAAACAACCGTCGGCAAAAAGGCGGCGTTGGGTGGAGGGCTGGGTGTTGGCTTGGGCATCGGCGGCGCTCCAAGGCCATTGCACGCCGCCTTGGGCTTCGAGCTGTGGGTAGCCTTGAATGCCGGTGATGTCGCAGGGTTGGCCGGCGCTGAGTTCTTGTAGCAGTGCGAAGGTGGATTCGGGCGTGGCGAATTTTTTGAACATGTCAGCGCAGCCCCAGTAGTGGGCGATGAGTTGAAAAATGTGAAAGTCGGACAGGGCTTCGCCGGGGGCTTTTGAAACCTTTTTAATGCGGCCAATGCGGCGCTCGCTGTTGATGAAGGTGCCTTCTTTTTCACCCCAGCCTGCGGCGGGCAAGACCAAGTCGGCAATTTGGGCGGTGTCGGCGGTGTGGTACATGTCTTGCACCACAAGAAAATCGAGTTTTTTCATGCGATCGCGAAACTCGGATTGGTGGATCCACGAGTGGGCGGGGTTGGTGGCGATGAACCACAATCCGCGGATTTTGCCCGTGTCGATTTCGTCGAGAATTTGATCGTAGGCCAAGCTTCCGCGTTGGGGAATGGCGGTGGGCTTGATTCCAAGAATGTTGGCGACTTTGGCGCGGTGGTCGGGGTTTTCAAAGGCGTGGCCACCGAGCAAGTTGGTGGTGTTGCTAAACAATCGTGAGCCCATGGCGTTGCATTGGCCGGTGATGGAGTTGGCGCCGGTGCCGGGCCTGCCAATGTTGCCGGTCATGAGGGCCAAGTTGATGATGGCTTGCGCCACGCGGGTGCCTTCGTGGCTTTGGTTGACGCCCATGGTCCACCAAAAACTAACGCGCTTGCCGTTGGCAATGGTTTGCGCGGTATGTTGAAGTTGAGCGGCGGGAATGCCTGCTTGGGCTTCAACCCGATCGGGGGTGTAGGTCTTTACATGTTGGGCAAAGGCGTCGAAGTCGGTGGTGGAGGCGTTGATGAAGTTTTTGTCGAGGGCGCCTAGCTCGATGAGTTGGTGCGCCAAACCGTAAAGCAAAACCAAGTCGCCTTTGGGCTTGAGGGCCAAGTGTTGGGTGGCGGCGGCGGCGGTTTCGGTGCGGCGCGGATCGAGCACGATGATTTCGGGATTGTTTTGATTACGCCAAACGCGTTCCCACATGATGGGGTGGGCCAAGCAGGGGTTGGCGCCCACAAACATGAGTACGTCGGATTGTTCGAAATCGTCGTAGGTGTAAGGCGGAGCGTCGAAACCAAAGCTCTGTTTGTAGGCGGTGGCGGCGGTGGCCATGCATTGGCGGGTGTTGCCGTCGCCGTGAATCATGCCCATGCCAAATTTCCCCAGTGCGCCAAGAAAGGCCATTTCTTCGGTGGCGATTTGTCCGGTGCTTAAAAAGGCAATGGACTCGGGGCCATGGTCGGCTTGCACTTGTTTGAATTGCTGGGTGAAGGCGGTCATGGCGGTGTGCCAATCAACGGGCTTTAGCTCGCCTTGGTTGTTGCGCAGCAGCGGGGTGGTGGCGCGATCGCTCGACTTGAGAACGTTAAGGGCTTCCCAGCCTTTGGGGCAGGCCATGCCCAAGTTTACGGGGTAGTGGGTTTCGGGTGAGAGGTTGACGGCTTGGCCATCTTTAAGATGGATTTTGAGTCCGCAGCCGGTGGCACAAAACCCGCATACGCTGGTGGTGGTGGCGTCGGGGGTTTGGGCGGCGGGCACTTGGCCCAACCCAAAATCGCCGGGGTTGCGCAAAAGATCTTGCGTGAGGGGGCCGTCCCAAGCGCGGATGAGTTTGGCGACTTGTTCTTGGGCGGTTTTAAGCATGGCGTGTAGAGGGTTGTAAAGAGGTTGAAAAAGCGTAAGGTGGCGTTGCGTTGTGTTGCGTGGCGAGGCCAAGGGTGCCAAGGGGATCACTTGATTTTATGCTTGTTTAATGACTTTCTTATTTTTTTGTGGCAAGAATCGTATTTTGTTATTGCGGCTTACGTCCGGGTTGTCCGGGCATTTGGGGGGCGACCACGGCGGTGAAAAAGAGCGTGCGGGCAAGGGCTTCGCCAGCGAGGGTGAGGGAAAAGGCCAAAAGGGCTGCAAGAAGTTGGGCCGAGTGGGTGTGAACAAAAAGAAGCACCACAGGCAACAAAACGCCGCCGATGAGGCCCATGCCCAAGCGGGCTTGGGCCATGGGTTGCAATGGGCCGCGAAGCAGGTCGCCCGTGCCGGCAAGGCTTTTGGCTGAGGCTTCAAACAACAGTTGCAGGGCGGTGGCAAGGGCCATGACCATTGCAAGTTGGGTGAGGGTGGATTGTGAAAGAAGCCCGGGCCAAGCGATCAGAAGCAGCAAGGCAAGGCCACTGCCCAACGTGGCGGTGGTTAAAAAGCACGACGCCAGGGTTTGCCAGCGTGCCCAAAGGCGGCGTGGGGTGTCGTAATAAATCATGCCCGAGCAAAACACCGCGACAAGGCCCGTGGTGATGACGCCGCCACCCAATGCGGTGCGGGCCAAGCCGCCCAAGAGGTCGGGTTTCATGACAAGTAGGCTGACATACATGAGCACGGTGTTGAACCAGCCACCAAAGCCGATGATCTCGCGGCTGAGCCAACTGGTACGCAAGCCCAAAAAGGCGCGAAAGGCATACAGCGGGCGGCCTAGGTGAAGGGTGCTGCTGATGAGTCCTGCGAGTCCGGCAAGGGTGCAGACGCCAGCCAAAACAAGGCGGGCAAGCGGAAGGTTTTCAAATGTTCCTGTGTTGTCGAGCAAGACCAAGGCGCAAAGCCCACCCACGGCCAGTTGGGTGAGTGTGAGCATCACGATGAGCGGCAGGTGTGCGTGTTCGGGTGTGGGAATGTTGGCGTTGGCGGCGGCGGCACGCGTGAGTTTGCGATGGCCTTTGTAAACGGTGGTGGGTTGGGTGTATTGCGGGGCGGGTGAACCGGGCAAAAAGTGACCCGTGGCGGCGGTGTCGATGGCGTCGCGGGTGTTGACCACGGTGATTTTGATGGCCTGGGTGGGGCACGCGGCCACGCAGGCGGGGGCTTCGTCGGCGGCAAGGCGGTCGGCGCACATGTCGCATTTGCGCACAATGCCGCGCGATGGCGAATATTTCGGCACGTCGTAGGGGCATTTGAAAATGCAGTATTGGCAACCAATGCACTGGTCGTCGAGGTGCTTCACAATGCCGGTGACAGGGTCTTTGTCGTAGGCCTTTACGGGGCAACCTGACAGGCAGCCGGGGTCGATGCAGTGGTGGCAGGCGGTGGTGATGTGCTGGGTGGCCATGGCGGTGTGTGTGGCTGCCGTGGCGATGAGATCATCGAGTGGCCGCTCACCTTCATGCAGGGCAAGTTGGCCCACGTCGCGCCAGGTTTCACCTTCGTCGAGGCCGTTCATGCTGTGACAACCTACCACGCAAGCCTTGCAGCCTGAGCACGCGTCGAGGTCAACTTCAAAGGCATATTGCTGACCAGCAGCGGGTTGATTCAGCGGAATCAGGTCGCGGTAATGAATGGCTTGGTCGGGGGCGTCGCCACGATCATGCCGTTGGCTAAAGCGATCGACTGCGGTGAGCGAGCCTTGCTCGGCAAGCAGGCCGTCGATGAGGTCAAGGCCCTCAAGGGTGAGATGGGGCATAGGGTCGGGGGCGGTCGGCTGAGCGATCGGTAGAGCAGCGGATGACGTGGGGGGGGCGGGCTTTACCACAGCAACACCACCACCGATCGCACCGTGTCGGCCACTACCGTGGGAATGGCCAAGCCGTGGGTAAGCCCTGCGGCGTGGGCGGTTTCGCGGCGGGGAAGCCCTGCGTGGTCGAGGTCGTCAATCAAAACGGCTTGGCGCGTGGCCCATGCACGGCCGGGCAGGCCCTCGCCTTTGCCTTGGATTGAAAAGGAAAGTTTGGCACTGGCGTCGGCGAAGTCTTGGAGTAATCCATAGGTGCCTTGTCGTCGCACCAGTTGGTCGGGGTCGTCGGGGTCGGGCTCCCAAATTTCATGCACGCGGGCAATGGGGCCTGTGCGGGCCGAGAGCAACAGCAACACCGCTTGCAATTTAATGCCTGCGATGAGTGGAAGGCCCAAGCCCACCGACAATTCTTTGCCGCCATCGCCGCTGGAACGTAAAAACATTTTGGTTTCGCTGACGTCGGGCACCAGTTCAGGGCGGCCGTTTTCCCACACGCGGCCCGGCAAGCCTGCGCCTTGCGGAAAGTGAACATGCTTGCTGATATTGGCGAAGCGTTGCAAGGCTTTGCCTGTATGCCACGCTTGGCCCATGGCCAGTTCAAATGACCCTGAACGCCCTGTCCACAATTCGGCGGCGCCCACAGCACGGGTTCCCCCGCGTAAAAACAGAACCAACACCGAGGTTAATTGACCCGCTTTAAATTGTGGGATAAGCACCGCGGCGCCCAAGCCTGCCGCCGCAGCGGCCAGGGGGCGGTCGGCTGCCGCAACCGAAAAATCTGTGACGATTGAAGGTGTTGCCACTTTCCAAGCCATGCCCGCCAGCCCCATGCCTTGAGTAAGTCGCAGTCCGTCGGCCGTGCCGCGCAGTGGGCAATCTAGGTCATACAGTCCGGTTTGAAGTGTGATGGTGTCGCCTTCAACATGCCACAGCTCTGCCGCCGCCAGCAGTGTGTCGGGCACCGTCAACGGTTTGTTGTTTGGCGCATTGTTTTGAGAGGCTGCTTTATTCAAAATGCCACCGCCATGACTTCAAGTCCGGCACCGCGCTCGGTGGATTCTTCATCCCACTGGGCTTCATAGGTGGCTTCTGGGGTGGGGGCGTTGGGGTCTGTGGTGGGGGCCACTTCGTCGGGACGCTCTTTTTCGTTCTTTTCTAAAAAGCCAATCAGCGAAGCCCGCAAGTCGTAGTACAAGTTGCTGCCCATGACCTCGGCTCGGTCGCGGGGTCGTTCAAAGGGGATTTCTAGAATTTGGCCGACCCGTGCTTCGGGGCCATTGGTCATCATGCAAATGCGGTCGGCCATGTACACCGCTTCGTCCACATCGTGGGTCACCAGCATGGTGGTGATTTTTTCGCGGTTTAAAATGTCCAAAATGGTGTCTTGTAAATCCATTCGGGTGAGTGAGTCGAGGCGGCCGAAGGGTTCGTCGAGAAGCAGCACCTTGGGTTTGAGCGCAATGGCCCGGGCAATGCCCACACGCTGTTGCATGCCGCCCGACATTTCGCGTGGATATTTATTTAACGCATGGGTAAGCCCCACCGAGTTCATGTAATACTTCACGATGGCGTCGCGGTCGCTTTTGCTTGCATGGGGGTAGCAACGTTTGACGCCCAGCATCACATTGTCATACGCGGTGAGCCAAGGCAGTAAACATGGGGCTTGAAACACCACCGCACGATCGGGGCCGGGGCCGTCGGTCACGCGTCCGTCGACCACCACGTCGCCCGAGGTGAGGGGGTTTAAGCCCGCGAGCATCATGAGCACGGTGGATTTTCCGCAGCCCGAGTGCCCAATGACCGAGATGACCTCGCCTTTGCGAATGATCAGGTTGTAGCCATCCACCACCTTGATGGCATCGCCCAAAGGGTTGGGGTAGGCCTTGACGAGGTTGACGATTTCGACGTAGCGGTTGTCGTTGGACATGAGGTGGTGTGGGGTGTTATGGGGTGCAGGGTCTGGGGTCTTGGGTATTTCTGAATTGCCTTTTCACTTAATCCCTTAGCCCCTCAGCCCCTTCGATGCTTGGGTATGGGGGCTGGGGGTGTTGGTTTAATCGTGCCTTCCCCAATATTTCACCCCTTTGTTCTAATAGGCGAGGTTGGCGGGTTTGACTTTGGGCAGGGGTAAATCGCTTGTGGCGTTGAGGGTTTTGGCCTCTTGATTGAGTGTGATTAAAAAGGAGGACACTTTGTTGCGCAAGGTTTTGAATTGCGGATTGAAGTTAAGCGTTGCGCGGTCGCGTGGGCGGGGTAGGGTGATGGGAAAGTCTTGGGCCAGGGTGGAGGCCGGGCCGGGGGTCAGGGGCACGATGCGGTCGGCCATGAGGGCGGCTTCGTCAACATCGTTGGTGATCATGACCACGGTGCGCTTGTCGTTTTCCCAAATGTTGACAATTTCATCTTGCAGCACCGATCGGGTGATGGCATCGAGTGCCGACAAGGGCTCGTCGAGCAAAAGCACTTCGGGTTTCATGGCCAAGGTGCGGGCCAAACTCAGGCGTTGGCACATGCCGCCCGACATTTCAGGCGGGGTTTTGTATTCGCTGCCCGAAAGGCCCACCATGTTGATGTAACGCTGGATGTATTGGCCACGCTCGCCCTTGGGCATGTCGGGGAACACCTGCTTGACGGCAAGTTCGAGGTTGCCGGTGACCGACAACCATGGAAGCAGTGAGTAGTTTTGAAACATGATGCCCAGCTTGGGGCCAGGGCCAGCGATGGGTTTGCCGTCGATCAAAATTTCGCCGGTGTCGGGCTTTTCGAGCCCCGCCAACAGGGCCATGAGTGTGCTTTTGCCTGAACCCGAAAAACCAATCACCGCAACAAATTCGTTTTTTTCAACCACAAGGTTGACGTCGCGCAGCACCTCGTAGCGGTCCGAGGCGGGACCGAAGCCTTTGCTTACATTTTTAAGTTCGAGAAAAGGGGGCATGGGGGGGGAAGCAATTAGGGGTTAGGGAGTAGCAATTAGCAATTAGCGGTTAGCAAGACGCAAGCGGGTGTTGAGGGGTTGGTGGAGGTGGGGGGTTGAATGTTGTCATTGTTTTATGTCTTTCACTCAGTCACTTCTTTACTTAATCAACGATCAGATACTTGCCACCGATCCGTCAAAGCTGACCATGCGTTGGAAGACGATCATGATGCGATCGAGGAGCAGTCCGATGATGCCCACGACAAAGACCACTACAAACAGGCTGGCGAAACTTTCGGCCGATCCATTGTTAAATTGATCGATGACATACTTGCCAATGCCTTCACTGCTGGCCAGTAATTCGGCGGCAATGAGGACCATCCAACCCACCCCCAGGCTGATGCGCATGCCTGCAAACATGAGTGGCAGGGCGCTGGGCAACACAATTTTAAACAGGCGAGATCCAAACCCAAGTTTGAGAACCCGTGCAACGTTGAGATGGTCTTGGTCGATGCTGGCCACGCCCAAAGCGGTGTTGGCCAAGGTGGCCCACAACGAACAAAGTGCAACCACGGCGGCCGAAGCAAGAAACGCCGGGTTGATTTCAAAACCGCCAATGCCCGGCATGCTCCACAGCAGTTGAATAATAGGGTTGGTGGCCGGGTCGCCGGTGAGACCCGACACAATAATGAGCATGATGGGCAGCCACACAATGGGCGACACGGGTTTGAGTAGGGCGATGAAAGGTGTCATGCCAGCCATGACTGTGGGGCTAAGCCCACAAAGCACGCCCACGGGCACGGCAATGAGCGTGCCAATGACAAAGCCCGCAAACACGCACATGACCGAGCGAACCACTTGCCAAGGCAAGGTGTAGGGCATGGGGTAGTTGGCGGTGGTGGTGCGATTGATTTGGCGTCGTGTTTTTTTAATTTGACGGGCGGTGAGGTAGGCGTTTTCACCCGTGGCGGCGTAAAACGTGGTGGTTTGGGTTTCGAGTTCGGTTTTAAGATGGGCGAGTTTGGTTTCGCGGTTGCGCTTGCTCAAAAGATCTTGAAGGGCCATGAGATGCAAGCGCTCTTGGGCAAGGGCGGTGGCGGTGGTTTGGGCGTCACGGGCAGAGGGCGAAAGCTCGGCGTTTTCAAACGTTCTAACTTGGGATTTAAGGTTGTGGCGGCGGGCGTGTTGGGCTTGAAGGGTTTTGTTGGGAGCGGTAAATGTTTTGAGGTAAAGGCGGTGAGCCACTTGGTCGCCGGCGATCAGTTGATTGGCTTGGGTCTTGAAATTATTTTCGTGATCGGCTTCGGTGGTTTTGATTTTGGTTTTAAGTTGATCCAATTGCGTGTAAAGCGGTGTGGTGGCTTTGTCTAAAAGAGTTTGGGTTTGAGCTTGGGTGTTGGCCACGGTTGAGCGGGCGGTGATATTGCGTGTGTTTAATTCGGCCAATCGCGATTCCACTGCGGCTAATTTTTGAATGCGGGCATCGCCGGTCATGTGGTAGGCGTGTTTTTTTTCGGTTTCGCGCACATGGGTTTGCCAAATGTGGGTGGCTTGGGTGTAGGTGTCGATGGGGCCGGGCAGCTTGCCCGACTTGGTGTGAATTTGACCCGCAATCAATGCCCATGCCATCAGAAACAAGGCCACGGCAACAACGGGCACCAGAATGCTTCGGCCCATTTTGGGCAATTGCACTTTGGGCTCTTCGCCCCAAATGAATCGAACCACAGGTTC
>JAZGFZ010000086.1:0-2656 GCA_036480015.1 Algisphaera sp. | reverse complement strand
TGATTCCGTTGCTGATTTCAGCGAAGTAGAGGTTGACTTGATATTGGCCGGGCGTGACGGGGAAGTCCCACTGCATTTCTTGACCGGTGTTTTTGTCCCACCGTTCGGTTTGAAAGAGTGCGAGTGGCGCGGCGTTTCCGACGGAAGGGTGGGAGAGGTCGATGGGAACGATGTTGGTGTAGCGTCGGCTGAGTGCGGCGCTGGCATTGCTGAAGGATGATGCTGGGTTGTCTGCGATCCAGTTGGGTCCGCCGTCTTGGGCGTCGGTGGCGGGGCCTCCGGCATTGACGCGATAGAGGACATCGCCGGAGTAGAGCATCCGTGGCTCGAGCGGTTCGATGAGCGAGGAGGCGTGAGGGAACCACGTCTTGGTTGAACGGCGGCGGGAGGAACGGTTTGGACGAATGTGGCGAGGATGTTTCATCTGAGATTTCCTTTCTGAAGCAAGACGGTTCGGAAAGTGGGGGTGGCGGTTTTAGAAAAGTCAAGGTGAGGCGCTGCGCCACACGGTGTGCTGCGTTGGGCGAGTTGGGTAAACAAATTCAGGTGTTGATTGACATAAGCGGTGAGGCCAAAGTGTTGGGCGAGGTGATCGCAACGGTTGGCAAGCAGATGCTCAGGGATGGGTTTTCGAAGCAGACGTTCGGCTTGAAGGGCGAGCAAGTCGGGGCGGCGGGTGTTGACCACGGTGCCGTGGTCGTCGCTCGCGGTCATTTCGGCCATGGCCCCGGTGGTGGTTCCCAGCAGGCGGGGAGTGATACGGGCGGCTTCGAGAAAAGCGAGGCAGAAGCCTTCTTCGTGTGACGGCTGAAGATAAAGGTCGGCTGCGGCCAACGTGCTTTGTTTGAGGCTGGCGGGAACATCAAAGTGAAGGCTGACGTGTTGGGTGAGTCCGAGGGTTTTAATGAGTCGTTTGAGTGCGTTGGCATAGGGCACGCTTTGGCGCCCGCCGATGAGGGCATAATGCAAGTGGGGGAATGTGGGGGTGAGCTGAGCAACCGCACGAATGGCGTCGTGGAAGCCCTTGCGGTGTGAGAACCCCCCCACAGAGGTGAGTCGCGGGGTGGTTTGGGGCGGAAAAAGTGAGGCTGGGGTGGGGTTGCTGGAACGGTTGGATTCGTTGAGTGTGAGTGGAATCAGGGTGGTTTGATGCGCGGGGACGCCGCGGTGAATGGCAAGGTCAATAATGTGTTGGCTGTGGCAGATGGCGTTGGCATAACGAGCGCGACGCAGGACACCGCGCCAGAGTTGGGTGATGGGTGAAAAACGGAGGTTGCGTAAAAAGCGCCACCGGCGGTTTTTACCAACGCACCAAGGCACGTCGTATTCGTGTGGGCAAAGGTTGTGCAGGGTGATAAGCCAAGGCACCTGGGTGCAAACCTTTTCGACGGCGCGGGCGGTGCGAACGCCTGCGCCGATGACATGAATCACATCGGGTTTGAAATGTTTGAGGGCGATACGGATTTCATGGCGAATGGAGGCAGAACGCTTGGGGGCGAAACTAAGTGTGAACCGTTTGACAGCGGGATGAATGTTGGGCGAGTCGTTGTCGATGAGTAAACCCACGCAAGCCCCTGTTTGAGCCAGAGCGTGAACGAGTTGGACCGTTTCGACTTTGGCGCCGCCGTTGAAGTTCAACCGGTTGGCGCAGACAAAGAGGACGCGTGGTGGGGGAAGAGAGGGGGTCATGGCCGTGCGGGAGGAGCTTGCGAGGTGTCGCCGGGATGGCTGCGAAAATCAAAGGTGGGCGGAAAGGCCCATCGGGAAGGATGAAAAACGATGGGGCCGTAGGCGGCGCGAAGTCGGTGGGCACGGGCACGTTGGCCCATGAGAGCCAGGGGGAAACTGCCGAAATAGCGGGCGACGCCAGCGAGCCAGTTGATGGTGATGGCGGCGGTGTTGCGTAGGGGGCCGTGGTATTTGCGGTCGAGTCGGCGGTTGCTTTGGAGCATGGCCAACACGCGTGATGGGCGGTGGGCTGCGCCGCCGCCCACCAAATGGGTGACGTGGGCATGGGGGGTCATGATGCAAGGGCCGATGTCGCGTTGAAGTCGCAGGCACAAATCGACTTCTTCGTTGTACATGAAGAAGGAGGCGTCAAATCCACCCACTTGATGCCATGTGTTGGCGGTGACCATCATGAAGGCGCCTGATAGCACGGCGACATTTTGGGGGTGGGTTCGGTTAGGCGATAAGCCGCCGTGTACCCAACGGCCCAAGCCCACGGCGTAGAGCAAACCGCGGCATAAACCGGGGCCCGCTTGTTGACAGCCAGGGTCGATGGCGCCATTGGCGAGAAAGGTTTGGCCGCCCCAAGCCCCGGCGCGGGGGTGGTCTTGGGCACAAGCGACCAAGGCAGAAATGGCGTCGTGTTCCAGTTGGGTGTCGGGGTTCAGGAGTACGAGGTGGCGGCCTTGAGCGTGTTGCGCCGCGAGGTTGTTGCCTTCGGCAAAGCCGAGGTTGGTGTGGTTGGGCACCACATGAACGGTGGGGAATTGTTGGGCAAGAAATTCCAAGGTGCCGTCGGCGTTGTTTGCGTTTTCAACGAAAATCACCTCGTAGGAAACACCGCGTGTGTGAGCGAACAGACTGGTGAGGCAGGGGCCCAAGTGATGGCGGCTTCGGTGGCCCACGATGAGAATGCTGACCTGAGGTG
>JAZGFZ010000085.1:0-31186 GCA_036480015.1 Algisphaera sp. | reverse complement strand
ATGTCTTTCTCGTCGGTGATGGGGTGTGGAGTGGTAAACGGGTACAAATGGGCGGTTCGGCATTGCGATGCAACATGCTCGCAGCACTGAGAATAGTGCGGCGGATGAGAATCACGGCATAGGAGATGCCCTACGTCTTGCGCCAGGTGTGAGAAAAGCCAATCAGGCTGTTTTGGTGGGGCGGCATTGGATGCGTTGGAGCAAGAGGCTGGGGAGGTGCTGAATGGCGATGTGTTTTGAAAAGGTGGGCGAAAAGTGGATTTTCGTCGCAAGAACGCGACTGAAACAGACGCGATTTGGCAGCGGCCCACCGGCCTGAATTTTGCATGTATTTTGATGCGCAGTCCCCCCGCAAAGATGGGCTGCATGACACTGTGTTTGGACCTGTTGGAAGATGAAGTGATGTCTGTTGATCGTGCCCGTATTTTGCTTCAACAACGTCGCCCCGACACGGCAGAAACCGAGTTGCGGCGTGCGCTGGCCAATGACCCTGATGATGGCGAGGCGTACGCTTTGCTGGGGGCGTGCTTGGCTGAACTGGGCAAGCGGGCCGAGGCCAAAGAGGCGTTGGGCGAGGCGATTCGATTGGCGCCCGAGGCGTCGTTTCCACATTATGCGCTGGGGCATTTGCGATGCAATGCCGGCGAGTTGCCTGCTGCTCGCGAGGCCGCCCGTGAGGCGATGCGGCTGGACCCCACCAATGCCGACCCCGCGGCATTGATGGCGCAAATTGAAGTGGAAGCAGACAAGTGGGATCAGGCCCTTGCGTGGGCCGAGCGCGGCCTGGCCTTGGATGCCGAGCATGGGCCGTGTGCCAATTTGCGCGGCATTGCACTGACTAAATTGCGACGTGGTGACGAAGCGGCGCAAGCCATTGATGCCACGCTGCGGGCCAATCCCGATGATCCCACGGCTCACGCCAATCGCGGGTGGCAATGTTTGCATGCCAGCCAGCCCAAAAAGGCATTGGGGCATTTTCGCGAAGCCTTGCGGTTGGAGCCGGGGCACAATTGGGCGCGGGCGGGCTTGGTGGAGGCGCTGAAAGCACGCAATCCGATTTACCGTTTGCTGTTGGGTTATTTTTTGTGGATGGGCACGCTGAAGCCTGCTGCTCGCAACGGTTTGGTGATTGGCGGCTATGTGGGGTATCGCTTAATGGATCAAGCCGCCGAGCGGTATCCCGAAGCGTCGCCTTACTTGCGGCCTTTTTTGTGGGCTTATTTGGTGTTTGTGCTACTGACATGGGTGGGGGTGCCCTTGTTTAACTTGCTCTTGCGATTGAGCCCGTACGGTCGGCATGCGTTGGATCAAGCGCAAAAGCGAGGCAGCGATGTGTTTGGCCTGATGTTGTTGGTCACCTTGGCCACCGGCGTGGGCTATTGGTGGACATCGAGAGACGTGTTGGGCGTGATCGCCTTGGTGGTGGGTGTGACCACGTTGCCCGTGTCGGGTTGGATGACCCTGCTAGGCACCACACGGTTTAGGCCCGTGGGCTTGGCCGTGGCCGGGGTGGCCCTGTTGGGTTTGGCTGCCATTGCCATGACGATCAAAAAAGGCGACATGATGCCGCTGCTTAACGTGTGGTTGATCGCGCTGCTGGGGCTGCAATTGTGGATTGTGTTTGGAGGACGCGGGCGGGTGAAGGATTAGTGGGTGTCGGAAGGGGCTGGGGGGGGGCGGTTAGCGGTTAGCAATTAGCAATTAGCAAATAGCAGTTAGCAAGATGCAGGCGGGAAATATCCTGGCGTGACTCCGCATTCAGCATCGAAGGGGCTAAGTGAAAAGGCGATTCGGAAGTGGCCCGGCTCTACATCCCCACATCCCACACCCCATACCCTAAGCAACATGCCTCTCGAACCTGCCACGCATGAACCTGATGACACGCGGCGGCGGGTGGGGGTTTTGATACAGACTGGACGGTTTGAGCTGGCTGAGGGTGAACTGGTCAAGCATCTTGCGGGGGCGCCGGATGATGGGTGGGCGTTGGCCACGTTGGCGTTGTGTAAACAGCAAAGTGGTCGGCCGGATGAGGCGCGGGAGATTGCGCAGTCGGCGGTGGCGGCGGATCCGGAATCGGGGTGGGCGCGGTATGTGCTGGGGTTGTCGATTGCCAACGACCCCGATGCGCCCGAGGGAGGCGGGAAGCCCTCGCGTTGGTTGCCGTGGAGTGGGACCCATGACCACAAGCGTTTGCAGGCTGCGCTGGAGTATTTGGAGGCGGCAGTGAGCTTGGACCCCGATGAGCCGGGGTATCGGTTTGCAGTGGCGCAGCTGCATGACACGTTGGATGATGCGCCTGCCGCAGTGCGGGTTTTGCGTGAGGCGTTGGCGATTGATCCGGCGCATGCCGAAAGTGCGGCGATGTTAACGCGGTTGCTGCGTGAGCATGGGCGGCTGGATCGGGCAGAGCTGGCATCGCGGTTGGCGCTGGCGCAAAATCCTGACGATGAGAACATTCATGAACAACGCGGATGGTTGGCGCTGCGGCGGGGCGAACATACGGCATCGGCGGAGCATTTTGCAGCGGCTTTGCGCGAGCGGCCCACGGCGGTGGGGCCACGACATGGTTTACAGGCGGCGTTGTTGGCCGCGCGGCCTGGACTGAATCAGGTGGTGCGCGTGGGTGAGTGGTGGCGGGCCGAGTTGGCGCGGCCGGGGCGGCTGTCGGTGTGGTTAACCTTGGCACTGCTGCTGGGGGTTGCGGCAGGCGGGTGGCTGGGGTTGCACACGTGGCTTCCCACGAATCGCACACGCCCCAGTGTGATTGACGGTTATGTGGTGGGTGGAGCGATGGCGGTGGGGGCGGCGCTGCTGGCGGTGGCGTTTCCATTTGTGGTGCAGGCCATTGCATTGTTGGTTTTGCGACGCGATGCACAAGGCGGGTATTTGGTCAGTGGCGGGCAACTGTTGATGGGGTGGTTTTGGGTGTGCGCGGGGGTGTGGTGCGCGGCGGTGTTGGGCAGCGGCTTGGCCCAAGGGTTTGGATCAACAAACACTCAGTGGGCGTGGGTGGCGGGCGTGATGGTGACCCCGTTGGCGTGCGCCTTGTCGGCGGATCGCGACCGACACGTGGCCGCGTGGTGTGTGGTGGGTGTGGCGTGCATGGCGGTGGGGTGGATGGGTATGCAGTTGCTGCCACTTAACAACGCCCGCGGGGCATTGGTGCCTGTGGCCTTGGCGTTCGCAGGCGCCGTGGCAGGCATGATTGCAAGTCGGCGTGCGGTTGGATGAGGCGTTTACTTTGCGCTGTACGCGGTTGTTGCATCGTCATGCACGAGAAACGCATCGGACCCGCCGGTGTTGTCTTCAAAAAGATCGTCGGTGGTGTTGGTGGGGTGGCTTGCGTATTTTGTGTTTTTGAGCGTGGCGGTGGTCTCGAAGCGTGCGCTGCCGTCGTTGCGGACGACGCCGCCATGCTAGGTCCCCGAGCCGGGGCGGGTCCACACGCTGCTGATGTCGGCGCGGCCAGAGCCGATCGCGCGGTCGCTTAGGACGATGGCGTTGGGGTTCAGTGTTTCGTGCCATTCTTCGGTGCGGCCGTTGGGTGTGGTGGCAGGCAAGGCGAGCAATGCGTAGGAGTAATGGGCCGAGGTGACGGGTGGGAAGGTCGCAGGATGGGGTGGGATGAACAATTCAGTGCTGGCACTGTCGGCGGGGTTGAGCATGTAGTCGGGGGTGAAATAGTTGCCGGCAAGTAGCATTTGAAATCGTGCGCCGGGCTGGGTGCCATCGCCTGAGTGTCCGGTGGCGGGGCCGTTGGGCACAATAATCATGCCGCGGGAGCTGAGGCCGGGGAAAGGGTTTCTGTAGATGCTTCTTTTGCCGCCTTGACCCCAGGTGACGAAGCCTTGGTGAATACCACGAAGTTGGGTGAGGTTGCGTGTTTTTCGAGCGTTCAGGCTAAGCGGTGGATAGATGACGAAGAACGCCATGACAAGGATCAACCCGCCCGCCATCGTGACGAGAAGATCCATGAGTGTGAAGCCATTGCGTTGTGGTTTTGCGTTGTTTTGCATGACTTGGCGTTCTGACGTTGGCTCTCAAGGCTTTATTCTGTTTCGCCAGTATCTTCCTTTGAGGCTTCCTGCGGCATGGCGGCGCCCAGCATCAGAAACAGGGCGGCGGGGCTGAATTTGCCCGAGTGCTTGTAAAAAAAGTGTCGTCCAAAATAAATATCCCAATGAGAAGAAAGAGCTTGTTTTAAGCGTAACCTATTGTCAGGCGTACGCCTCTACAATTGAATCAAATACTTTCCCGCCGTGAACCTTTCAGAGATTTTTTGCGATGACACCCAAGCAAGTTCTTCAGCTCGTTAAAAGTAAAAAAGTTGAGTTTGTCGACTGCCGTTTTATGACCTTTCCCGGTGGGTGGGAACACACCACGTTGCCCGCCAAAGAGCTTAATGAGTCGTCCTTTACCGAAGGTTTTGGGTTTGATGGATCGAGCTTGCGCGGTTGGGCTCAATTAAATGAAGGCGACATGTTGCTGGTGCCCGTGGCAGACACAGCGCAGATTGATCCTTTTCACGCTCGGCCCACGCTGGGACTGATTTGCGATGTGAAAGACCCGGTCACCCGAAAAAGTTTTAGTCGAGACCCACGCAGCATCGCCCGTCGGGCGGCGGCGCATTTGAAAAAAACAAAGGTGGCCGACACGGCTTATTTTGGGCCTGAAATTGAGTTCTTTATATTTGACGGCATTCGCTATGGCCAACGCATGAACCATGCCGTGGTTGAAATTGATGCCGCCGAAGGCGTGTGGAATCGCAGCCTTGATACGCCGGGCAATCAAGGCAATCAAATTCGCCCACGCCGCGGGCAATTCCCTTGCCCGCCGGTGGACACGTTGCACGACTTGCGCAGTGAGATGGTGGCACTCATGATGGAGCAAGGCTTGGATGTTGAAGAGCATCACCACGAAGTGGCGGGTGGGGGGCAATGCGAAATCGACTTGCGGCATCAAGACCTTGTGAAAATTGCCGATGCGTGTTTGCTGGCAAAGTATGTGGTGAAGAATGTGGCCCATCGCTATGGCAAGGTGGCCACCTTTATGCCCAAGCCCCTGTTTGGCGACAACGGCAGCGGCATGCACTTGCATTTTTCATTGTGGAAAGGCGGCAAACCTTTGTTTGGCGGTCGCAAATATGCGGGACTTTCTCAAATGGGGCTTTATGCCATTGGCGGTATTTTGAAGCACGCGCCCAGTTTGATGGCGTTTACCAATCCCACCACCAATTCTTACAAGCGGCTGATCCCCGGCTATGAAGCGCCCATCGACTTGACCTATTCATCGCGCAATCGCACCAGTGCCATTCGCATTCCGGTTTACAGTCCGGGCAGCAACACCAAGCGTTTGGAGTTTCGTGCCCCCGACCCTGCGTGTAATCCTTACTTGGCTTTTAGCGCCACGCTCATGGCGGCCCTTGATGGCATTCAAAATAAAATCGACCCTGGTGACCCGGTGGATATTTCGCCTGACCGCCGCGATGCCAAAACCCGTCAAGGCATTGCCCGTGTTCCGGTAAGTTTGAATGAAGCCCTTGATGCCTTAGAGCAAGACCATGCGTATTTGCTGGAAGGCGGTGTGTTTGGTGAAGATGTGGTGAAAAACTGGGTGCATTACAAACGCGAAACCGAGGTGGATGCACTGCGACAGCGACCGCACCCGTATGAATTTTGCATGTATTTTGATGCGTGAGAGGCGAAGTTTGATACACCCGCCTGAACGCGGGTCGTGTGTAAAATGAGGTGGTTGAGGGAAAAGGCGAATCATCGCGGACGCTGAACATCGTTTTGGCCGATAGAGGTTTCGTGAAATTGTTCTCTCAACCTTCGACGTGGGCCTTGCTTGCTACTTTTGCGTTGCCGCTTGCGGTGGGGCTGCCGGGCTGCGCAACATCGGGCAGCGATGCGGGCGGGGGAATTACGCCGCAATCGCCATCATCGGCGACAGGTTCGGTGCCAGACAACGCCCGGGTGGCGCCTGCATTTGCAGTCACGCCCGAGCAGCGTGTGAAGGCGGCGGAGTTGCTGCGTGATGCGGGGCAGTTGGATGCGGCCATGGCCGAGTTCAACCGTGTGCTTGAAACCAATCCGCAAATGGTGGAGGCCCATGTGGGGGTGGGCACGGTGCAGCACAAAAAAGAGCAATATCAGGAGGCGAAAGAAACGTTTTTGAGCGCGACATTGCTCGACAACTTAAATTTTGACGCACGGTATTACTTGGGGCTCATGCAGCAGGTGTTGGGTGAAACAGGCGAAGCGATTGCCAGCTACCGCCAAGCGCTTGCGATTGACCCCGACGACGCGGTGGCCCACCGTGATTTGGCGACGGCTTATCTTCAGCTGGGGCAGCCTTCGATGGCGATTCCGCATGCCGAAGCGAGTGTGCGGTTGAATCCTAAAAATCAACCGGCATGGTGCAACTTGGCGGCGACGTATTCGCTGGTCAAACGTTATGACGATGCGTTGCATGCTTATCGCACGGCCACTGAGTTGGCCGACTTGGATGCGCCGGTGTTACTGGGTTTGGGCGACACCCATTTAAAACTCAACAACATTCGTCGGGCTGTGAATGCACTGAATGAATTGGTACGACGCTTTCCCAGTGGCTTGGCGTTTGAGCGGCTGGCGTATGCGCTTTTTAGATCGCACAATTTTCCTGAGAGCAACCGCCATTACCGCACGTCGCTTGAATATGACCCCAAAGCCACCGCAGCATTGAACGGCTTGGGGGCATGCTTGATTACCGAATTTGCCCACCAACGTGATCGGCGTGATCAAGCCAAGTTGCGTGAGGCCATGGGGCTGTGGCGCAAAAGCGTTCAGATCGATCGAGACCAAGAAGCGATTGTGGACTTGCTGTCGCGCTACGACTTGCCGGGGTGAGTCGTAGCACGCGTTTGTGTTGATGCGCGGGTGAGCGGGGAAGAAGATTGAACCGCCAAGGGGGCAAGTGAGGGAGCCGTTCACGATTTTAACAAGCGTATTTGTGTTGACGCGCAATGGGCAAGTCATCTCGGGCAAGAGATTTTACGCCAAGACGCAGAGACGCCAAGACGCCAAGGAAGCCAAGAAAGCCAGCAAGAACACTTTTGCTCTTTGGTATGCGTGCGATATTCAGGGCCAGGTGGAGAGGCTCTTTTTGAAGTGACACGTAAGGCAATAGCGACGCCTTACAGCCGTTTCTTCAAGCAAAGGCGTTTGGGTGACGGAGGCTGAGCGAAAAGACTAAGAAGCCGTCAGGCTTATTCCCTGCCTTTCTTGGCGCCTCCGCGTCTTGGCGTCTTGGCGTAAAGCTTCTTCGCGATACATCCTCGAACAAAAACCGTGAACGACTACCGTAAATGAAGCCCATGCCGAAAGGCATGGGCTTCATTTGTATGACTTGGTTTTAGGGTCGCCGTTTTTATTAAGCGCTAAAACTGCTGCCGCATCCGCAGCTGCTGGTGGCGTTGGGGTTGTTAAACACAAACCCGCGTCCCATGACTTCGTCTTTAAAGTCAATGGAGGTGCCGTTGAGGTACAGGTAGCTTTTGGGGTCGCAAATCACACGCACGCCGTTGATCTCAAACGCTTCGTCGGTGTCGCGAGACTGCTCGGTGAGATCCAGCAGGTATGAGAAACCCGAGCAACCTCCGCCTTTAACACCCACGCGAAGGTGAACGGTGTCGGCGTCAAGCTCTTGTTGCTTGATGATGGTTTTGATTTCGCGGGCGGCCGTTTCAGAAAGTTCAATGCCCATGGGAGGCTCCGTTGTGTGAGTGGAAGTTGGTGGGGTAAAAAAGCAATGTGGCCAGCCTTCTTAAATCGGCCGGTGGCGTATCTCAAATCAGTGGTTTGCGATCGCGTTAGCGAGCCTTGGCTTCATAATCATGAACCGCAGCCTTGATGGCGTCTTCGGCCAACACCGAGCAGTGGATTTTGACAGGGGGAAGGCTGAGTTCTTGCACAATGTCGGTATTTTTGATGCCTTCGGCTTCTTCGAGGGTTTTGCCCTTCATCCATTCGGTGGCCAAAGACGAGCTGGCAATCGCGCTGCCGCAACCAAAGGTTTTGAATTTGGCGTCTTCAATAACGCCTGTTTCGGGGTTCACTTTGATTTGCAGCTTCATCACGTCGCCGCATTCAGGGGCGCCAACCACCCCGGTGCCAATGGTGGGATCGCTTTTGTCGAACGAGCCGACGTTTCGGGGATTTTCGTAATGGTCAACAACTTTGTCGGAGTAAGCCATGATGGGGCTCCTTTGTTATTTAGTGGGAACAAAATCAAGGGGGAAGCATACGCTCATTTTAACACAGCTCAGTGAGCGCCCCAGTCGACAGAATTAATATCAATGCCTTCTTGAACCATTTCCCATAGGGGAGACAAATCCAGAAGCTTTTGAACGTTGGTCACCACTTTATCAATGGTGTAGTCGATTTCTTCTTCGGTGGTGATGCGGCCCAATCCAAAACGAATGGATGAGTGAGCCAATTCATCGCCTAGGCCCAAGGCTTTAAGGACATAGCTGGGTTCCAGCGATGCGCTGGTGCAGGCACTTCCGCTACTGACGGCAATTTCTTTAATCGCCATCATCATGCTTTCGCCTTCGACGTAGGGAAAGCTGATGTTGGATGTGTGTGGCAAACGTTCGGTGGGATGGCCGTTAATCACGGCCATGTCGAGTTTTGAGGTGATGCCGTCTTCGAGTTTTTTCTTGAGCGTGCCCAAGCGAATGGCGTCGTCGCTCATTTCGGCTTCGCACAGCGCCGCGGCGGCTCCCACGCCCACAATGCCAGAGACATTGAGCGTGCCCGAACGCATGCCGCGTTCGTGACCGCCGCCATCGATTAAGGCGCTCAATCGCACACGTGGGCGGCGACGCCGCACATAAAGAAAGCCGCAGCCTTTGGGGCCGTAAAACTTGTGGCCCGAGGCGGAAAGCAAGTCAACGCCAGCGGCCTCAACATCGGTGGGCATTTTGCCGACCCACTGGGTGGCGTCGGTGTGCAAAAGCACTTCTTTGGCTTTGCAGATTTTGCCGATTTCGGCAATGGGGTTCAGGGTGCCCAGTTCGTTGTTGGCCCACATCAAAGTGACCAGCACGGTGTCAGGGCGAATCGCCTCTTCAACCTGCGCGGCGGTGATGATGCCATCGGCGCCAGGCTCTAGCCATGTGACCTCGTGGCCGCTGCGCTGAAGCCGCTTGATGGGATCCAGCACGGCCTTGTGCTCATGGATGGCGCTGATGATGTGCTTGCCTTTGCTGGCGTACATCTCGGCGGCCCCTTTGATGGCGAGGTTATTGGACTCGGTTGCGCCAGAGGTCCAGATGATTTCTTTGGGTGAAGCGCCAATTAGCGAGGCAACTTGTTCACGCGCAAGGTCGACACCTTTTTCGGCTGCCCAGCCAAAGCTGTGGTTGCGTGACGACGCATTGCCGAAGTGTTGTGTGAAATACGGCGTCATGGCCTCCAGAACCCGAGGGTCCATGGGCGTGGTGGCGTTGTGGTCGAGATAGATGGGGAGGTTAACGGCCATAATGGTAAAGAGAATCATTCTCGACACTGAGGGTTTCAGGCCAAGAAAAGGAGGGGTGCGTCGCCTTACTATAAGAGAAGAGGGGCAGGGGCTGGGCCTTTCGCTCTGTAATGAGCGAAAAGATAAAAAATAGCAATTATGGTGTCGCCCGATTACCCACAATAGAGTTTCAGCGGTACGATTTCAACATTCAGGGAGCTCTAGCCTTCCTTTTTGGCCCGCGCCCCACTTCTTTTGATTTGAGTCTGCTGTATGTCTAATTCTTCTCCCGCAGTTCGAACGCCTGGTCAGCCCCCTGCTGAACGCTATAAATGCGTTTTGTTGCTAGGCGCCCCTGGCGCAGGCAAAGGCACGCAGGGTTCGATTTTGGGACGCATTCCGGGATATTTTCATTGTGCTTGCGGTGATGTGTTTCGCAATATTGACATTACCTCTTCGCTGGGCCGAACATTTTACGAATATTCGTCGCGCGGCGAGTTGGTGCCCGATCGGGTGACGGTGCAAATGTGGGCCGCTGTGATTGAGGCTCGCACCGTGATTGGCGACTACAAGCCCCATGCCGACATCTTGGTGCTCGACGGAATACCGCGCACGTTGGAACAGGCGAAGTTGATGGATCGTTACATCGATGTGCAGCGTGTGATTCACCTGACCTGCGACGATGAAACCGCCATGTTCGAACGCCTGCGACGACGGGCCCTTAAAAGCAATCGGCACGACGATGCGGATGAAAAAGTCATTCGGCACCGCTGGGAGGTTTACGCGCATGAAACGGCGCCTGTGCTGGAGCATTACCCCGCCGATCAGCGGATCGACATCAATTCGATTGGATCGCCTGCTCAGATTCTCCACGATATCTTAGAGGGGTTGATTCCGGTTCAGAATGAGCATTTCCGCGCTTCGGAAGTTTAGGTGCATAGGCTGCGGGGTTCTTAAAATTTTATAGTTGAATAAAAGGCAGCCATTTGCATTGGTTTTGACGAGTGGTTCGATTGGTGGAGGCGCTTTCTCTCAAAGCGAGATCGCCTTCTTGGAGGCAATAGCGTAACGCAGGGAAGTGAATCGGAGCGTGGCGGAGTGTCGTGATTGGCGTAATGGAGCGTGGGCAAATGAGAGAGAGTTACCTAAAATACAAAAGGGTGGTTTCATGTGAAACCACCCTTTTGCAATCATTTTGACTGCCCCAAAATCTGGCCCGCGTGATTATTCGGTGCTTACGCCCAGGCGGCCCATGAGTTGGTCGAATTCGTCAATGCTGTAGAAGTCGATACTCAGTGTGCCCGCCCCCTTCTTTCGGCCTGCTTTAAGCTTTACCTTTGTTTTGAGTTGCTCCGCGATTTGGCGCTCGAGGTCTTGAAGGTAGGCGGCTTTGGGCGGTGTGTTTTTAAGAGGCTTGGGGTCGCCTTGGGTGGAGGCTGCGTCGTGGGCTTGGCGGACGGCGTCTTCGACTTGCCGCACGGTCCAGCCTTCGCGAACGATTTGATCGGCAAGGGCTGTTTGTGCGGCGTGGTCAGCCATCCCGGCCAAGGCCCGCGATTGCCCCATAGAGAGCGTTCCACGTGAAACCAAATCTCTCACAGAGGGCGCGAGCTTAAGGAGGCGGACAAGATTGGTCACGGTGGAGCGGTCGAGGCCCACACGCATTGCCACTTGCGCGTGGCTCAATTCAAAGGTGTCGCTGAGATGTTGAAACGCCACCGCCCTTTCAATGGGGTTGAGGTCTTCGCGTTGCAGATTTTCAATCAGGGCCCATTCCGCCATTTGGCGGTCATCTAAATCATGAACCAACGCGGGCACGGTGGTGAGGCCTGCGATCCCTGCGGCTCGCCATCGGCGCTCGCCCGCGACCAATTCATAGCCGCCCTTTTTATCTGATCGAACCACAATGGGCTGCATGATTCCTTCGGCTTTGATGGATGCCGCCAGTTGATTGAGGGCATCGTTGTCAAAATGCTCACGCGGCTGATGGCGGTTGGGCACCACTTTTTCAAGCGGCAGGTGATGGACCAAATGGCGGTTGTCTTCTGGCGATGGGGTGGTCGCGGTGGCGGTTGCGCCAAGAGCGCCGGGAGTGGAAGCGGTCGCCGCGTTGGTGTTGCTGGTTCGCGGTTCTGGCGAATGGGAGGTCGTCTCGGTGGCTTCGGGAGAAGCGGTGGTGGGGGCTGCGGGTTGAATGGCCACGGGGGTTCCCATTAAGCTGCTTAGCCCTCGGCCGAGGCGAGGGGTTTTTGTTCGTTTCTTAGTGCTGCTCTTTGGGGGCGTGGCCATGCAATTAACCTCTTTAAAAGGGGTGGTGTGTTTCTTGACGATTCCCAGACAGAATAGCGTCATTTGTTGATTCTGGAGAGTTTCACGTGAAACAAGTTGCGAAGGCCGTAAAAACAGCCAATGAACAAAGTTCAAGACCGGTAATATTCAACGTTCATCCTTTGTTTTCCCATGTGCCGATCACCAAACTTCGTTTTGCCATGTTCTCATCCTCCATCTCGATCGCTCAGCATCGTTCCTGAACCTGTACAGGACACAAAGGCTGAGCTGGCCCTCGCTCAAAAAAGCTTGGCCGTGGCACAGGCAGAGCTGGCCCATTTGCATCGGCTCACCACATTGGGCACGCTCTCGGCGGGGCTTGCCCACGAGATGAACAATCTTTTGGCGCCTATTTTGGGCTACACCCAACTGGCTTTGCAAAACCCAACCGACACCGCGCTGCTATTGAAGTCATTGACGAAGGCTCAAGATGCCGCGCAGCAGGGCGTGCGTGTTTGCGGGTCGGTCTTGAGTCTTTCACGTTCGCCCGAAGAAGATCGTTTGTCGAATGACTCCGCGCAAACGTCGGTGGCTTCTGCTGCGGCAGCCACGCTGGATGTTTTGGGCTGGCATGAAGGTCGAAGTGACACCGCGGTGAACATTCACGTGGAACAAGGAGATGTTGATGTGGCCATGGCCCCCGAAGCGCTTCAGCAAGTGTTGCTCAATTTATTTTTGAATGCACGCCAGGCCATGGGCTCTGGCGGCGCGGTGACGGTGACTGCGCGCGGCGACACCAAAACGCAAACGGCCATGATTGAAGTTCGTGACAATGGACCGGGCATACCGCCCGCGAAGGCGGACGCCTTGTTTGAACCTTTCGTGAGTCTGAGCCATGCGGCTCAACGTTCGCCCAAACGCGGCACGGGGCTGGGGCTTTGGATTTGCCGCGCACTGATTCAAGCAGCAGGGGGGAGCATTGAAATTGAGGCCATGGATGCCGAGCAACAGGGCGCCTGTTTTGCAATGCATTTGCCGCTGGCCGTGCAAGGCTTGGGGCGTCAAGCGCAAGCGGCATAGAGGGTGTGTTGAACGATTTGAGGGTTCTTCCTATCGGACTTCCGGGGCGACAAATAACAGTTAAGTCCTTTAGATAAACTGACTTGCGAAAACTAAGGGAAACTCTTTAGTTGCTTTTTTTGCATCATTCGTTGAACCTTTTTGTTGGATCGCGCATATAACAGGTGTGGAAAGAGGAACGATGCCTTTCTTTTTTCGCCTTTACCTTGCTTTCTCCTCCGCCCTGCCCGCCGGTTTTGCCGACGGTCAGGGTTTTTTCTAGTCCACCACACAGCGGCCCAAACCACGGCAGACGGGATCTTGGTCTTGAGGATTCTTATCAATCTAAAAACACGATGGTGTGTAGCCCTTGCTTGCATGTTGATGTGCTTTACGGCTTGCACGCAAACGCCACTTGACCGTCATCATGATGCGTCCGCGACCAATGGCCAGCTGCTGCGCCAAGGAGTCGAGAGGCTTGATCCCCCCAGGCCGGAGATCCCAAGCCCGCGATCGCAACGGCGGCCGTCCGACACGGTGTTGATTGCGGGCGAGCCCATTTCCATTGGAACGCGGGTGGTTTTATTCGATGAATCCAGAGGCTATAGCGCTTATCGAGGGGCTCGTTATTTCAATGAGCGGCGCGACGAAGCGGGGGGCGGGCCATTGCCCGCCCAACCGCTGGATCGCGCGGGCGTGGAGGCCTTGGTTGATCGTGTGGTGATGCACTACGACGTGGCGGGCTGTTCGTCGCGCTGCTTCCGCACGCTGCAAAAAGAACGTGGGTTGTCTTGTCATTTTCTGCTTGATCTCGACGGCACCCTTTATCAAACCCTTGATTTACGCGAGCGGGCATGGCATGCGGGCACCAGCAATTCTCGATCTGTGGGGATTGAAATCGCCAACGTGGGGGCGTATCCGCTGGGCGGTCGCAATCCTTTCGGCACGTGGTATCGCCCCCATCCCGATCGCCCCACCCGTTTGGTTTTGCCCGCCGATTCTGGCGTGCGACACCCCGAAGGGGTCATCGGCCCGGCACGCGATCGGCCTGTGGTGGGGCGCATTCACAATCGTCGCCTTGAGCAGTACGACCTGACCCATGCCCAATATGCCGCGCTCATCAAACTCACCGCCGCGCTCTGCCGCCACTTGCCGCGGGTGACCCCCGATGCTCCACGAGATGCAAACGGGGTTGTACGCACCAGCGTGATGCCCACAAGCGACCGCATTCATTTTTCAGGTCTGATTGGTCACCACCATCTCACCCCCGAAAAGATTGATCCCGGCCCAGCCTTCGACTGGCCTCGCCTGTTGACGGGCGTGAAGGCTGAGCTGGCCGCCTTCCCAGCCTCAAAAAACCCGTCCACAGATCGCTGAATGTGGCGGATTCAATTCTGAGGCCCGGCCCTGCTTGCGAGACGCGGAATGGGGGGTACAATGGTGGGCCATCCTGCGGGTGTAGCTCAGTGGTAGAGCGTCACGTTGCCAACGTGAATGTCGAGAGTTCAAATCTCTTCACCCGCTTTTTTCAGAATATCTTCGCCTCACGCAAAGTGTCGCGGCTTTAATGTTTCTTTTTGGCCTTGACGGTTTTACCGCAAAGGCTTTTTTTGTAAGTGCCGACTGAAATGGTTCAGTCGGTCGCCCCAGGGATGAACTGAACGGGGTTTTTTTCTTTTGTTAGAATCTTCCATGTGTTCGATCTGCACGCAAGGTGAGGCATTTCACCCCTTGTTTTTTTTGCGTGGCCACTCTTTACTATCTTCTTTACTATCTATAGACAAGCAAGAGGCTTCTCGTTTCTACATCGCCCACCAATCCGCCAAGCGCAGCCGAAGTCCCCGCGGCCCAAACCCCAGTCCCCGCGGGTTCGCGTTTTGAGATTTTCAACACCCTTTCGGTGGGGGGCTGGGTCATTCTCACCCTCGCATTGTTGTCTTCGATTGCGGTCGCGGTTTGGCCCATTCGCCAAGTGACGGGCCTTGAGCTGTGGACCTTTGCCAAGGCTCACGGCACGCTCTATCAACAACTTAGCGTCGATTACAACCAACAAGCCCAAGCCGATGGGCGTATGCCCGTTAATGTTTTTGTGATTGACGGCAGCGCCATGACACGCCGCACCCTCTCGGGTTTTTGGTCGGGCACCCCGCTGGCCGATCTGATTGAAGTCGAACGAACCGCCATGCCCGGCTATGTCAGCGGCCCACTCGAAGATGTGGGTTTTGTCGACCTCACCGATCGGCTGAAATCAGAAGAGTTAAGCCCTGGCGTTAGCATTTATGACAGTCTTAACACCCCCTCATTTGGCCCATGGATGAGCCGTGGCCGTATTTTTGGCCTACCACACGATGTTCACCCTGTGATGCTGGCGTACCGCGCCGACTTGGTCGAAGCCGCTGGCATTGATGTGAGTGCCATTGAAACATGGGACGATTTCGAGCGACTCATGGCCCCCTTAAAAACCGATCTTGATGGCGATGGCGCCATCGACCGTTGGCTGCTCAACAATTGGTACACCAATCAAAATGTGCTTGAAGCGTTAATTCTTCAGGCAGACGGCGGCACCTTTGACGCCAGCGACAATCTACTGGTGGCCAGCGAAGCCAACGCCAAAGTTTTGGCCCGTACCGTTCACTGGACCCATGGCCCATCGCGTATTGCGGTGGACGCCCCCGAATTTTCGCCTTCGGGCAACCAAATGAAACTCGAAGGGCGGGTCATCGCATCGATCATGCCTGACTGGCTTGCGGGTATTTGGATGAATGATCTGCCCCAGCTTCGCGGCAAGGTCAAGCTCATGCCCTTGCCCGCGTGGGAGCCGGGCGGGCGTCGCACCAGTGTTCGTGGCGGCACCATGATCGGGATTCCCAAAGCGGTTCAAGAAAAAGGGCCAGATCGCTTTGAGGCCGCGTGGGATGTCGCCAAGCACCTTTACCTTTCAAAAGACCTCGCCCGCGAATTATTCGAAAGCAACGCCATTATTTCTCCGGTGAAAGCCTTCTGGAGCCTTGATTTTTACCATCAACCCAACACCTATTTTTCCGGCCAGCAAATTGGAACCCGCTATCTCGAACTCGCACCCCACGTTCCCTTTCGCAGCAGCAACACCTACCACGTGTTTGCGATGAATCGCATTGGCCAAGCCTTGGTTCGGTTACGCAAAAAAGCTGAAAAAGAGAACATCACGGATCTCGATAGCCTTGCTCAAGCCGCACAAGAATTGCTGGTGCTTGCCGAGCAAGAAGTGATTGAAGAAATGTCTTACAACGTTTTCTTGGCTTCCCCAACGTCCTCTGAAATTCAAACACCGTTGGAAACCCCTTCAACGCAGCAGGGCGGTGCCCAATGACCCGTGCTTCTTCGCCTTCCACAAAACCTCCCAAGCGGCGCAAAGGCGGCCGATTCAGTTGGTGGGCACCCTATGTTTTCATAGGGCCTTTTGTCGTTCTCTTCACGGTATTCACCATTTACCCATTGCTGTATTCCGTGGTCATGGCCATGCAATACAACAATGGCCCCAAAGTAAGTGAATTCGTCGGACTCACCAACTTTAAACGCGTGTTGGCTGACCCACTTTTTTGGAAAGCGCTCAAAAACACGTTTCTTTTTGCCGCGGTTTCTATTTTTGTTCAGCTTCCTTGTTCGCTGGGCTTGGCCATTTTGCTGAATCGCGAAGACATTCGCGCACGTGGGTTTTGGCGTTTGATCTTTTTCTCGCCCGTGCTCGTGGGCTTGGCCTTTGTGGCTGTTATTTTTAGCCTCTTGTTTGAGAAAAACACCGGGCTTTTAAATGTGCTGTTGGTTCGTTTAACCACGTGGCTCAACGGCATGTTCCCCTCGATTGTTGGCATTTGGGATATTGAATTCCCTTGGCTTCAAGAATATGTGATGGCCGCGATCATTATTGCCATGTTCTGGATGTATGTCGGTTTTAACATGGTGTACTTTTTGGCGGCCTTGCAAAGTGTCGACAAACAGCTTCTTGAAGCCGCTGAAATTGACGGCGCCAATGCGTGGCACCGCTTTTTGAATGTCACGGTTCCGGCCATTCGACCCGTGGCCATGTTTGTTTTACTGATTAGCTTTATTGGATCGATGCAGCTCTTTGAGCTTCCTTATCTGCTGCTGGGCGGCGCGGGTGGCCCCTCCAATGACGGCCTCACCGTGGTGATGTATCTCTACGACAAAGGCTTTAACACGGGCAACTTGGGGTATGCCAGTGCCGTGGGCTGGGTGCTTGCGGTAATTCTCTTTGGTTTTGCCATGATTCAAAAAGTTCTTGGAGGCGCAGAAGACTAATGGCCAAAGCCCAACCCAAAAGCCTGCTTCGCACGGTGCTCATCAAAGTGGCCCTTTACGGCCCTCTCACGGTTTTCGCCATCATCACACTGGTGCCGTTTGCCTATCTTGCATGCTCGGCCTTTAAGCCCAAGAGTGTGTTTTTTAGCTCGCCGTTTTTACCCACCGACGGTCTGTTTGCCATTGATCGCAGCACGGGCATGCTCAGTGTTGTTGATGTGACCCACCTTCCCGAAGAAGGCTCGGCCAGCTACGACATCACGGTCACGCTTAACCAATCGGGGGACGCGTTGGGCGAATCGTCTCTTAAAATTGGCTATCGCATCCCAGAAGATCAAGCCGCTCAATATGATTTTGTGATTCCGGATGCTCCTGAAGTTAACACCGACTTGGGCAATATCGCCATTCAAAGGGCCTCGCCAGCATTGGCCGAAAATCCAACGGGCGACCCTCTAGGCGATACATCTGGTCGCGGTATCGCTAGCGAACCCCCCGCAGAAACCGCTTCCAGCGTTCCCCCGCAATACGACATTTCAAAAGGCAATCTTCACGGATTTTTAGGCCGAGCGTGGGGCCTGCTCACCCTCGACAATTTCAAAAACCTTTTTCGTGAGCGCATGCCCGATGGCACCGTGCGATACAGTTTTTTCAACAACCAAGGCATTGGCCGAGCCTTGGTTAATAGCTTTTTCTTTGCCAGCGTGTCCAGTGTGTTGGGTGTGCTGGGGGCCGCCATGGGCGGTTACGCGTTGTCGAAATATGAGTTTCGTGGTCGTGGCATCATCGACAGCGTGGTGCTTGCCTCGCTGGTGATTCCCGGCGCTGTTTTGATTGCTCCGGGCTACCAAGTGCTCTATTGGCTGGGCCTTTTAGACAGCTACGCGGGATTGATTTTGCCCGGCGTAGCGCCCGCTTTTGGTGTGTTTCTTTTTCGCCAATCCATGCGCAACAGTGTGCCCAGCGAACTTATCGAAGCCGCTCGCATTGATGGTTGCGGAGAACTTCGAATCTTTTTCACCATTGCCTTGCCCATGGTTCGACCCATGGCAGGGGCGCTTTTGCTCTTTGGCTTTTTAGGCTCATGGAACAACTTCATCGGCCCACAAATTGTTCTAAGCACGCCTGAAAAATACCCATTGGCCGTGTTTATCTCCCAACTTAGAGGCGTTTACAGCACCGACTATGGCCTCATCATGGCCGGCACCTTGGTGGCCATTGGCCCAATTTTGGTGCTCTTCTTGCTTTTGCAAAAAGAATTCATCTCGGGCCTGACCAGCGGTGCGGTAAAGGGCTAGAGCACGCCGTTTGGCAATACACTCTTTGTCATGTGCGGTCGTTACACCCTTAGCAGCACCACCCAGCTTGCGCGGCATTTCAACTTGTGTGAACCGGCCCGCGCCGCCGACTTGCCGCCGCGCTTTAACATTGCCCCCACCCAGCCCGTGCCCGTGGTTTTTCGTGAGCGTGGTCGCTCGCAGTTGCTCATGATGCGATGGGGCTTGGTGCCCGCGTGGAAAAAACCCGACGAAGGCAACAAATTGCCGGCGGGTTGGTTCAACGCCCGCGCCGAGACCCTCAACGAGAAACCCGCGTTTCGCGGAGCCTACCGGTATCGGCGCTGCCTCATTCCCGCCGACGGGTTTTATGAATGGCAAAACACAGGCCGAGCCAAACAACCCCATTTGATTCGAACGGCCGACGAAGGGCTTTTTGCTTTTGCGGGCGTGTTTGAATGGTGGTCGTCACCCGATGGATCAGAATTACCCACGGTCACTGTTGTGACGACCACAGCCAACACCCTCATGGCCCCACTGCACGATCGCATGCCCGTGATTTTGGAGCCCGAAGATTACCGCCGCTGGACCGACATGCGCGAGGGCAACGACCCACGCGATTTGCTACGCCCATTGGCCTCCGAACGCATGATCACCTTCCCCGTTTCCCCGCGTGTTGGAAACGTGCGTCACGACGACGCCCTTTGCATGGCCCGATTCAAAGAAGAGGCGACCAAGCCCGAGAGCCAAGGCTCATTGTTTGATTGACGCGTCGGCTCGAACGGCAACGCGCTGGGTGGATTCGTGGGTTTGCTCGCGGTGCATTTTGGTTAATCCCACGCCGATGAGAAGCATGCCCAAGGCGGCTAGGGGGTGATCCACCAAAAGACCATGGCTTGGCGATGCTGCGGCGAACACCACCAGCAGCAGGATGAGGCTTGACGCAATAAAGAGAGCAGGTTGTTTCATGCGGCGCCTTTGTGAGATTTAGCGTGTGGGCCTGCGGTGAATCAAGGATGCAGGTCCGAAAAAACGGGCGATGGCGCTACTGAGCGCTACTGTGTTTCTTCATCGGATGGCCAATCGAAAGCCTTACGCCTTTGTTGCCACAAGTCGTCGAATTTGGGGGAAAGTGTAAAGCCTGGTTGGGTGTAAATGGCTGCAAGGGCGGTGCGGCTTGCGAGGGTTAGGGAAACATCAAGGGTTTCTCCATTGCGTAGAACAGTGAGATGAATCTCTTGGCCTGCGTTAAAGGCTTGCAACATGCGTGGAAAGCTTTCAACTTGATCGAGATCGTTGAGGGGCTGGTCATTGAGGCCAACGATTTGATCCATGGGTCGCAACCGGCCATAGGCGGGGAAGCCAGGCAACGCACGCGTAACTAAAACGTACGATTTTTCAGGGCCAAACACATCGTCGGGTTCACTCACCATCGACTGCACAACGCCAATGGAGCCACGGCCTTCTGTTTCAAAAGAGTCGAATCGGATTTTGCGCACGGTGTGATGGTGGGCGATGTTAAGCAGGCGTTGCCGCAGTTCAGGCGAGGGAGCTGCGGGCATGGCTTGGGCCAAGGCATCTAAGTCGAGTGTGTCGTCGTGCAAAAGAAGATCGGTGGCGGTTTCGCGCAAGGCGTAATCGGGGTCGTCGAGTGCAGTCAGGCGTTCGGCTAGCGGGATTTTTTGAGGGGTATTGTCGTCAGCTTTCGCAACGCATGGGATCAGACTCAGGATAAGAAGGGTGAGCAGATTTCGCATGAAATAAGTTTATGCGAGGCCCGAGATGCTTGACTTATTTTGGCGGCATCGCTCGCACTTTTTTGAAGAGCCAGACACGTTCTTAGACATCGACCGACCGAAACAGTGCGTCTGCGTGGGCTTGAAGCCAGCGTACTTTTCGCTCGATCATTTCGAGAAAAACCGATCCGGCGGTGCGTGAAAAACGGCCGCTGGCGGCGATGGGGATGACGCTTTCGGCGACGAGTGCTTCGATCATGAGGTGGGGGAGAATGCGAAGTTCGGCGCGGCTGAGCACGGCGCCGGGCACGGCGTCATAGCCGCGAATGAATCGTTTAAAGCGGCCTTCGTCGATGTAGTCGGGCCATGCTTGGGTGTCGTTGCGTCCGCCGATGATTGAAAATTGAAGGGCGCCGTTGGCGACGTCGAGTGATCGGGGTTGCACGCGGGCGGCGTCAAAGTCGATGACGGCAACTACTTTTTGGCCTGCAAAAAGGGTGTTGCCTGGGTGCCAATCGGCGTGAACCACTTGGGTTGGCCATTGGTCAAGCCCGGCTTTGTCGGCGGTGTTGGCTGCGGTTAAATAGGCTTCGTGTAAAAACTGATTGCGATGCCCCAGCGCAGCGCGATCGACATTGGGCTCGATTTTTTGAACGGTGGTGGGCAGGCGATTGAAAGAGCGGGCGACCATGTCGGCGCGGTGATAGCCATGGGTGGGAGGGGTGAAGCCTGCGTTGGTGTAATTGAAGTGCTGCGCCAATTGATGGAAAACAGCGAGCATTCGACCCGCTTGGCCGGTGGCTTCGAGCGATTGGTCATATGCGTTGCCGCGAATGTATTCAAATACTTCGTAACGATGCGAGCCAAGGGCGGTGATGGTGTTGCCACTTCGATTGACGACCAAGGGCGCAATGGGGAAGCGATGGGCGGCAAGATGGCGCTGCACGGCGTGGCAAAAAGACACACGTGAATCACCACCACGGCTTCGGGCTCGGCGTTTGAGAAGCCACAAGGTTTCGGCGCCGTCAACAGGTTCGCCATTGGTTTCGATGGGGGCGGCCAAGTCGAGAGCGCTGTCGGGCAGCGTGGCTTTTAGCTCACTTTCAAGGTCGTCGAGATCATCGATGTGGCTGTCGGTTGTTTCGAAACGCCGCAGCAATAATTTGGGTGCCCGCCGCGACCCGCGTGGGTAGGCTTGAATGGCATCAAGGGGGCCCAAGTCGTAACGTGAAAGCACCAAGGCCAGTTCTTCGGTTCCAAAAGTTTGTCGCTTGACGCCAGGCTTGGCACCCGCTGTTGAGGCGCCTGCGACCGACGCGCCCGCCATGGATTCGCTTGGCTCGCCCCCAGATAACGAGAAGCCTGCAAGCGAATCGCCTGCCAAGGAAGCCGTGGTTTGAGAGGCGTCGGGGTCGATCATGGGTGTTACAAAAACAGGGCAAGGGCCTGTTAAGCATACCCCCCAGAGCGATTAAGGCGAAGGGGGAATAGAGGCTGTGCGTTCCGCTTGCTTGCGAAACCAACCCGCCGTGGGCGGAGCCCGCATGGTTTGCCCTTGAAAGACGGAATCTTGAAATGAGGGCTTAACGGTGCACTACGCCACGTTTTGAACTTGCTCTTTGATGCGATCAATTCGGCTTTTTACCTCGACCACGGCACGGCTAATGGCGGCGTCGTTGCTTTTGCTGCCAATGGTGTTGGCTTCACGCAGCATTTCTTGGCTGATGAAGTCCAGCGTGCGGCCTGCGGGTTCTTCGGGGCTGCCTGTTTCGATGAGGTCGCCCAGTTGGTCCAGGTGGCCGTTCATGCGTGACAGTTCTTCGCTGATGTCGGCTCGGTCGGCAAACACGGCGACTTCGCGAATGAGATCGCGCTCGTCGACTTTGAGTTTGGCCTTGGCCATGAGCTCGTTCACACGCACGGCCAGCTTGGCGTGGTATTCATTGACCACCAAGGGCGCACGCTCGGCAATCAAGGTCATTCGACTGCGAATGTAATCGCGTTGGCTAAGCAGGTCGGCGGCCACGGCTTTGCCTTCGGTGGTGCGCATGTCGATGAGTCGGTCAAGCGCTTCTTCTAAAAGCTTGGGCACGGCATGTTTGCCATGTTCGAGCATGGTGCGGTTGTCGGTCACGGGTTGCAACACGCCGGGCAATGCCAGCAGTTGGGTGAGATCGATTTGCACGGCTTCGTCTTGGACTTTGCCGCGAACGGTTTCAAGGTGGTCGAGGTAGGCCATGAGCGCTACGTCGTTGATGGCGCTGGTGGCGGCTTCGGCGGTGACGCGGGCTCGCACATTAAGCGTGAAGCTGCCACGGCTCACGCGTTTGCGCAAAGCACTTTCGAGCGATGCTTCTAGCCCGTTAAGTTCTTCGGGAAGACGCACCGAGGCTTTGAAGTAGCGGTTGTTTAGGCTGCGCAGTTCAACGGTGAACTCGACACCCTCGGCCTGGGTGGTGGCGCTGCCGTAGCCGGTCATTGAGCGGATCATGCCGGAATTCCAAAAAGAACGTGTTGCAGAGGGAGGACTAGAAAAAAAGGGTTTACTGTGGGGTGGAGTCGGTTTGAGGGACGGAGTCAGGGGCGGGTGGGCTGACGGGCGGAGCGGCTTGGGTGTCGGTGGCAGGTAAATCAACGTCGATGGTGGCCGCGGCGTTGTCGCTGGCTTCGGTCGCTTGCGATGCGGGTGCGTCAGGGGTTGATGTTGCTTCTGCAGGTGTGGCGCTTGTGGCCGCGGCATTCTCGCCTGTTGTTGCGCCTGCACCCGTGTCACTGGCGGGCGCGATTGTGGGTGTGTTGCTTCGATTTTGCGTGGGGTTAATCGCCCATGTGAGGCCCATGCCCAGCAAAAGGAAGAGGATGAAGCAGGTCACGGTGAGAATGGTAAGAAAGTCACCCACTTTGGCGCCCACAAAGGAGGTGTCGCTTCCGCCGGCACCTCCAAAGGCGCCGCTGAGGCCGCCACCTTTGGGCTTTTGGATCAAAATCACCAACATCATGAACAGTGCCACTGCCACGAAGGCGATGGCCAAGGGCAGCACAATGTTGCTGTTTGATGCGGCAAGAACGATTGGGCAATGGGTCAGCGGCATGAGAGAACTCGGGTTTGAGCGAACGGTTCAACTGTCACGATGAATACGTCGTGACAGTGGGGTTGTTGAGAAGAGGAGCTTTAGAACGAGGCTTTGACAATTGCCGCAAAGTCGTCGGCTTTGAGGGCGGCGCCACCAATGAGTCCGCCATCGATATCGGTTTGGGAAAGCAAATCGCCTGCGTTGGCGGGTTTCATGGATCCGCCATATTGAATGCGCACGGTGTCGGCAATGGTTTGGTCGTATTGAAACGCCAAGGTGCTGCGAATGGCGGCGTGGGCTTTTTGAGCATCTTCGGGGGTGGCGGTTTTGCCTGTGCCAATGGCCCAGACAGGTTCGTACGCCACGGTGATGTGGGCCATTTGTGAGGCGTTCACGCCCGCTAGGCCGTAGCCCAATTGTCCGGCGTTAATGGCGTTGGTTTGGCCTGCCTCGCGTTGTTCTAAGCTTTCGCCAATGGCCAAGACCACTTCAAAGCCTGCTTCAAGGGCGGCCAAAAGTTTTTCGTTCACCAGCACGTCGCTTTCGCCAATGACGTGGCGGCGTTCGCTGTGGCCTACCAAAAGGGTGTCCACGCCCACATCTTTAAGCATGCTTAAAGACACTTCCCCGGTGAAGGCGCCGTTGGGTTTGGCCCAAGCGTTTTGAGCGCCCACATGAATGTTCGACCCTGCATCGCGAAAGGCGCCCGCCACGGGAGCCAAATAAGGAAACGGAGGGAACACGGTGACGTCGGCGGCATCGGTGGTGGGCTTGTCGATGACTTTAAGAAGGTCGTCGGCCAGGCCTTTGATGCCTGCCGTGTCGAGGTTCATTTTCCAGTTGCCGCCGATGGATGGTTTACGTGTGGACACAGGGAGCTCCGGTTTCTTTTGTTAAGAAAATGATCGTGGTTCACAATGGGCGGCGAACCGCCCGTGAAGGATCGCGAAGTATAGCGATTCCGAGCAATGTGTCTTTTGCGTGGGATTGTTCAGCGTTTTTGGGGTGCGGCTGTCTCAGCAAGAATCAGTTGTGAATCGCTTGTTTGGGCGTGGCAGCGGAGTTTGGCGTGTCCAAAGAGTCGCTTGAAGAGCTTGTCTGGGGGGGCTTTGGAATGGAAGCAGTTGCGGCATCGGCCAGCAATTCGGCGGCTCCACGCTTGAGTAGATCGAGACTAACTTTCTTGACCAGCCGTCTTAGATCGGCGGTTTTGCACTTTTCATCGGCATCTAGGCAGGTTTGGCCATCGGCCGACAGCACCCGCACCCGCAGGCGAAACCAATGTGAATCGGCGTTGCGTTTGGCTTGGGTTTCTGAGGGGGGCAATTGTTGGGCCAGCACGGCGATGGGGCTGAAGCAGCCGCCGCCCAAGCGGGTGACCACTTCGCGTTCGGCGTGAACTGCGGTGGAGGTTTGAGCAGAGTTGAGTTGTAAGCAGCGTTGAAGGGCGACATGGTCGGTGGCGCGGCAGCACAAGGCCAAGGCGCCCTGGCCTGCGGCGGGGAGCATGTCGTCAAAGGGCAGTGGTCGATCGGCATGTTCAGACAAACCCATGCGATTGAGACCTGCGGCGGCGAGCAACGTGGCGTCGAAAGGGCGGCCGCTTGTTTCGTCAGGTGTTGCGCTCAGTATTTTGCTTAATCGGGTGTCTACATTGCCCCGAAGAATGGCGACTTGTAAATCGGGACGCAAGCGTTGCAATTGGGCGGCGCGTCGCGGGCTGGAGGTGCCCACCCATGCGTTCGAAGGAAGGTCTTGCAGTCGTGCGTAGCGATCGCGACTGATAAGGCAATCGTGGGCATCGGCCCGTTTGGTGATGGCCGCCAAGGCCATGCCGGGCACCGCCTCGGCTTTGTTAACCGGCAAGTCTTTAAGGCTGTGCACCGAGACATCGGCCAAGCCCGCAACGACGGCTGCATCGACTGCTGAGGTGAACAAGCCCTTGCCGCCCACGGCAGCAAGTGAGCCTTGCGAAATTTGATCGCCTTCGCTTTCCACCCAATGGTGTTTGATTTCGATGCCGGGCAGCAAACGTCCTAGAACGTTGCCCACGCGCTGGGCTTGAATGCGGGCCAGCTTGCTTTTACGCGATGCGATGACAATGGGTTTGCGGCTTCGTCTCAACGGAAGGGCTTTCAAAAAGCTTTTTACGAGGGCGGCCAAAAACGAACCGACGCGAAGACAGGACCCCCAGCTCGCGTGATGCCAATATAGCGGCACGGCGCTTGGCGCATACGACTTTTTGGTTTTTTTTTTGAGTACGTTGAAGCATGCGACTAGAACCGCATTGAATTGCACGGTACGTTGTTCAAAATGAATGAACCACCAAAACAAATTTCATCGCGTAAAGCTTCTGGCCCGCGAATTCCTTTGCATGTTCAAATTTTAGTGGGGCTTTTATTGGGCGCGGGAGTGGGCTATTGGTTGGGGGCCGAAGCTTTGCGCGTATCGACGGATCACCCTGAAGGCCCCACCGCAGTCGCGCGTGTTGTTGGTGGTGGTCCGTTTATGGTGCTCGACTTATTGGGCGATTTGTTTTTGCGCGGTCTTAAGTTAATCATCGTGCCTTTGGTGACCACCAGCATTGTGTTGGCGGTGGTGAACCTTGGGCGCGGCGCAGGGTTGGGAAGGTTGGGAGGCAAAACACTTCTTTACTATGCGGGCACGTCGTTGTGTGCCATTGTGCTTGGGCTTGTGTTGGTGAACGCCTTTGCGCCAGGTGTTACCGCCGACGGCGCAGGTTTGTTGGTGGGTGAAAACCTTTCGGCGTTTGATGCCGATCAAACAAAGGTGGAGGCAAAGACCCAAGGCAAAAGCGTCAGCAGTTTTCTTAATGTGTTTCGCGCCATGATCCCTAGCAACTTGCTTAGCGCCGCAGGTGACAACGGGCAATTGCTGGGGCTCATTGTGGTGGCCATGGCCGTGGGTTATTTTTTGGTGCGGTTGAACACCGATGGCAGCAAGCGATTGATCGAGTTGATTCAGGCGGTGTACGACATCACGCTAGACATCACCAATTTGGTGTTGAAGCTTGCGCCTCTTGGCATTTTTGGTCTCATTGCCGCCACGGTGGCCGAGCAGTACGCAGCCTTGGTGCCTGATGAGCGTTTTGCAGATTTTGCGGCAGGAATCGGCACATTTGCCTTGGTGGCCGTGCTGGCGTTGGCATTGCATTTTTTGGTGACCATGCCGCTGATTCTCATGCTGGTGGCCCGTGTGAATCCATTGCGGCATTATCGAGCCATGGCCCCGGCGCTGGCGACGGCGTTTTCAACTGCCAGCAGCAGCAGCACCTTGCCGGTGACCATGGAGTGTGTTCAAGATCGCGCCGGCGTGAGCAAAAAAACAGCGGGCTTTGTGTTGCCTTTGGGGGCCACGGTGAACATGGACGGCACGGCGCTGTATGAGTGTGTGGCCGCAGTGTTTATCTGCCAATGTTTTGGGGTACAGCTCACCTTGTCGCAGCAATTTTTGGTGGTGGTCACGGCGCTTCTTACAAGCATTGGTGTGGCGGGTGTGCCCAGTGCTTCGTTGGTGGCCATCGTGGTTATTTTGGAAGCCGTTCAAAGCAATTTGCCCGCAGGCAGCCTTCCGCCAGGGGTGTTGTTGGTGTCGGGCATGGGCTTGCTCATGGTGTTTGACCGCCCCTTGGACATGTGCCGCACGGCGGTGAATATTTTTAGCGACAGTGTGGGGGCCGTGGTGGTGGCTCGCAGTGAGGGTGAGTCGCCCTTGAGTCGATCGCTTTAGCGGTTGGGGTGATACGCTTTGTTCGTCTGATGTCTCTAACTTAAATCTAAAAGGACCCTTCTCATGGCACGACTTATTCACACCACCGGTACGGGGCCGGTCGAAATTAAACCCTCTGAAAAATCCACGTGGGTTTGTGCGTGCGGTTTGTCGCGTGACATGCCGCGATGCGATGGCAGTCACAAAAAATGCGACAAGCTTGAACCCGATGCAACGAAGGTTTATGAGTACGACAAAGACCGCAAACGTGTGATTAAGGAGCATGACGCGCAAGGCTAATGCGTTGTTAAGCTTTAGTTGTAGCCGGTCTGATTTGGTAGCCTCAAGACAGCCCCTTCGTGTTCTGCCTTGATGTTTTTTGGCTTGACGCTGCAATCGTCACGACGACTTGTTACGCCTTTGGCTTCGCTTGGTCGCGGCGTCAAGGGCGGAGCTTAGGTCTGAGGGGGGTTGAGACGCGTGGTCTATTGGGGTTGATTCAGAGGGCGATGGGGATTCGCGGGTAGAAGAAGCGGGGGGTGTGGCTTGACGCGTTTTTTGTTTTGTTTGACGCGGGGTGGCTGTGGCGCGGGTTGAAGTCGAACGGATCGCGCTCGGCTTTTTGGGAAGCCCTTTTGTTGCAAACAGTCCTGAAAACAATCCTGAAATCCAGTGGGTTCGGCGTTCTAGAACATCGAACAGCAACGCAAGCACGGCGAGCAACCAAAACACCCAAGCAATGGGTTTGGCTGTGGTTAACTCGGGCAGTGCATTCCACACGGCGGGCAAGTCGGCACGCTGGGTGCCATGGGTTAGGTCGACAAGTCGTTGCAGGGTGGCTGCGCCAGAGCCTGATTTGCCTTGAGGTGCGGGGCGATACTCGGGGTCGTAAAGCAGCCGTGCTGGAGGAAGTGCGACATGGCCCATCACGCCGAGATCCAACGCGGCCACGGCAGTGTCGGCCGAGGTGAGTGGCAGGCGGGCTGAGAGAATGTCGGGCGCTTCATAACGCAGGGGCAAGGTCACACGGCGGGGCGGCAAGCCGGGGGTCACAATCAAAACGCGGGCGATGGGCTCAGCGGGTAAATCCAAGGTGGGGCGGTCGGGGTCGAGTAGCAATTCCACCACCAGTTGGCCGTCGTTGACCCGGCGGCGGGCAAGCAGGGTGGGCGGCAGTGGCGCGGCGTTTTGGTTTTGTGACGTGCGGCCCACCACATAGCGTCCCAGTGATGCGAGCAAATCGCCATAGCCCGCCCATTGATCCAGCGGCGTGGTGAACTTGCCGTCGGCTTCACCCGCGAATGTGGCGGCGCGGCCCAATCCTGCCGACCATGTGGCCACAAAAGGGGCTTTGTATTCGTCTTGGGTGATTAAGGCTGGCGATGCTTGGGGGCGAAGGTAGGTGAGGTTGTAACCGCCGGCCACGGGGCCGCCTTTAGAAGAGTCAGATGCCGCGCTTGCGCCCGTTAAGGCGGTGTAGCCCGCGGTGGTGGAAATCGCGGTGGCTTCATTGATGAAAGCCGATCGCGCCACGGCAAATGTGTCTTGGGCAAAGAGTGCCGGAAGTTTGGCGGCGTCTTGGGTGAAAAAGATACGTCCGCCGCCACGGGCGGCCACGTCTTTTAAAAGGCCCGCGTCCACATCGTGGTCGGTGCCCAAACCAATCACACTCACGGTGATGTTGGACTTTCGGCAAACGTCTAAAAGAGTTCGGTAATCGGCGGGGTGTTCTGAATCTTGGGCGTCGCTAAACAAAATAATGTGCTTGGTGCCTGCGGTGGCTTTTTCGAGCATGCGGGCGGCGGCTTCTAAGGCTTCGTACACATAAATGCCGCCGCCCATGCTGTCGACGGACAATGCCTTGGCCCGCAGCGCGGCTTTGTGGGTGACTGGGGCCAGGTCGGCAATGGTGTGCGCCGCAGAGTCCACGGCGATGATGCCCATTTCATCCATGGGTGAAAGCAAATCCACCACTTGGGCAGTGCCCAAATTGGCCAGGTCCATTTTTTGACGGCCGCCGGGCACTGTCATGGCCATGCTGCCCGAGCGGTCTAGGGCCACCACAATGGCCAATGATAATTTGCGATGTTCTTGGCGAAGCTCCATCGACACGGGCAACAAAGGATCGATGGCGGATTGAAAGTACCCCCCCGGACCAAACGACCGTTGGCCGCCAGTCATCAACAAGCCCGTGCCTGTTTCTTCAACCAAGCCCGCCAATGTGTCGAGTGTGCCCGATGGCAAATCTGCCGCCGCCACATTTTCAAGCAGCACGGCGGCGTGATTGGCCAGTTGGTCCACACTGCCATCAAGGTCGCGAGGTTGTATGGACTGGACGGTAAGTCCGGCACGGCTTAAAAGTTGGGCAAGGCCGCCGCCGGGGGTTTGGGTGATATGCAACAACGGACGCGGCCCGCGCACGCCCACCACAAATTGAGCGTGATTATTTTCGGGCACGGGGTCAGAGGTGTCGTTGGGGTCAACCGATTCAAAATCAAGGGTGTACCCCGCCGAGCCTGAGGTGCTTACCCGATCGCGAAATCGAAGCCGATGTGTGCCTGGCTCAAAATCGCGTGTGCCCGAGGCCACCACGGTGGCCCCACGCGACAACACATAGCGCCGCGGCCCGGCGGTGGGTGTGCTCACCCATGCGGTCATCATGAAGGCTTCGCCTGGCCCGACCGATGAAGGGGCTTGCACTTCACGCACGGCCGCATCGCCGGCACGTGGGCGTGACAAAGCCCGCACGTCCACGGCCACCGAACGCGCTGCAAGTGCAGCGGCTTCGGGCCAAGGCGCGGCGCCGGTGCTTCGACCGTCGGACAAAAGCAGCACGCGGCCGGGGGCGCCGGTGGGAATCAGGGCTTGGGATCGGCGCAGTGCGGCGGCCAAGTCAGACCCGCCGGTGCCCACATCTTGCGTAAAGCGTGAAAGGGTTTCGATGCCCGGGGGCAACTCCACGGCTGTGCGTTGACCAAAGGCCACCACGGCCAAACGATGCCGCGTGGGATCCAGCGCGGTGTGCAAAAGTTTGATGGCTTCCAATTGTCTCGCTTGGGCATCGGTCGGCATCGACGCACTGCGATCGACCACCACCACCACCGTTCCAGCCCGTTGGCTCCATTGCCATGCAGGCTGGGCCATGGCCAAAACCATGAGGCCATACAACGCATAACGCAATGTTTGTCCGGCACGCGACACCGGCCGCCATTGCCACGCGAGGAACGCCGCAGGGATAAGAAGCAAAAGCCATGCAGGGGCAAGAAACGTCATGCGGCGGCCTCCACAGGGGTTGCGGTGTGGCGCTCGGGTCGCAACAACCACGCTTCAAGGCCAAGAAATGACAACGCCATAAGGCCCAAGAGCCAACCGAGGCTGCGGTATTCGGGCCGTGATAAAAGGTTGGCGTTTAAATCGCCGTGTGTGCCTGTGCTTGCGTTGGATAAATCGGATTCCGTTGCATTGGCCCAAGCCACCACCACGTTTTGCGGTGAGCAATGGGGTAATTCAACGCGATACACGCCGCTGTGAGCCGGAGCCCATGTTGCAGTGGCGTTGTGAAGGTTTTGTTTGAAGGGGGGGGCAGAAGTGTTTGTGTCAACACCTAAACCTGCGATACGCTGAATCGTGGCGGCAGATTCTTCAACGGCGTTGTCGGAAGCTTGGTCGGCAGAATGGTTTGGGTCGTCTTGTCCAAGTGTTTTCAGGGCTCCCGCCCGCAGCGTGATTGCAACGCCCGGCGGCACATTCACCGCCGACACACCGGGCCGGGCCGACGCTCGCGCCTGCACCACGTTGTGAATTAAAACAGGCCACGCCGCACCACGCATCAACGTTGATCGGGCGGGATCAATGTTGATGCGAAGCTCTGCCGCGTCGCCACCCCACCAACCGACGAGCGGTACATCTCCGGCCGAGGCAATGATGGCATCGGCACCCGCCATGGTTTGGTCGTGCGTTTCCGGTGTCGAAGAAGCCGACCACACCACCCCGTCTAGCGACACGCCTGCCGTGACAGGATGCTCGCTGTTCATTAAACACGGCCCCAAAAAAGACGGGGTGTTTTGATCGTTGGCAGGTTGCATGAATCGCACGGCCCATTGCCCCGGCTGAGCGATGGGCTTCATAGGTGCAGCGGGCGAGGCCGATGTTTCACTTGTGAAAACCAGCTCGGCGTCATCTGCACGATTTACAACAGTGGCCCGTCCTGTTGCATTGATGGCATCGGTCACCGCGGCATTGAGGT
>JAZGFZ010000084.1:0-31918 GCA_036480015.1 Algisphaera sp. | reverse complement strand
TTTGGGGTTGAGGGGTTGGAGGCCTCGGACGTGGCGCTGATATTGGACGACAGTTTTGATATTGCCGTGCGGGCGGGCTTGCATTGCGCGCCTTACACGCACCGGCGGTTCGGTACGTTTCCGAGTGGGGCGGTGCGGGTGAGCGTGGGGCCCTTGACCACAGAAAACGAGATGGGTCAGTTGATTGAGGCGTTGGGTGAAATTGTGGGGTGATGGGGCAGGGTGACTGGGCAGAGCAATAAAAAAACGCAGGCCTGCTTGAAAAGCAGGCCTGCGTTTTTATATTGCTTGTGCGTTCTGCAAGGCAGAACGGCCGGTGGGGTTCACCTTAGTAGGTGAGTGCCACGCCAGCGCGAAGCACGGGCTGGAAGTCGTCGCCGCTGTCAAGCAGGTTGGCGTCTTCGTTGACGAACCACAGGTCCAAGCCCACGGTGCCAGTCCATGCGCCGTATTCGGCGGGGATCATGTCCAGGTCCATGGTGGCTTCTGCACCAATACGCAGGAAGCCCCAGGTTTCGTTGCTGCCGCCTGCGTCTTGGTAGTAGTCGTCAAGCGAGAAGCCGATGGCGAAGGGGAAGCTCATTTCCACGCCCATGGATTCGCTGTCGATGAATGGAGCGCCAACGGCACCGCCGATTTCGAGGTAGATGTCTTCGCTGCCGCCGGAGTCGCGAATTTCGAAAGCCAAGGTGGCGTAGGGATTAACGGCCCATTCTTCGAGATAGGCAGAGTCGTCGTATTCGGCGGTGAAGGAGATTTCTTCGATGTCGCCAAAGTTACCCGCTGGGGAGTAGTAGCCGGTGAGGGTGGCGCTGAGGGAGAATTGGTCCAGCTCGTAGCCGACGGTGGCGTAAAAGTCAGCTTCGTACCAGCTGCTGGGGCTGGAGGCGCCGCTGCCTGTGTGGTCGGTGTGGAACGAGTGCCATGTGCCGAGGGTGAGGTCGAAACCGGTGTCGCCCAAGTCGGTGCCGATCGAGGCGCCGGGCTGGAGGATGATGCCGTTGTCGGTTTGCTCGTAGCCACGGAACATGTAGACCGAAACGATGTCGGCGGTGGCTTCAAAAGAGAAGTTGCCGGTGTTGGTGATGCCTGGGGCGTCGTAGGCGACGGTGGCCGGGGCAGTTTGTGCCTGAAGGGGCAGGGCAACTGCGGTGGCGGCGACGAGGCCAAGGGCGTGGCGGGAATAATGCATGGGGTTTGTCCTTACCGTTTTTTGAGGGAGCCCCGTTGTGGGGGGCGGGACTGAGTGGGGTGGAGCTGGGCCGACATCGACCGAGTCCGAGAAAAGTCTTGATGGGAAAACTATCAGAACGCGAACGTGGCCGCAACAAAAGAGTGAACGGTGTGCAAACGGGTGTCGCAAAGCGTGAGGGCTTCTTGGCCTTCACGCGGGGTGACGAATTGAACATCGTCTAGGTGACGTCTATCACGCCAGCTTTCGCCTTCATTACCGGGCGTGCCGATTGGGTACGGCAGGGTGTTGGGCAGACTGTTGGACAGAAAAGCGCACTGTTTTGAGCTCTTTACCCCGGTGTTAGGCCGCGGTAAAGTTCTTGCACACGCTGGCTTTGGGTTCTTCGCACGGTGTCGAGGGTGAGCTGGTTGATCTTGAAATCGGCGGCGTCATCGGCCAGCAGGCGGCAGTGTTCTTGCACCACGCTGTAGAGGAATTTGAAGGCGTCGCGGGGTTGGTGCATTTGATCCAACGCATCGATGAGTGTTTGACGGGTCACGCCTTCTTGGAAGAGCGACATGAGGGTGAGGGGTTGATCTTCGGTGGCCGACGCGCAGGCGTTGAGTCTTGCCGAGCAAAGGTCGTAGAGGGTGACGCCCGACCAGCCCAGGCGTTCGATCATGTTTTGTTTGTCGAGGCGTGCTTCTTGGAAGAAGGCGGGGCCTTCTTTGTTGAGCAGGTAGCTCAGCTCGATGGGTAAGAGCAGTTTGATGCCGATGCCTTCTTGCTTGAGAAATTTATTGTCGAACATGGGCCAAATGAGTGATCGCATTTTTGCAGCATCGCCTGCCACAGCGGTGGGTTCGTCGACACGGTCGACCAAAACCACCATGCCCGCGTAGCCAAGGCTGTGCAAAATATCGATGAAGCGTCGGGTGAGTTGGTAGCGGGCGTCGCGGCGGTTTTGAGCGTCGGTGCCGTGCTGGGGCAGGGGTTGGCCTGCAAGCATGGGGCCGCTGAGTTGGCCAAACACCCCGCGCAGGGTGGCGGGGGTGCGTCCCACGGCGGGCATTTCTTTGGCCACTTTGCGTGACAGGCCCCAGGTGCGACCAAACATGAGGGCCCAGTAAAACCACAGCACGATGGCGGCGGCCGCGCTGAGGCCCAGCAGTGGAAGCATCCACCAGTCAGGCCCGGCCGAAACGGCATTGGCTGCCACTTCGGATGCCGCGGGGCCAGCCGAGGCGGCGGCATCGACGGCGGCGTCGGTGACTTGCTGGGCATTGTGTTGCAGCCACCAAAAACCCAAGGCCAGGGCGCCGCTGATGAGTGTGAGAACGCCGGCAAGATTGCGCCAAAATGGAAGGGGCAGTCGCCAGCCTAGGCGCAGGGTTTTGCAAAGTTTTTTCCATCGCGGCAGGGTGATGCCCGAAGGGGGTTGGTCGTACAAACCCGCCAGCACGGCAAGGTCGAGTCGTTGTTGGGTGGTGAGTCGTTTGCGAAACTGCCTGGGCTTTTCATCTGGCAGTGGCATGAGGTCGTCGTTGTTGGACGGGTCGTCGAGCAAGGCGTCCACCACGCGGGTTACCGCATGGCTTAAAATGGCGTCTTGGTGGTCGGCCAAGCGAAAGTTTTGAATGACGGTGGCGGCGTCTATTTTGCGGCCACGCGTGAGTTTGTCGAGCACGGGATTGAAGTCGTCGTAAGGCACCACCAGCACGCGCTTGCCCGCCGCGGTGGGGCGGTCGCGGTGGGCGTCGTTTTGTTGCGCGTTGTGGGCGGCAATGCGCCGATCCAGCGTGAGCCGAATGGCGGTTTTGCCCGATCCTTTTTCACCAAAAACCACAGCGGTGGAAGGTTGGTCGATCGCGCCAATGATTTTGTCGAGGTCGGGGTGGTGGTGGCCAGCGTCGGCAAGGCGGTTAAACACCGCGTCTAGCCGAGCTTCTTCGGCGGCAAAAGGATTTTCGGTTAATCCGTGATGAGCTAAAAAACTGTCAACTTTCATGGGACGACTCAATTTGTTTAAAAAAAAGAAACGGCGAACCCTGACGACTATACACTAACGCTTTACGAGCTTTATTATCCTGTTTTTTTCGAGAATTCTTTGGTCCATCCCCGCCCACAAAGTTTGCCAGACGCTTGTGATTTCGCATCACGCTTTGCTGCTGCTGCGGCCGATCCGGCGGGGCGGCGGATTCCTGTGGTGCGGCGGCTTCTTAGTGATGTGCTGACGCCGGTGTCGGCCTACCGGGCGTTGGTGCATGGCGATGCCCGGCTGGACCCGAGTTTTTTGTTTGAATCGGTGGTGGATGGCGAGCGGGTGGGGCGATTTAGCACGTTGGGCTCGCGTCCGGTGGCCCAAGTGATTGCCCGTGGACACCAAGTAACGGTGATTGACGACCGGGATTCGACGACGCCACGACGCGAGACATTTCACAGTGATGACCCGCTGGCGGAGGCTCCCAAGCTGACTGCGGGGCCTGGTTTTGATCGCGACCCTAAGTTGCCTATTTTCACAGGCGGCTGGGTGGGCTATGCGGGCTATGACACGGTGCGTTATCTCGAGCGAGAAAAGCTCGACACTCCGCCGGTGGATGACCGCGATTTGCCCGACTTGCATTTTCAGCTTTATTTGCAAACGGTGGTGTTTGACCACGTGCAAAAAACGGTGATGGCGATCACCCATGTGGACAGCAACCATTTTGCTGATGCCGACGCAGCATTTGCTCATGCGTTGGCCGATTTAGACGTGCTTGAAAAGCGATTGTTAGACGGCGGCTCTGCGCCGCTGCCCACACCACGTGGGCATGTGTCGTTGACCACGCCGCCGCCGCCACTGGCCGACAGCAACATGCCCAATGGCGGTTATGCCAAGGCCGTTGAAACGTGCAAGCGATACATCGCGGCGGGCGACGCATTTCAAATTGTTCCCTCGCAGCGGTTCGCGGTAAAAACCGCCACCGATCCCTTTGATGTGTATCGGGCGCTGCGGGTGGTGAACCCCTCGCCGTATATGTTTTATTTGCAAACCGATGGGGCGGTGTTGGTGGGGTCGAGTCCTGAGATTTTGGTCAACGTGACCGATGGCAAAGTCACCAGTCGCCCGTTGGCGGGCACTCGGCATCGTGGGGCAGACGCAGCGCAGGATGAGCAGTTGGCCCAAGAAATGCAGGCCGATCCCAAAGACCGTGCCGAGCATGTGATGTTGGTGGATTTGCATCGCAACGATGTAGGGCGCGTGGCGCAGGTGGGCACCGTGGAATTACCCGAGTTGTTGGCCGTTGAGCGATATTCCCATGTGATGCACCTGAGTTCAACGGTGACGGGCACGTTGCGCGAAGGCGTGGATTGCTGGGATGCCCTGCGTGTGAGTTTGCCGGTGGGCACGGTGAGCGGTGCGCCCAAGGTGCGGGCCATGCAGATCATCGACAGTTTGGAACCCACCCGGCGTGGCCCATATGCCGGGGCAGTGGGCTACGCCGATTTTTCAGGCAACTTGGACATGTGCATTGCGCTGCGCACCATGGTGGTGCTGCCGCCTGGGCCCAATGAGTCTGAATGGACTGTTCATATTCAGGCAGGTGCGGGCGTGGTGGCCGATTCAAATCCGCAAGCCGAGCATGAAGAAACCGTCAACAAAGCGGCGGCGTTGGCCCGCGCCGTGGCGTTGGCAGAAGAGCTTTTTGGCACCGTACCGTTGGAGAATGCCCGTGGCTGAACCTGCCCGTCTTGCTGCGGCCCTTGCCGCTGGCGCCCTTGCCGCTCGCTTTCCCGATTTGCCGCTTGTCGAACCCGACACGCAGCGGTTGTCGCCTGCCGACACGCGGTTGGCTGTTGCGATTCATCGGCATTCACTTCAGCGATGGCTCACCATCGAGGCCTTTTTGCAAGGTGCGTTGCGCGGCCCTGTGGCCAAGCTCACCCCGGCCACGCGGGGCGTGCTCCTTAATGCCGGGGCCCAACTTTTGTTTATGGACCGGTTGCCCGCTTATGCGGTGATCGACGCCGCCGCCGCGTTGGCGCGCCGGCTGGATCAGCCCCGCGCCGCAGGGTTGGTGAACGCCACGTTGCGCAAGGCCGCGGGGTTTATTGAGGATCGCGACGCCAAGCCTTGGAGTCCCGACGCTCAGGCGTTGCCGTGGCTCACAACGGTTTCAAAAGAGGACCCCACACCGATTTTTGGCAGCGTTCACCTGAGCCGTCGATTGCTTCCCAAGCCCGACAACTTGCTTACACATCTCTCGGTGGCATGTAGCTTGCCGCTGGCGTTGATGCAGCGGTGGTTTAAAGAATTCGGACGCGAAGAAGCCACGCGTTTGGCATTGCAAAGCATGGCCAACCCACCCACGTTTGTGGTTGAGAACGAAGCCCCGCGTGTGTGGGACGCAGGCCATGCTGAATTGGTCGATTTTTTAGCGGCCGATCCACAGCGTCGGGTTCAAGATCCCGCGTCGATTGCGTCGGTGGCGGCTGCGGCAGACGCAAAAATCACCCCGAGTCGTATTTTGGATTTTTGTGCAGGGCGAGGCACCAAAACCCGCCAGCTTGCGGCGCTTTTTCCTGAGGCCAACATCACCGCATGGGATCCAGACGACGCCCGTCGCGAAGACTTGCATGCTGTGGCGGCCTCTTTTCCGCAGGTGACCGTGCTTGATACCGCGCCTGCGTCAAGCGACACCCATGACTTGGTGGTGTTGGATGTGCCTTGTTCCAACACTGGGGTGCTTGCTCGGCGGCCTGGGGCCCGCTACCGGGCCACCGCCGATTCACGGGCAGGCTTGGTGGCATTGCAGCGCACGATTTTGGCCCAAGGCTTGCAGCGAACGTCCTCGGGCGGTCATGTGCTTTATTGCACCTGTTCGGTGGATCCTGAAGAAAACCAGCAGCAGGCCCGCTGGGCCATGGAGCAGGCGGGAGAAGGGGCGGCTCTAAAAAGTGAAGCCGTGTTGCTGCCGACAGCTTCGCCGACTTATCACGACGGCAGTTACCATGCGTTGATCGCGTTGCGATAGGCTTCGCTTGCAGAATGTGCGGTGTTTTTAGGCGTTTTCTTTTCTACGGCAGAGGGCTTGATTGATGACGATTGAAATGCAGATTTCTCGCGTTCTGATGAGCGAAACCCAAGACACACACTTTGTTGAATTGCGTGAGGTTTCGCCTGCTGAGGGCGCCGCGCCGCGAACCTTTCCCATCGTCATTGGCTACACCGAGGCCGCCGCGATTGAACGGCGGTTGCTGGGCCAGCAGTTGCCTCGGCCTCAAACCCATGAGCTGCTTTCCAGTGTGATTGACGCATTGGGCCACCAAGTGCAGAGCGTGATCATCAATGATCTCAATGATCACACGTTTTACGCAAAACTTTGTTTGTGTTCTGTGGCGAATTCAAGTGATTGCCACGAGATAGACGCTCGTCCCAGTGACGCCATTGCGTTGGGAGCGGCGATGCAAGTGCCTATTTTTGTCGAAGAACATGTTCTTGCGACGGCCTCGCCATCGTGATGGCGGTCGCGGGGGTTGGGCGGGGGTTCCGAGTAAACCCCCGTTTTTGCGGCGTGCGGGGTTTTAAAGCTGTTATAGGGCAAAAAAACATTGCAAAATGAAGGGGCTCAAGTTGACAGGGCAGAAAGTCTTACTAAACTGTGCGGCTCCCCATCGTGGCTTGAATTTTCAAGGTCACATGTCCTCCCAGAGCAAACCGATGAGCGTTGGCAAGATCCGAATCCGAATGGAAGCTTACGACCACCAGGCGCTAGACGCGTCGGCCCGTGAGATTGTCGATCACGCCAAACGCACCAATGCCAAGGTTGCTGGCCCCGTGCCGCTTCCCACCCGCATTGAGCGTTACACCGTTCTTCGCTCGCCTCACATTGACAAGAAGTCGCGTGAGCAATTCGAGATCCGAACCCACAAGCGGATCATCGACATCAAAGAGCCCAGTGCTCGCACGGTTGAAGCTCTCAATCGTTTGGTGGTTCCGGCAGGTGTGTTTGTGAAGATCAAGGCCTAAGGCAGAGTTCGTCACGCAGTTAGATTTTTTTAGTATGTACCTTTTGAATATGTAAACAGCCCTTTGGGGCTCAAATCAAACAGGGCAAGATCCTCTCTTGTGAAAACGAGACGATCCCGACGGCAAGCGTCGTCACCCCCGGAGATCCATTTATGTCACAAGCTATTCTCGGTCGCAAAGTTGGAATGACTCGTCTCTACGATGGTGATGGCAATAATGTGCCTGTCACTGTGATTGAGGCGGGTCCTTGTTTTGTGGCTCAGGTCAAAACGGCCGAGTCGGATGGTTATGACGCCATTCAGATCGCTTTTGAAGACCTCAAGGCTCGTAACTCCACCTATCCCCTGATTGGTCATGATGCCAATGCGGGTTTGTCGCCCAAGCGATTTCGTCGTGAAGTCCGTTTGGAGTCAGGCGAGGTTGAGGGGTATGAGCTTGGCCAAAAAATCACAGTCGAGACATTTGAAGATATTAAGTTTTGCGATGTCATCGGCATCAGCAAGGGCAAGGGCTTTCAGGGCCCCATGAAGCGTCACGGCTTTGCGGGTCAAGAGGCCAGTCACGGTGTTGAGCGTAAGCACCGTTCGCCAGGTTCGATCGGCGGGCGTTCGTCGAACTTGGGCACAGGTAAACCTAAAAAAGGCATTCGCATGGGCGGGCACATGGGTGCCGAGCGGGTGACTGTTCGCGCTTTGAAAGTGCTGGGTATTGATAAAGAAAAGAATCTCCTGCTTGTCCAGGGCCCGGTGCCCGGGCCCAAGCGGGGGTTGGTCGTCGTGCGGAAGGCTGTGCGACTTTACAAAGGTAAGGCTCGGGTCGCTCAGGCGGGGTAAGTCGCTGTGAGGGAGCTGCTCGTATGACGTGCGGCCCTTGCAAACGCGAAACTTCCTTGTCGCTACAATCCGACCCCACCGAGTTGGACTCGGCTTTTCCAGATTGGTCTGGGCTGGCCCTTTCCAGCGTCACGAACGCAGTCCGTTAATCGCCACATTTGGCCGTCACGGCCCCGTAGGTAAGAACCATGATCGAAATCACTGTCTATAACGAGTCCGGTGCCGAGTCAGGCAGCGTCCAAATCGACGAGCGTTTGCTTGGCGGGGCGGTGCGTCCGGTGCTTCTTAAGCAGGCCTTTGTTCGTTATCACGCCAATCGCCGCTCGATTAACGCCACGACCAAAAACCGTGGCATGGTCGAAGGTTCCACCCGCAAGCTCTATAAGCAGAAGGGGACGGGCAACGCTCGTCGTGGCGATAAAAAAGCCAATATCCTTCGCGGCGGCGGCTCGGCTCACGCCAAAGTGGGGCACCGCTGGCGTCAAGACATGCCGATTAAGATGCGGCGTCTTGCGAATCGCAATGCTCTCTTGGCCAAGGCCATTGATGGCGAAATTCGCTTGGTCGACATGCCTGCTTTTGAGGCTCCCAACACCAAGAAGTTCTCGGCTCTTCTTTCTGCTCTTAAAATAGACCGGACCTGTCTGGTCGCTCTTCCTGACGTTACGGGCCATGAGGCTGCGTCGTCTAAAAATCTTGAAAACATCAGTGTGACTCAGATTGATCGCCTTAACGCGTTTGATCTGCTCAACCACCGCTATTTGGTGGTGCCCAAACAGGCTTTTGAAGCCTATGTTGAGCGTGTGACGCAAGGTGTGAAGCCTGTTGAAGTGGAGGCAGCGTAAGCTCATGCATATGGATCCCACCTATATCGTTAAGAAGCCTCTCGTCAGCGAGAAAAGCACTTGGGAATCAACCGAGCGCAATCGGTACACGTTTGAAGTCAACATGAAGGCAGCCAAGCCTCAGATCAAGGCTGCCATTGAACATCTTTATGGTGTTCGTGTTGAGCGTGTTGCCACGCAGGTTCGCAAAGGCAAATATTTCCGTACCAAGTTTGGCCCAGGCAAAACTTCGGATTGGAAGAAAGCCGTTGTGTATTTGCATGCAGATGATTCGATCGATTTGTTTTGATCGAAGCTGCTAGATCGTTTGTTCCGTCCCTTGTTTAAGAACATGCCGGTTTGCCCGGTGAAGCCGAGACCCTTTCATGGCCATTCGCAATTACAAACCAATAACGCCCGGTCGGCGTGACGCTTCGGTCAACCTCTATTCCGAGGTCACCAAGAAGAAGCCCGAAAAGACGTTGCTGAGCAAGAACCGAAAGTTCGGCGGCCGCAACCACCACGGTAAAATCACTGTGCAATCGCGCGGCGGCGGTAACAAGCAGCGATATCGTCGTATCGACTTTTCGCGTCGGAAAGACGACATGGTTGCCACCGTCGTGGGTATTGAATACGACCCCAACCGCACGTCAAACATCGCGTTGCTTCAATATGAAGATGGCGAGAAGCGTTACATCATTGCTCCCATCGACTTAACTGATGGCATGAAGGTTGTTTCGTCGTCTGAAAAAATAGAGCCTGCGCCGGGCAACTGCATGCCGTTGGGTCGCATTCCCACGGGGCTTAATGTTCACTGTATTGAAATGGTTCCTGGTAAGGGAGCTCAAATGTGCCGTTCGGCAGGCACTTACGCTCGGCTTACCAACCGTGAAGGCAAGTGGGCCACCTTGGTCTTCCCTTCGGGGGAAGTACGTCAAGTGTCGGTTGACGCTCGGGCCACCATTGGTCAAGTGGGCAACACCGATCACAATAAAGTAAACCTTGGTAAAGCGGGCAGGTCTCGTCACTTGGGGCGTCGTCCGCACACCCGTGGTATGGCGAAAAATCACCATGAGCACCCCATGGGTGGTGGTGACAATAAATCGTCAGGTAACCGTCCTCCTGCACAGCGATCGGGCACATTGGCCAAAGGTGGCCGTACCCGTAAGCGTGGCAAGGGCAGCAACAAACGGATTATCCGTCGTCGGGTGTCCAAGCGGTACGGTCAGTTGAAAGTGAAGTAATTTTTAGGCGGGCGAACTTCGCCCTGCTGTTTGAATCGGGCCTCTTGGCCTGTGTTGAATAAAGTGGCCAGCCGTTGGTCCAATGGAAAAAGATCCCTTGGTGCCTGTGATAGGCACGTGATAGAGAAGCATTCGTTAACCCAGAGATGACATGGCACGTAGTCTAAAAAAAGGTCCTTACGTTGATTTTAAACTCTACCGAAAGGTGGAGAAGTTGAATCAAATGGACCGGCATGAGCCCATTAAGACCTGGGCCCGCGCCTGCACCATTGTGCCTGAGTTTGTGGGACACACCTTTTTGGTGCACAACGGCCGATCGTTCTTGAGTGTTTTCGTGACCGAAGACATGGTTGGGCACAAGTTGGGTGAGTTTAGTCTCACCCGTTCGTTCCGCTCGCACACCACCGGTACCAAGGCCCAGCGGGCCGCAGCAGGTCGCTAAGTCGATCGCTGAAGTTACTTTTTACTATTTCCCCCGTTCGCACCTCTCAGTAAGAAACGCGAACGACTCCTTTTAAGACCCTTGCAGAATCGCCATGGCCTACACCAACGTTCACCGCATGGCCCGCATCAGCCCCCAGAAGGCACGGCTGGTTGTCAGCCTTATTCGCGGCAAAAAATATGCCGACGCCCTGAACACGCTGGAGCTTTCCAAGCTCCGAGCCGCTGTTTTGGTCAAAACGGCTTTGGTGGCGGCCTATCACAATGCTGATCAGGCCGAAGCCAATGTCCGCAACCTCATTGTGAGTGACGCTCGCGTTGACGCGGGACCGACCATTAAACGCTTTCAACCCAAGGACCGTGGCCGTTCGCATCAAATCCTTAAACGCACCAGTCACATCACTGTAAGTGTTGACGAGGCGTAAAGCGTCGTAAGAAAAAGTACGGTAAAGGTCTTTGTGGCCTGCCTTGAATTCGATATAACTTCCTGTGGGTGTTTCCCGCAGAGCCCTTTAGAAGCGACATCAGTCGCATTGGAATGACCCCTCATGGGACAAAAAGTACACCCCTTTGGCTTCCGCGTCGGTATCACCGAAGCTCACCGAAGCCGCTGGTACGCGCCCACCAAGGCCTTTTACGGCGAGCTGCTTATCGAAGATGAGCGTATTCGTCAGTATTTGGACCGCCAGCTCAATCGCAAGCCACCCTATGCTGCGGTGTCAGACATTCATATTGAGCGTACGCGTGAAGAGCTGAAGATCATTGTCAAAACCGCTCGTCCGGGTTTGGTCATTGGCCCCAAGGGCGCCGAAATTGACCGTCTTACTGGCGAATTGCAGCACCTTACGGGGCGTAATGTTGCGATTAACTGTGTTGAAGTGGGTAATCCCGACGCAGACAGTCAATTGATTTGCGAGTCCATTTCCGAGCAAATGATGAAGCGAGCCAGTTTCCGTCGCGTCATGAAGATGAAGGCCGAAACGGCCATGAGTGCTTCGGGCGTGAAGGGCATCAAGATTTTGCTCTCAGGTCGCTTAGGCGGACACGAAATGAGCCGTAAAGAAGAAATCCGTATGGGTGCCGTGCCCATGCAAACCCTCCAGGCCCACATTGACTATGGCTTTGCCAAGTCGCTAACCACTTACGGCATCATTGGTGTCAAGGTGTGGATCTACAAGGGTATGTTTAGCAGCCTGACTGAAGGCGAAATTGAGTCGAAGGCAGCAGGGGCTCGTCCGCGTGCCCGCGGCAACCGCTAAGCAAGAACCCAAAACGTTAAAACGAACTGTCCGAACTAAACCGCCGCTTGTTACCGAGTTGGCCTGAACCGAGAGCACCCGATGCCCCTTCTTCCTAAACGCGTCAAATACCGCAAGCAACAGCGTGGTTCGCTGCGAGGCGTTGCCTGCCGTGGCAACAAAGTCTCGTTCGGCGATTACGCCCTGCAATTGACCGAAGGCGGTTGGTTGACTGCTCGCCAAATTGAGGCAGGTCGTATTGCTGCTCGGCAGTATGTTGCCCGCGAAGGCAAGCTTTATGTGCGGGTGTTCCCCGACAAGCCCATTAGTAAGAAGCCGCTGGAACAGCGGATGGGTAAAGGTAAGGCAGAGCCAGAGTATTGGGCTGCCCGTGTGAAGCCTGGCACCGTGGTGTATGAACTGGCGGGTGTTCCTCGCGACATCGCTAAAAAAGCATTTGTTCGTGTTGCTCACAAAATGCCCTTTAAGTGCCGCTTTGTTGAACGTCGCGGACACACCTCGTAGATCCTGATTGCTTTTTTGCTCCATCCGAAGATATCCCGACCGCTAATACCGGGACGAGGCCCCATCATGAACGCCGCTGAAATCCGTAAAATGAGCGATGACCAATTGGTCGAAACCGCCCAGCAAATCCGCAAGGAACTGTTTGGCTTTCGCAACCAGGCCGTCACGCAAAAGCTTGAAAACCCCGGCACGCTCGGTGATCTCCGCAAGGATGTTGCCCGCCTGCTAACCGAAAAGCGTAGCCGCGAATTGGCTGCTCTCTCCGCTAACTCAGAGTCGAACTAACCCATGGCCAGTACCACCCCGCAAACCCCACGTCCTTTATTGGGCACGAAACTCGGCGTTGTAACCAGCGACAAGCGTGATAAAACCCGTACGGTCCAAGTGGCTTATAAGGTTCGTCACCCCAAGTATGGCAAGTTCGTTAAAAAGAGCCAAAAGTTCCAAGTTCATGACGAACAAAATGCCTCGAAAGAGGGAGATCGCGTTGAAATCGCGTCATGCCGTCCATTGAGCAAAACCAAGAGCTGGCGTTTGATCAAGGTGGTTGAAGAATCTCTTCCACCGATCACCAACATTCCTGCTCCTGAAATTGAAACCCCTGCAGAAGCAAACGCGTAACGTTTGCTTCGGGCAAAACCAAGCCCGAAAACCTTTTTTGATTGATTTTTACACGCCCGCTGCCGAATAGTTCGGCAGCCCTTAAGGCAAGGCCCACGCCATGATTCAGCAAGAATCCAGAGTCGATGTTGCGGATAACTCCGGTGCAAAGATTGCGTATGTAATCCGTGTACTCGGTACTTCGACCGCCCGCGGCAAAACCACCCGGCCTTGCGCCTCGGTGGGTGACAAAGTTGTTTGTTCGGTAAAGAAGGCGCTGCCTGGCAGCGAGCTGAAATCGGGCACCATCGTCAAAGGCGTTGTGGTGCGAACCAACTATCCTATCCGCCGCAAAGACGGCAGCTACGTACGTTTTGATAAAAACGCCATCGTGCTGATCGACGATGACGGCAATCCCCGCGGCACCAGGATCTTCGGTGCAGTGGCCCGTGAATTGCGGGAGCAAAGTTACATGAAGATCGTTTCCCTCGCATCGGAGGTTGTTTGAGATGGCACGACATATTCGCAAAGGTGACAACGTGATGGTGACTGCAGGTCGTAAAGACGACCGTGGTCGCACAGGTGAGGTTCTTCGGGTCGTTACGGCCGATCACCCCGATGATGTTCGGGTGGTGGTGCAGGGCGTTAACGTTCGCGCTAAAAACATCAAGCCAAGCCAAGCCAACCCGCAGGGCGGTATGATCCGAGTTGAAATGCCGATTCACGTTTCGAACGTGAGTCCGGTGGACAAAAACGGAAAGGCCACCCGTGTTCGGTTTGAAACCAAAGACAATGGCGCTAAAATTCGCGTCGCCGCAACCACCGGCGAGCAAATTGGCCCTGAACTGAAAAAAGCTCGCTAATTCTGTTGGCCTTTAGGCCGCATTCCCATTCCTTTATTGCAAGACAACACCAAGGTCCGTTATGACCACCCAAACACAGCCCCGGATGAAAGAGAAATTCTACGGCCCCGTGGCCGAGAAGATCAAAGTTGAATCCAAGATCTCCAATCCCATGGCAATGCCAAAGATGAGTAAAATCATCGTTAACGTTGGTATGGGTAATCAGATTGAGGGCACCAAGCTAAACGCCAAGGCCAAAGAGCAGGTCATCAAAGACCTCGCGCTGATCACCGGTCAAAAAGTGATTATGACCAAGGCCCGTAAGTCGGTCGCGAACTTTAAAGTTCGCGAAGGCTATGAAAATGGCGTCATGGTCACGCTTCGCGGCGACCGCATGTGGGAGTTCTTCGATCGTTTGGTCAGCTTGGCCATTCCCCGCATCAAAGACTTCCGAGGTTTCAGCGTAAAGAGCTTTGACGGCCGAGGAAGCTATTCCTTTGGTTTGACTGAGCAGGGGATTTTCCCCGAAGTGGACATGGCCAACGCTCAACACACTTTTGGTATGCACGTCACAATTGTGTTCACCAACTCAACCAACGAAACGTCGAAATTGGCGATGACTGAATTGGGCTTCCCTTTCAAGAAGCCAGATCCCAAGAAGAGCTAGGTCGCATAAACGACTTTTGTAACGTCAACCCTTTTGTTTAGAACCTCCAGATTTGTTCTGGTTTAGATTAAGAAACGGCAACATCATGGCATCAAAATCCACCATTACTCGCAATGACCGTGTGAAAGCCACCGTGGCCAAATACGCTGAAAAACGGGCTGCCTTGAAAGCGGCCAATGACTATGCAGGTTTGGCCATGCTTCCGCGTGACGCGAGCCCCACCCGTGTTCGCAACTTGTGTGCCCTGACCGGTCGCAGCCGTGGCGTTTACCGTAAGTTCCGTTTGTCGCGAATTAAGCTTCGTGAATTGGCCTTGGAAGGCAAAGTTCCTGGACTGCGTAAAGCATCTTGGTAATGACTTTCCCCTTCGTATCCTGCTCTGTGTAGAGCGTGTTTCGATTTAGTTTGATTTAACCCTGATTGATTTCATCACGCAGACCGCGTGAACCCTGTAAGAGAACGTAACCATGGCACTGAGCGACCCTATCGCCGACATGCTCAATCGCATTCGCAACGCCGCGCTGAATCAAAGCCCGTCGGTGGATTGCAAGAATTCCAAGGTTTGCACCGGCATCGCCAAGACGCTGGAGCATGAAGGCTATGTCAAAGGCCACGATGTCATCGAAGATGGTCGTCAAGGCATTCTTCGTGTACACCTTAAGTACGGCCCCAATGGCGAGCAGCTTTTTCATAAAATGCAACGTCAAAGCAAGCCTGGATGCCGGGTCTATACCAAGGTTGCTAATTTGCCTCGGCCGCTCGCAGGTTTGGGCATTGCCATTCTCACCACGCCCAAGGGTGTGTTGAGTGACCGTCAGTGCCGCGACGAAAAAGTCGGCGGCGAATTGATTTGTATTGTTGAGTGAGCCTGTATTTCAGGTATTCGCTTTTTCTTCCCCCGTTTTGAAAACTAAGGCCGCTGCGATGATCTCGCAGGGCCCGAAAGAAACGAGACTTTATTTATGTCACGTATTGGTAAAAAACCTGTTGATCTCGCTGGAACCACAGTGAAGGTGAATGGTCGCGAAATTTCTGTCACGGGCAAGGGTGGCACCCTGACCTACACCCATCGCCCCGAGGTGAGCGTGCGTGTTGACGAAGAGGCCAAACAAGTGGTGGTTGATCGTGAAGGCGACACCAAGTTGTCACGTGCCATGCACGGACTCACCCGTGCTTTGATTGCCAACATGATTCACGGCGTAACCAAAGGTTACGAAGTGATTGTTGAAGTTCATGGCGTAGGTTATGGTGCCGCTGTGCAAGGCGATAAAATCAAATTGAAGCTGGGTTACGCAGATGAGCGGATTGTGAAGATCCCCAGTGGCATTAACGTGTCGGTGAAGCCCGGCAGCTCAATGAGTGAAGTCACAGTGACCGGTATTGATAAGCAGTTGGTTGGCCAAACAGCCGCTGCGATGCGACAACACCGTAAGCCCGAACCTTACAACGGCAAAGGTGTTCGTTACAAAGGCGAACAGATTATTCGCAAGCAAGGCAAGGCCTTCGGCAACTGATTGGGGCGATGCTCTCGCTACCTGTGTAATTTTACTGTATCGCGCTTTCAACGACAGACCGTCAACGACAGACAACACTGGCCAATGCCAGGGACAAAACGATGGAAAAGAACAAACTCAAAACCCTCCGCCGCTCGCGCCGCAAAGCAGGCATTCGCAAGCGGATTTATGGAACCTCCGATACGCCTCGGCTTTCGGTTTTTCGCAGCAGCAAGCACATGTACGCCCAAGTGATCGACGATGCGTCGGGCAAAACACTGGCCAGCGCCAGCTCTGTTGCCGCCAAGGCTGAAAAAGGCTGTACTGTGGATGCTGCCACTGCGGTGGGCAAAGACATTGCCGAGCAAGCCAAAGCTGCTGGGATCGCATCGGTTGCGTTTGACCGCAACGGATTTCGTTTTCATGGTCGCGTCAAGGCTTTGGCCGACGCAGCCCGTGAAAGCGGATTGAAATTTTAGTGATTGCCTTTGGGCCGCCACACACCATTGTGACTGGATACAATTGCGTTCAGTCGAACAACGCCGATTTTGTCGGTTTCATGAACCTTTTTAGTTAACCCACCCCGAGTTGCTTGTACGCACTCGCAAGCCGCAAGGCATAGAACCATGGCTGAATACCTCGAAGACTCGCAGAACCTTGAATCCACCACAGTGGCGATTAACCGCACTGCCACCACCGTGAAGGGCGGCCGCCGCATGAGCTTTTCAGCTTTGGTGGTTGTGGGCGATCGCAGCGGAAGCGTTGGCGTGGGCTATGGCAAAGGCCGTGGTGTTCCTGCTGGCATTGAAAAAGCCCAGAAAGACGCTCGCAAAAACTTGTTTAAGGTGAAGACCCTTGGCGGAACGCTTCCTCACGAAGTGCTTGGCCGATCATGTGCATCGTCGGTCAAACTGATTCCTGCTTCGCCAGGAACCGGTGTGATTGCGGGCGGCACGGTTCGCGCCGTTTTGGAAATGGCAGGCATTCGTGACTGCTTGACCAAGGCCTATGGTTCAACCAATAAAATCAACTTGTGTCGTGCGGCCATTGATGCACTTGAGAAACTGCGAACCCGTGAAGAAATTGCAGCCCTTCGTGGCGTGACCATCGAGTCCAGCACGGTCGATGAAATGATGACCGCGGCCAAGAAGTTCATGACCGAATCGGAAACATCGGGTGGCAGTAAAATGGCTGCTCCCCAGAACACCGTGGGGCAAAGCAAAGATGGCCGTCGCGGTAGCCGTGGTGCTCGAGGCGGACCGGGCACAGGCCGGGGCCGTGCCCCAGCGGAAGCGACCACCGCACCTGCTGCAGATGCAGCACCCAAAGCAGAAACTTCGGACGCGGCCCCTGCCGCCCCCGAAGCCGCCAGTGGCGAGACCCCGACCCCGGCCGCAGAGTAACTTGTTGATGGACTTGGGTGGCGAACCGCCGCGAGTCTCTTTTTAGATCGATCCAAAACCACCCGCCGCTGGCTTTAACCACGGCTTTTACGGGAGCTCCCCCGCCATGATGATCCACGAAATTACCGAAAAAGTTGGCCGTCACAAGCGTCGCAAGCGCATTGGTCGCGGTCCAGGTTCGGGTACCGGCAAAACGTCGGGCCGCGGTCACAATGGCTACGGCTCACGCTCGGGCAACAGTGCCCCCAGCGAAGGTGGCCGTATTCCACTGTTTAAGCGTTACCCAAAACGTGGTTTTTCCAACGCCAACTTCATGACTCACTATTCGGTGGTGAACCTTGAAGCTATTGAAGCTCGGTTTAAAGCAGGCGAAGAAGTCAATGCTGAAACCTTGGTGAAAGTGGGCTTGATTCGTGATACCAAGCTGCCCGTCAAGGTTTTGGGTGAGGGTGAGCTCACCAAGAAACTGACCATTGTGGCCAAGGCATTTAGCAAAACCGCCAGCGAAAAAATTGCTGCTGCGGGCGGCGAAGCCAAGGTTGCGTGATGGTTTGTGCGGGGTGAGATATTTTTTGCGTCGGTGATGTGATCCGAATGGCCAATGACGAAACAGCCGTGAGTCCGTCAAGCTTCCGGAAGTTTCGTCATTTGTCATTTGTCATTCGGATGTAACACACATGCTTCAGGCCTTCTTTAATATCTGGCGTATCAAAGAGCTGCGTAACAAGCTGCTTTTTACCATTGCAATGTTGGCCATTTACCGGGTGGGGTTCTTTATCCCACTTCCGGGTGTGGACCAATCAGCGTTAAATGAGTGGGCCAAAAGCGCCTCTGACGGCGCCTTTGGCAGTTTGATTTCTTACGTGGGTATTTTCACCGGCGGGTCGTTGAGCCAATCGACGATTTTTGGCTTGGGCATCATGCCCTACATCTCGGCATCGATTATTTTTCAATTGATGGGGACGGCCAGCGAAAAGCTTAAGGCCATTCAAAACGAAGGACCGGCGGGGCGGCAAAAAATCCAAGAATACACGCGGTATACCACTGTGGCACTGTGTTTGGTGCAAGCCATTGGCTGGTTGATCTTTTTGCAACGTGGCAGCGGTGACTTGGTTTACCCTGAATATCGCGGAACGCTTGTTTTTTGGGCTTGTGGATTGATGGGGCTTACGGCAGGCACGGTCTTTTTAATGTGGCTGGGCGAGCAAATTGACAAATACGGCATTGGCAATGGTATTTCGTTGATCATCACGGCGGGCATCATTGCATCGATGCCCGGTGCGGTGGGGTCGATTGTCGGGGGCTTCTCGATGACCGGTGGTGACGCCACGCGACCTTATGGTCCCATGACGGTGATCTTTTTGTTGGTCTCTTTTGTGGCGGTGGTGGCAGGTTCGGTGGTAATCACCCAAGGTCAACGTCGTATTCCCATTCAGCAGGCCAAACACACCCGGGGGCGACGGGTTTATGGCGGTCAAAAAAGTTACTTGCCCCTGCGGGTGAACCACGGTGGCGTGATGCCGATCATTTTTGCCAGCTCATTGATGTTGTTTCCCTCGGTGCTCGCGGGGTATGCCGCCTCGGCCATGCCACCCGATTCTTCGGCGGGGGGGATTTACAACTTTTTCGCGGGCATGTTTGACTTGTTTAACTCTGAATTCGCGGGTTTAACGGGCTATCTGTACACGCTTATTTACGTGGGCATGATCTACTTTTTCGCCTATTTTTGGACCACGGTTCAATTTCAACCCAAGGAAATGGCCACGCAGCTTCGTGATGGTGGCAGTTTTATTCCGGGGTTACGTCCTGGGCCACGCACCGCGGATTACCTTGAAGCGGTGATGGAACGCATCACCTATGTGGGGGCAGGCTTTTTGGCGGTGATTGCTGTGATCCCCACCGTGGTGTCGTCGCTTTTTAACGTTGATTTTGGCGTGACTCAGTTTTTGGGCGGCACGGGTTTGCTGATTGTGGTGAGTGTGATGCTCGATTTTGTTCAGCGAATTGAAGCCAACTTGATGATGCGCAACTACCGCGGATTTCTTGGCGGTGGCGGGGCGGGTGGCGGCGGCGGACCGAAAATTCGCGGCACCCGCGGCAACGTATAGCGGTTTGTTTTGAGGGTTGATCCTCGAAACGTCAATTGCTAAAATTCGCAATTCGCCTAAACCTAGGTGCATATTCCCAGCAACCCTCCAGACGATTTTCCTTATGGCCATTCGCTTGAAGTCTAAAAAAGAGATTGAGCAAATGCGAGCAGCGGGGCGTGTGGTGCATGAAGTTCATAATTTGTGCCGTGAGATGGCCAAGCCTGGGACCACCACCCGGCAAATTGATGAAGCGGCTGATGAGCTGATTCGCAAACGTGGCGCAATTGGTTTGTTTAAAAACTATCCAACCTATGAACAGGGCAAGGGATTTCCCGCTCACCTGTGTATTAGCGTTAATGAAGTGGTCGTTCACGGTATCGCTGACGATCGGCCCATTCAAGACGGCGATGTGGTGGGGGTTGATTGCGGGGTTAAGCTTGAGGGTTGGTGTGGTGATGCCGCGACGACCATTTTGGTGGGGGATGTGGCCGATGACGTACGGGCCATGTGCGAGGCCACAGAGCATTGTTTGCAAATCGCCATCGATCAAGTTCGCCCCGGCAAACGGTGGAGTCAAATTGCCCGTTTGATGCAAAAGTATGCCGAAGACCGTGGCTATGGTGTGGTTCGCGACTTTGTGGGCCATGGCATTGGATCGACCATGCACGAAGAGCCCAAAGTACCTAATTTTGTGGGCCGAGATCTGCTTCGAAATGACATTCACCTTCGTGAGGGCATCGTGCTTGCCATTGAGCCCATGCTCACGCTTGGCACCCGCGACGTCAAGACATTGAAAGATGGTTGGACGGTGGTAACGCTTGACGGCAAGGCCTCGGCCCATTATGAACATACGGTTGCCGTGACCGCCCAAGGCGGAGAAGTTTTAACCGACGGCCGTTAAAGAATGGCTGTAAAGTAAGGACGTAGGCGTTATCTGACGCCTGAGAAAGCTTTGCTCTACGGCAAAGAAGCATTTAAGACCTTGCGAGACGTTCCTTTTGTAGAAAGGGTCTCGCTCAATTGTAGGACGATCGTTTTGGCCAAAGAAGACATGCTCCAGTTTGAAGGTGAGGTCTTGGACGCGTTACCCAACGCGATGTTCAAGGTTAAGCTCGAAAACGACCACGAGATCATCGCCCATATTTCGGGCAAAATGCGGAAGTTTTACATTCGCATTCTCCCCGGTGACCGGGTGACCGTGGACATCAGCCCCTACGACTTGAGCAAGGGCAGAATTACCTACCGCCACTGATTGCGCCGTCAAGGTTTAATCTTGGCGTTAAGCTTCTTAGGCAAACGGTGCGGGCTCCGCCCGCGGTAGGCTGGATTCGCAAGCGGACTCGATGCGCCACCCTAAAAATTAGGCTTGACGCTGAACTGATTGCACCGTCAAGGCTTAATCCTAGGGTTGAGCTTCTTGGGGTCACATCGTTGCGGAAGTAGGTGTTAGACCTCTTTTAGAGGGTGTCACGCCTTGCAGGCAAGCAAAGATAGCTCGTTCGCGGTGAACAGCTGATTTCGTTACACTATCGACCCACCATTGCTCCAGATGGTCTCCGTTTAGATATACCCCTAACTGTTTGAGGTGACCCATGAAGGTCCGAAGCTCCGTTAAACGTATTTGTGAAAACTGCAAGGTCATCCGCCGCAAAGGCGTGGTTCGTGTGGTTTGCACCAATCCCAAGCATAAACAACGCCAAGGCTAAGTTTGCTTGGTTTGAATATCGCATACGTCACGTCTGCGGGACAGCTTTTTGAAGCTTTTTCTATGCGTTTGTAGTCGATGTTCTCGTTTTTTATTTAAATATTTCCCTGAAGTCAGGATCCCGTCCGCAGCGTGCGGAAGAGAGGATCTTCAACTTCCCCAAGGATTCCCCCCATGCCACGTATCGCCGGCTCCGAGATCCCCGACAACAAACCCACACGCATTGCGCTTACCTATATCTTTGGCATTGGCCCAAAGTTTTCGGCTGCAATTTGCGAAGAACTCAAGCTTGACCCCCAAGCCCGAGCAAAAGAGTTGAACGAAGACCAACTCGCTGCCATCGCAGGGCTGTTGGAAAGCAAGTACATCATTGAAGGTGCTTTGCGGCGTCAAATCCAGCAAAACATCGCCCGCTTGCGAGACATTCGTTGCTATCGCGGTGATCGCCACCGTCGCGGACTTCCTGTTCGTGGTCAACGCACGCAAACCAACGCACGTACCCGCAAGGGACGTAAGAAAACAGTGGCTGGCCAGAAGTCGGTCAAAGGCATGAAGTAAGTAAGTAAGTGAGGTGAGGCATGCGGGTTTTGCCCGCGTACGGTTTTAAGACCAACCTCATTTCATTTTCGTCATTGCTCCGGTTAGAACGGGCGGTCTTCATTTGAACCGCCCATTGAGACAACAACAATCCCGAAGCCAGCTACCCGCCCATGTTGGGAGAGTGGTAGCGCTGAACTTCAACGAAAGACTCCACGATGGCTAAGAAAAGTAAAAAAGCACGCAAAAATGTCAGCCGAGGCATTGCCCACATCAAGGCAACCTTCAATAACACGTTGGTGACCATCACCGACATCAACGGCGAAACCGTTGCCACCGGCTCGGCCGGGGCTGTGGGTTTCAAAGGCTCGCGTAAATCAACCCCATTTGCGGCCACCCGGGCTGCTGAAGAAGCGGCCAACAAGGCCCGTAAGTTCGGCATGGTCGAGCTTGAAGTTCGCGTTCGTGGTGCAGGTCCAGGCCGTGAGTCGGCAGTGACGGGCTTGGCTCACTCGGGCTTGAAGGTGACTGCGGTCGAAGACCACACGCCTATTCCGCACAACGGTTGTCGGCCTAAGAAAAAGCGTCGTGTGTGATTGCGGATGGGCGGCCTCCTAGGGCACGCCTTTGGCGAAGGCCCGAGGGTCTTGTTCCGAAACTCGCTTGACGCTCCGTTTTGGACGTTCGCCTGCACGTCATCGATGTAAATAATGTTTGTTTTTCTCAGGGCAAGAAGCCACCCCCGCCGCGCAGCATGGCGGGCTATGAGCGTGTCCCCTGTGTTTTTCTCTCCTGCCTATGGGCCGGAGAGGTTTTTAAACCCGCTGCACACCTGATTGGATAATCCCCATGCGTATTCGCTGGCGCGGCCTCGAACTTCCCCATCGTGTTTCCCTTGACGCCGGAACGGCTTCGCCGACTTACGGCAAGTTTTCGGTTGAACCTTTTGAACGTGGCTTTGGCACCACCGTGGGCAATTCGCTGCGGCGTATTTTGTTGTCGTCGCTTGAAGGCGCCTCGGTGACCAGTGTGAAAATCAAGGGCGCTGCCCACGAATTCACATCGCTCGAAGGTGTGATGGAAGATGTCACCGACATCATCCTCAAGGTCAAGAGCATGGTGGTTTCGTCGGAATCCGACACCCCCAAAACCATGCGTTTGCAAGCCCAAGGCCCCGGTGAAGTCACCTGTGATCTGATTGAAGCCGACACGTCGATTACCATTCACAACAAAGATTTGATCTTGGCCACGCTCACCAAAGAAGTGGACTTCGACATGGAGTTCACCGTTGAAAAAGGGCGGGGTTACGTTCCTGCCAGCGAGCAATACGACCCCAACGAAGATCAAGAAGTGGGCGTGATTGCGGTTGACGCAATTTATTCACCTGTGACCCGTGTGCGTTACAAGGTGGAAGACACCCGTGTGGGGCAAAAAACCAACTTCGACAAACTTGCACTGGAAGTTTGGACCGACGGCACCGTGACACCAGAAATGGCTGTTGTTGAAGCCGCCAAAATTTTGCGTAAACACCTCAATCCCTTTGTGCAGTATTTTGAATTGGGCAAAGAAGTGGCCAGCGAAACCGCAGCCGCGGCAGCCCGTGTGGATGAAGAGCTCATTCGTAAGCTTCAAATGTCGCTTAATGAATTGGACTTCTCCGTGCGAGCCAACAACTGCTTGGAATCGGCCAAGGTCACCAGTGTGGCCGACTTGGTCAGCCGTCAAGAAGCAGACCTTTTGAAGGTTCGCAGCTTCGGAAAAACCAGCCTGCGAGAAGTGAAGCGCAAGCTTGCTGACCTGGGCTTGGAATTGGGCATGGAATTGCCCGCTGAAGTTGAAATTTGATTGAGCTTGCTTAGACGTGTTTGTTTGAGAATATGGCCGACTGTGCTTAATTTGCAGGGTCGGCCCATTTGGGGCCATCGATGCCCCGCCTCTGTGTACGAGGCAATTGCCGGCGTTTTAAACGCTCTTGCAAAAGAGCTCGCCGAGTGGCAAGACCAACCCTTTTCGCTTGTTAAAGTGTGGGTAAGGTCACGTCAAGAAAGGAAAACAGTTATGAAACATGGTGTTTACGGACGGAAACTGGGTCGGCATACCAATCACCGCATTGCGATGTGGCGAAACATGGCGATTGCGCTTTTTACCCACGGTCAAATTGTGACCAGTATTCCCAAGGCCAAGAGCTTGAAGCCCTTTGTCGAAAAATTGATTAGCGCGGCTAAAAAAGGCGACTTGGCCAGCCGTCGCCGTGTGATCGCCCGTTTGGGGGGCGACCAGATCATGGTCCCGAGCGAAGATGACGACAGCGTGAAACGCAACAAGTATGGCGAAGTGGTGGGCGGCACGATGATCTCCAAGCACCTTTTTGACGTGGTTGCACCCCGTTATGCCGATCGCACCGGTGGTTACACCCGCATTATCAAGCTGGGGATCAACCGCTTGGGCGACGGCACCGACCTGTGTGTCATCCAGCTGGTGGGCACCGAAGAAGCCAGCGGCTCGCAAGCCCGCGGCAGCTTTAGCCGCCGCCGCAACAAGGCTAACAAGCGCATGGAGTTTGCTGCCGCCCGACGCAAGGCTGCTCCGGCCGAACCTGCAGCCGAAGTTGAAGTTGAAGCCGAAGCCGAAGCTGCTGACGCTTAAGCGATCTAGGTGAGCTTGAGATTCGAGAGTCGAAAAACGATTGAGCCGGCCCTTTATTATAAGGGGCCGGTTTTTTTATCATTTGGCTTTTTGTTGTGCCGTAAGGAACAGGGTTTTTTTCTGAAATCGCCGTGTAAGGGTTAAAAAGCACGTTTTTGGTCTCTCAGGCGAATCTCGGGGTATACCATTAGTTTTCCTTGCGTTGACGCTTTCTGGATGCTATACTTAGGTCTTGAAATTTTGTTTTTATTACCCACTCTTTGGATGGAGATCCCTTTTATGCGTTTTAGTTCACGACAGATTACTTCTGCTGCCGCGATGATGTCCGTTTTTGCGTCGTTAAACGCCTATTCAGACGCTGTTTATCACGTCGGAAACAGTTTGACAGACGATTCTAAAGCCGTTGAAAGGATCGCCGGCCGAGAAGGTACGGGCACATGGCAGGATCACGGGCACCACCTTCGCTGGAACACGTCGCTGGAACATATTGTGGCGGACCCCAACTTGACGGGAGGTGGCTCTTTTGACGTATCGCATGGGAAGTTCAATACGGCTCTTGCAGGGGCGACTTGGGATGCGGTAACGCTTCAATCGTTCACCAAAACGGTGTATGGCACGAGTCAACAGCAGCCTCTGCCCAATGGGGATGGTGCGACGATTGGTAACGAAGCCACCGCGGCACTGGGCTTGATTAGCACCACGCAGTCAAACACAGCCAACAGCGGCACAAAGTTTTATATGTACCAGCCTTGGGCTCCACGAGGCGCCATCTTGGCCGATTGGAACAACACCGCCGTTGATGATGACACGACGCCGATGGGTGTTTCAAAGGCGCATCACAACTTGGTGTACAGTCGTGTGAAGGCCGGGACCGCTGCGGATGTGTCGATCATCCCAACGGGTGAAGTGTTTTATCGCTTGGCATTGGCCCTTAATAACGGTGACTTGGCCAGCGAGGGCTATGGCTCGAGCTCGGACCCGAACTCGTATGAGTTGTTGTACCGGGATGACCTTCATGCAAGTCATGGCAGTCAGTGGGACAACACACTCCAGCAAAACGTGGTCGATGGCTCAAATGGTCTCGGTCGCTATGCGGCAGCCGCCACGATGTACGCTGCGATTTACGGTGATGATTTATCAAGCGTGGACGGGGTTGACGCCGCTCATGGATCGCTGTTGAGTGCTGCAACCACCAGTTTTGTGAACGGCATTATCTTGCAAGTTTTGGCTGATGACAGCATTATGAATCCTGTGCCTGAGCCCACCACGGGTCTTTTGGTTCTTGGAGCCATGGGCGGCATGCTTCTGCGTCGTCGTCGATCGGCCTAAATTGGCTTAAGGCGAGACGGCTTGTCTTACGGCTTGTCTTACAGAATAGGTTTGTCTAACAACACAGGGATGGTCGCTTTTGCGGCCATCCCTGTTTTTGTTAAGGAATAGGCCCGAAATAACGTCCTGTTTTGGGGCCCTCCGGGGATAGTATCGTCATCTCCGGCCTACTCCTCCCCGTCATTCCCGCGCAAGGCGGGGATCTAGCCTCGCACGCTGGATCCCCGCCTGCGCGTGCTTAAAACGAAAAGCCAACACCAAAGCTGTACACCAGTCGACCTTCATCAAACCGTGCGTCTGCGTCGTCTGAGCTTGTGACTAAGAATGAGTAGCTGCCGCGCCCGTAGAGGAACGTGTTGTCGCGCAGGTAGAATCGGGTGCCCATTTCGGGGCCGCCAAAGAAGGTTTCGGTGACGCCATCGCCGTACAAATAGCCTGCTTCGAGGCCGATGAAAGGTCGCAGTTGTCCTTTGCCCAAGTGCCACTGGCCAAACACGGAGGTTGCGGCGTTCCACGAGGCATTGTTGGCTCGTTCGACGATGCCCACGCTTTGGCGCACCCCCACCGAGAGCGATTGCGTGAGGTAATGGTTGGCCTCGGCGGTGAAGTTGGCACCGCTTTCTTCAAAGGCGGTGTCGCTTTCGCCTGCTCCAGACAGCGTCCATTCCCAAAGCCCTGGATCGGGCCCGAAGTAGCCAAGGTCGGCGTCGGCAGACGTGCCTGGCACGGCCAAATCGACCCGTTGGATCAGTGGTTGGGTTGAATCCTTAGGCCAATCCCAGGCGGGTTGGGGTGTTGGTTGAGATGTTTGCGCAACCGAAGAAACGGCCAAGCAAGCCGTCGCGACGGTTGCGATGTGAAAGCGGTGTGGGGTCATTGGTCGTTTTCTGGCGTTTCTCGGTCGGCCAGTTTTAAAAACACGGAGAACCCTGAAGGCATAAGTTCGTCGGCATTATCGATTTCCAAGACCACGCGGAAGGTTTGGCTTGCTGGATCAATCACGGGGTCGATGCTGATAAGTTTTGCGGCGATGGGCGGGCCTTCGTTTTGTTTGCGGATAAGTCCGTACCGCTCATTCAGTTCGAGTGTGCCATAGGCTGATGCAGGCAGGTGAAACTCGGCTTCAAGTGGGTTGAGGGCCACCAAAGAGAGGATTGGGTCTTGCTGGGTGAGTGAGGCGCCGGCTTCGGCTTCGATTCGTAACACCCGCCCTGTAAAGGGTGCCAGCACGGCATAGCGTTTGAGGCGTGCGCGTTCCAGTTCAAGATTAACCCGGGCCAGTTCTTGTTGTTCATTGGCTTGCTTGAGCTTTGCCGTTTCAACTTCTACTTGAAGTGACGCTTTTCTTACTTCCCATTCGCTGGCGGCACCCTTTTTATTGGATTCTTTGATTTGGCCCAGTTGAATTTGAGCATCTTCGAGGACAAGCTTTGCGTTTTCTACGGCGGTGTCACTTTCGGCTTCCAGTTGGGCGGCCCGCACGGCCACCTGTTGCAAACCGTCGTCCATGAATGCCAGCGGTTCATCTTTTTCGATGCGATCGCCTTCTGCGACTTCGATTTTGCTTAAAATCGAGGGTAGAGGGGCATTGAGCACCACTTCTTTGCTGGGGCGCACAGAGCCTTCCACCATTTCTGCTTGAACAGGGGAGAGAACCAAAAGGGTTGCAAGGGTGGAGAGAACAAGAGGGGAGAGGCTTCGCATCGGGTGGGGGGTTCCAAGGTTCCAGAAGGACACAGGTCAAAGAAGGCAACGACGTGGTGCACAGTGTACCCCGCGCCGTGCTGGCATGACACGCGAATGCTTGCTTTTAAGCGGGTCTGCGGTCTTTTTATTTTTTGCCCTTACGCTTGGTTTTTATTCCAGGCATGCCGGGCTTGGCTTTCTTGGTTTTGGCTTTTTGGGTGTTGATTCGCACTTTTTCCATCACCGGAGCGTCTTTGATTTCTTTCACTTGATCTCGGAGGGTGGCGGCTTTTTCAAACTCAAGGTTTTGAGCGGCCTCCAGCATGCTTTTTTCAAGTTCAGCCAAGAGTTCGGCGCGGTCATACTCTTTTTCGTTGGGATCAAACGCGGCTTGGGCGGTTTTGCGGGCTTGAAGCTCCATTTCGATGCCCCGTCGAATGGCCTTTTTAATGGTGACTGGGGTGATGTTGTGTTTTTTGTTGTAGGCCTCTTGAAGGGCCCGCCGTCGATCGGTTTCATCGATGGCGTTTTTCATTGCGGGGCTGACGTTGTCGGCATACATGATGACAAACGCATTGCTGTTTCGGGCGGCCCGGCCGATTTGCTGAATCAGCGATGTGCTGCTGCGTAAGAAGCCTGTTTTGTCGGCATCCATGATGGCCACCAACGACACCTCGGGCAGGTCAAGTCCTTCACGCAGAAGGTTCACGCCCACCAAGCAGTCAAACTTGCCTTCGCGTAATTCACGCAACAAAATCACACGATCGAGGGTTTCAATGTCGCTGTGTAAAAAGCGGCAGTTGATGTCTTGGCCCGCCAAATACGCAGCCAAATCTTCAGCCAGCCGTTTGGTGAGTGTGGTGACCAGTGTGCGTTCGCCAGAGGCCACGCGTTCTTTCACCATTTTGAGTAAGTCGGGCACTTGGCCATTGGCCGGGCGAATTTCAATCGGCGGGTCCACCAGTCCGGTGGGGCGGATGATTTGCTCCACCACTTCGCCTTGGCATTGTTCTAATTCATAGGGCCCAGGCGTGGCGCTGACAAACACCACTTGAGACCACATGTCTTCGAGTTCTTCCCATTTAAGCGGTCGGTTGTCCAGCGCCGAAGGCAGCCTAAAGCCGTGTTTCACCAGTGTTTCTTTGCGGTGTCGGTCGCCGTGGTACATCGCCTTAACCTGTGGCAAGGTCACATGGCTTTCGTCAATCAGCATCATCCAGTCGTCTTTTGGAAAGAAGTCCAACAAACAGTTGGGACGGTCGCCGGGTTGGCGGCCATCAAAATGCCGCGAATAGTTTTCAATGCCATTGCAAAAACCGACTTCTTCGAGCATTTCCAAGTCGTATTGGGTGCGGGCCAAAAGTCTTTGGGCTTCGAGCAAATTTCCTTCGCCGCGCAGCGTCATCACGCTCGCGTCCAATTCGGCGCGAATGGCCTCAAGGGCTGATTGCTTTTTATCTTCGGGTAAAACGTATTGCACCGCGGGATACACATCAATGCTCGGCACGTCGGCCAGCAATTCGCCGCTGGTGGGGTCGATGAGGGCAAGGCTTTCAACGTCATCGCCAAACAGCTCAATGCGGTAAGCAAACTCTTCGGCGGCAGGAATGATTTCAATTACGTCGCCTCGCACACGAAAGGTGCCGCGTTTGAGTTCAAACTCGCTTCGAGTGTATTGCAATTCGGCGAATTTTTTAAGCAGATTCTGGCGGTCGATTTCGTCGCCGAGGCCGATTTGTATCACCGATTCTTTGTATTCTTTGGGTGATCCAAGACCAAAAATGCAGGACACGCTGGCCACCACCACCACATCGCGCCGCGACACCAAATTGGTGGTGGCCGCCATGCGTAAGCGGTCTAAATCGTCGTTGCGTGACGAGTCTTTTTCAATGTAAATGTCCCGCGCGGGAATATAAGCCTCGGGCTGGTAGTAATCATAGTAGCTCACGAAGTAGCTCACCGCGTTGTTGGGCAAAAGCTCTTTGAATTCTTCGTACAGTTGGGCCGCCAGGGTTTTGTTGTGGCTTAGCACCAGCGTGGGCTTGCCGATTTTGGCAATGGTGTGCGCCATGGTGAACGTTTTGCCGGTGCCTGTGGCTCCGAGCAAGGTGCTGAACTTGGCCCCCGTGTTAAGTCGCTGGGTCATGGCCGCGATGGCGGCAGGCTGGTCGCCGGTGGGTGTAAACTCACTGATCACCTCGAAGGGTTTTGATTTGCGAGGGTCGCTTTCAGCCGCCGGTTCATTGCTCATGAGACCATCGTAAGCTAGGCCTGCGGATTTGACACTTGACGAAAGGAAAAAAATGCGTTCTGTCTTGATTGCCGTTTTAACCCTGGTCGCTCCTTTGATGGCTTGCGGGCAGACGCCGTCTTCTTCTGTGGAGGGTTTGCCGCCGGTTGCCATTCAGTCGGTTGGATTTGTCGCCCTTTACGATGCCTTGCTCAAACACCACGTGGATGCCGACGGCTGGGTGGATTACACCGCCTTGATGGCAGATCGCGATGATCTTGATGGCTACATTGGTTTTCTTGCTCGCCCAAGCCCTTCTGCCGACGCTCCGGCGGATGAGCGTCTCGCCCATCTCATTAACGCGTACAACGCTTTCACACTCCAATTGATTCTTGACGCGGGCATTCCCGATTCCATCATCGATCTTGAAGGCGGAAAACCTTGGGATGTTGTGCAGTGGAATCTTGGGGGGCAATTTTATTCCTTGAATCAAATCGAACACGAGCTGATTCGTCCGGTGTTCAACGAACCACGCATCCACTGGGCATTGGTGTGCGCCGCGTATTCATGCCCGCCACTTCGCAACGCGGCGTACACCGCCGAAAATCTAGAAGAGCAACTTGCCCAGCAAGAAGCTTATGTGTTGAGCTTTGACCATCCCCGTTATGTCGCCCGTCATGAAAAGGGGGGCGTGCAACTCACACCACTTTTTGAATGGTATGGCGAAGATTTTGGAGACGCCAAAGACTACGCAGCCGAGCGGCTAGGACTTCAAGACGCCTCGGTCATCGATGGTTTCTTGGTGTATGACTGGGGATTGAATGACATTGCAAACCGTGATAAGTGATTGATGTGAATAATGACAATGAATGGAATATTAGATTCAAATAAGCGATTTTCTTTGGCAATCGCGTTGCTCTTGTGTGTTTTGACGTTCTTCGTATGGCCCAAAAGAATTTGCGCAGAGCCTTTGAATACAAATTTTCCTCGGCTGGGCATGTGGTGGCCCGATCCTGAAACCCAGGCACTTCAAGATATCGTCCGTTACGACTATGTCATGCTGTTTCCGTACCAAGAGGAATTTGTCGAGCCACTTAAAGCGATCAAGCCCGATCTTGTTTTGCTGAATTCCGCCAATGCGTGCGAGGTGTCATGTGAGTGGGATGAGGAAGATGTCCACGCGCTTCCAGCAGCGTGGTTTTTAACACAAGTGGGCAGTGAAATCACGCAAGGCATCAGCGCGACGTCCACAACGATTCACGTGGCAAGCCTTTCTGTTTCAGATGAAACAACAACGCACGCGTTGTTTGTGCCCGGCGATACGGTGCTGATTGAGGGTGAAAGTGTTGTGGTGAAAAAAGTCAATCGAAAAGACCGCACGCTTGTGGTGGAACGTGGATTTATACGGCCTGCTTCGGCGCATGCCAAAGGCACGCGTATTGCCGCGCACATTACGTTTTGGCCGGGTACTTGGGTGATGAATTTAAGCAACCTGTCAGAGAAAGCCACGATGGATTCCACCATTGGGCCTGAGCGATGGGGGGATTACCACGCGCGACATGATGCCAAACTTGTTTCAAATCCCCATTGGGACGGGCTCACCATTGATCGTGCCGACCCCAATCAAAGCTGGTTGGTGGGAGGATCGACCGCACGCACCCTTGACCCCGATCAATCCAATACATTGCCGGAAAATTATGATGCTTTCGACGCATCGTGGAACCAAGGGCTTCGAGCGTACGAGAGTCAATTGCGCAATGCCGTGGGGGACGACAAGATCATTTATGTCAATTGGGGCATGAACAACCATGATTTGCTCAATGGCAATAATTTTGAAGGCTTTCCCTTGGCCGAGGGTTCGTCTTATCGGGGTGGATGGTCGCAAACAATGTTTGGGCCGTTAGCAAACATTGGGAGTTATCTTGAGTGGACCACTCAATCGCGTACGCCGAATTTCACGACGATTCAAACCTATGAAGATGACGGTGTGCCTCCACCCGATGACATTCACTATGACAATCCGTTTGCGAAACCGGACTTTGTGCCCCATTATCAGAAAATGCGTTTTGGGCTGGGGTCTGCGCTGCTAGGTGACGGTTTTTTTAGCTATGAAATCAACACCAACGGACACGGATCACTGGGCTTGATGTGGTTTGATGAGTATGACAATGCAGGTGCGGGCCGAGGCTATTTGGGGCAACCCTTGGGCCCCGCATTTCGTGTGGGCGACAAGGTGTTAGGCGACGATTTAATTGCCGGTGGTGATTTCAATACGCAAAAAGACCTTGAGCAGTGGGATCTTTCAGTCGAGGAGCAAAACGAAGCCCACGCACAGGTGGTGGTTCAGCATGGCAACACACCGCGTCCAAGCTCATCGGTTCAAATTGACATAACGAAAACC
>JAZGFZ010000083.1:0-4719 GCA_036480015.1 Algisphaera sp. | reverse complement strand
CTTGCAGAAGAGGCTGAGGGGCTGAGGGGCTGAGGGGCTGAGTGAAAGGCATTTCAGAAGCGAGCATTTCCGTACGCATGCCAAGGCGAAAAAGAGACCTTTTCAATCTGCCTTTTTGCCTTCCTTGGCGTCTTGGCGTAAATCCCCCCTCCACGCACGCGACGCCTCACAAACAACCCTGCTATCCCAACCGGTCGGTGGCCACGTGATAATGCGGGTCTTCTGAAATGTTGGGTTCCACCAAATCCCCTGCTTTACCAAGCAAGGCCTGGCACTCTTCGCTGAGGTGCTTGAGATGCACACGTTTGCCACGCTGGCCGTACTTTTCGGTCACGGCGTTAATCGCTTCTAACCCACTTTGGTCATACACCCGCGTGAAGTAAAAATCGATCACCACATCGTCGGGGTCGGTGTCATATTGAAACAACTCTTTAAACGCGTCGACGCTGGCAAAAAACAGCGGGCCATGCAACTGGTAAATCCGGCCACCTTTTTCATCCACCTTCACATCGGCAAACAGGTGCGTGCTCTTTTTCCACGCAAACACCAATGCCGAAATCACCACGCCTAAAATCACCGCACTGGCCAAGTCGTGCATGACCACGGTGTAAGCCGCCACAAAAATCATCACCAGCACATCGCTCAACGGTATTTTGTGCCAGGTATTAAGCGTCGTCCATTCAAAGGTGCCGATGACCACCATAAACATCACCCCCACCAGTGCCGCCATCGGCACCATCTCGATCCACGACGCAAACAGCAAAACAAACAGCAGCAAACACACCGCCACCGTGATGCCCGACAGCCGGCCCTTGCCGCCCGACTTCACGTTAATCAACGATTGGCCGATCATCGCGCAGCCCCCCATCCCGCCAAACACCCCGCAGAGTACATTGCCCACACCCTGCCCGACGCATTCTCGATTGCCCTGACCGCGTGTCTCGGTCAGCTCGTCGATCAGCGTCATGGTCATCAGCGATTCAATCAAGCCCACGCCGGCCAACACCAACGCGAACGGCAGAATGATCCACAGCGTCGCAAGGTTCATCGGTGGGATCAGGCTTGCGCCGTCTGGACCGCCGGAGGTATAGCGGTCGTCAAAGAAAAAGGGGATCGGCAAGTCGCCTTTGATCGTCACATTTTCGGGCTTCACCGAAGCGATCGCGGCGGTGATGGTCTCAGCGGGCAGGGCGTGGATCGCCTCGCTGATGCCGTGTCTGCCGAGCACGACTTTGGCGTCACCCTCGACACCTGGACCAACCAGACCGGCCTGATCGATCAGGGCCGCAGCGGCGGCAGCGCGTCCTTTCACTTCGTCTTTCGCGGCTGCACCAACGGCGGCGGCTTTCTGCCCGCTAGCCAGCATGTCGCGGACCGTCGGCACCGCACTGGGGCCGCCATCAGTGGGCGTCCAAGTGGCGTTGATCCCCGCCGTCAGTAAGGTCACCACCACGATGGCGGCCAAGGATGAGGGAATCGCCTTGGTCAACTTCGGCAGATAGTGAATAATCGCCATGGTCAGCGCAACCAGCCCGAGCATGGTCAGCAGACGCGGCGTTTCGAGATAATGCATGAAGCCGTCGGTGCCGATTTCCTTGAAGCTACCGATCTGCGCCGCGCCGATGACGATGGCTAGGCCGTTGACAAACCCGAGCATGACCGAGTGCGGGACCATACGGATCAATTTACCCAGACGCAAGACACCGATGGTGATCTGAATCAGTCCGCAGAGGATGACTGCGGGGAAGAGGTAGGTGATGCCATGGATCGCAACGAGGCCGACGGTAACGACCGCCATCGCCCCGGCCGCGCCCGAGACCATGCCCGGCCGGCCACCAAAAACCGCTGCAATGAACCCGACCACAAACGCGGAATACAGCCCGATCAACGGGTTCACCCCCAGCACAAACGCAAACGCGACCACCTCGGGCACCATCGCAAACGCCACGGTCAACCCTGCAAGCACATCCGCCTTGACGGATGCAGGTCGTGACGATCGCAATTCGAAGTGCGCCTTGAGATTCGCCGGGTCGTGATCCACAGGCGCAGCGAAGCCCGTGGGGTTGGCCGATTTTTCGCAAGCCGCTGTTTTCGACGATGGCGAGGGATCTGCAGAAGAGTCAGAGGGATCTTCTGGGGTTTCCGGAGGAGGGGCAGGGGTCATCGTGAGATATCCGGGGGGGGTGCTGGAGCGTGCGGGGTGGCAGGATGGCGGGTGCGAAGGAGCATAAACTTATCGACAGAAGCGCTGCGAAGCAAAAAACATCGCAACTTCGCTCCGCATGACACCAGATACAATGTCCCGATGCCCACTAAGCCCACCGCTCATTCCCCTGCCGCCACTTCTGCTGATGCCGCCACGCCGACCAAGCCCGTCACGATGCGCGACCTTCGGCATCGGGCTCGCGACGGCAAACCCTTTGCCATGCTCACCTGCTACGACGCCACCACCGCACGCTGGCTTTATCGCGGCGGGCTTGACGTCATGCTGGTGGGCGACACCGCAGGCAGCGTGGTGCTGGGGTTTGACGACACCATTCGCGTGCCGCTTGATTTCATGATCACCCTCACCGCTGGGGTGAAACGCGGCGTCCCCAACGCTTTTGTCATGGGCGACATGCCCTTTATGAGCTACCAAGCCGACGACGCCCAGGCCATTCGCAACGCCGGACGCTTTATGACCGAAGGCAATGCCGACGCGGTCAAACTTGAAGTGGATCACCGCCACGTCGAGCTCATCGCCAAGCTCGACCGCGCCAACATTCCCACCGTGGCCCACATTGGCTGGCGGCCGCAACGCACCCCCCGCACCGGCGTGCCCATCGTGGCGGGCCGCACCGACAAAGGCATTCAAAAACTAGCCGACCTTGCCGTTGAACTGGAGCAAGCGGGCGCCGCCATGCTGCTCATTGAACAAGCCACCGCCCAAGCCGCCCGCGCCGTCATCGCAGCCGTTGACATCCCCGTCATCGGCTGCGGCGCCGGCCCCGATTGCCACGGCCATGTCATCGTGCTGCAAGACTGGCTTGGCATGACCGAGTGGCAACCCAGCTTTGCCCCGCCCGGCGGCAAAGGCGGCCAAGCCCTGCAAGACCTGGCCCGCAAGTGGGTCGACTTGGTCGAAAGCGGCCGCTATCTCGCCGATGGCGGACCGTATGAAATGCGCAAGCCGTGATGAGGCGAAGTAAAGAGGCTGCGTGTAAAGAGGCGAGACAAAATCACGCGTAAAAGAAGTCGCCAAACTCTTTTCTCATGCTCTCCTTAATACATAGCACAAGTACGTAGCACAAGCTCTCAAAAAACCCGCACCTTCAGCATCATGACCCCCTTCGCTGCTTGAGCCCGGCTTCACCTTTAGGTTCCTTTTCATTTGCCACTTATGATTTGTCATTTCCCATTCGCATCTTGCTAATTGCTATTTGCTAATGGCTAATGGCTAATGGCAGCCCCTTAAACCCTTACTCCCTTCTCTCCCCCACCCATGCCCCGCCACCTTGGCCCCAGCTTGATTTTGCTCGCCACCCTTGTGGCAACGCTTTGGCTTGGCCCCAGCGTGGTGCGCCGCGCCGCGTGGTCACACACCGAGACCCAACTCACCACTGTGCGCGACAGCCTCGCCACCGACACCGATTTAACCCTGCTTTCAAACGCCTTTGAACGCGTGGCCCAAGTGGTCGAACCCAGCGTGGTTCACATTCAAGTGTTTCACCGCAAAACTCCCGGCGGCAACTGGTTTAACCGTTATGACCCCGCCGCTCCCAGCGGCAACGGATCAGGCTGGATTTACCGCCACTTTTCATCCAACAACAACAACGCCGACTACGAAGACGTCATCCTCACCAACCACCATGTGGTCGATGGCGCAGGCCGCATTGTGGTGCGCCTTGCCGATGGGCGCGAACACGACGCCACCCTGCTGGCCTCAGATCAAGCCACCGACATGGCCGTGCTCCGCCTGCCCACCGCCGGGCCGCTTCACGCCGCCGCCCTTAGCCTCAACCCCGTGGCCAAAGGGCAAATCGTCTTCGCCTTTGGTTCGCCCTTGGCCTTCGACTTTTCCGTCAGCCAAGGCATCGTCTCGGCCAGCGGTCGCCAACTTTCGCTCGATTCCAGCGGCCGTTACGAGTCATACATTCAAACCGACGCCGCCATCAACCCCGGCAACTCCGGCGGCCCCCTCACCGATATTCACGGGCGCGTGGTGGGCATGAACTTTGCCATCGCATCCGACCCAGGCCCCGACAGCCCCCACAACAGCCCCCACACCCTTCGCCCCAGCACCCCCTCACGCGGCTTCTTGGGCCTAGGCTTTGCCATTCCCGTCAACATCGCCGTGCAAGTGGCCGACCAAATGATCGCCGACGGCCAAGTCAATCGCGGCTACCTCGCGGTGTACATCGCCGACCTGGCCCCCAACATGGCCAAAGCCTTGGGCCACCCCGCCAACACCCAAGGCGTGCTGATTTCGCACCCACTCACCCACGGCCCCGGCCACGCCGCAGGCCTATTGCCCGGCGACATCGTCACCGCCGTCGCCAACCAGCCCGTCACCACCGCAGGCGAACTGCGCTACCGCGTGTCCACCTTCCCGCCCGGCGCATCCATCAACTTAAACGTCCTTCGCCCCAGCACCCCCCAACCCTTTCAACTCACCGCCACCCTCGACACCCTGCCCAAAGAAGTCCCCCGCCACCGCGTGCCCCAGCCCGACTTCACCTC
>JAZGFZ010000082.1:0-10223 GCA_036480015.1 Algisphaera sp. | reverse complement strand
CGCGTGATTCGCTTGCTCAAATACGATCGGGTGCCGCAGCGCAAAGCCAAACTCAACCGGCGCAATATTTTTGCCCGTGACCACAACCATTGCCAATACTGCGGCAAAGACTTTCCCACCAGCGAACTCAGCCTTGACCACGTGGTGCCCCGAAGCCAAGGCGGTGGGGCCAGCTGGCAAAACCTTGTGTGCTGCTGCGTGAAATGCAACAGCAAAAAAGGCGGACGCACACCCCATCAAGCCACCATGCCGCTCATCCGCAAGCCCGTGCGTCCTCCTTACCACCCTGTGTTGGCGGTTCGAATCGGCCACGAAAAATACGCCTCGTGGAAAGCCTTCCTTGACCAAGCCTATTGGTCTGTGGAACTCAAATAAGCACCCCTTGCAACTTATTGGACCCTTTCTTTATAGGGAAGCCATGGGGTTTCCCCACTCTCAATGTTAAGTTGGGCAATTCACTCCCCGATAGGCGCTCGGGTCAAGGTGGGCAAAAAGTGGCGCAAATTCGCACCACTCGCCCCCGAGGAGAGAATGCCATGGCGAACAGCCAAAACGAAACCGGAGCCTCCAACACTCCAAAAACCAAAAAAACCGCCAGAAAAGCCCCCGATGCGGCGCTTTTTGCCAAGCAGGTGTTCACCACCGGCGAAGCCGCAGACATTTGCAAAGTCAGCCAGCAAACCATCATCCGTTGTTTTGATGCAGGGCGACTCAACGGTTTTCGTGTGCCCGGGTCACGTTTTCGGCGAATTCCGCGCGAAGAACTCATCCGGTTCATGCGAAACAACGACATTCCTTCAGACGGTTTTGACACCGGCAAACGCCGTGTGTTGGTGGTCGATGACGACCCCGCCATCATCGAGCTCTACCACGACGTGCTGGGCCGCGACCCCAAGATCGAAATCCGATCCGCCGCCACCGGCTACGACGCGGGCTTGGTTTCCTCGGGTTTCAAGCCCGAAATCATGGTGCTGGATTACATGCTGCCCGACATCAACGGCAACATCGTGTGCCAAACCATTCGCAACAATCCACACCTCAAAGACATGAAAATTCTTCTTGTCTCTGGCGTAGTCAATCAAACTGAAATCGACAACCTTCTCGAATCAGGCGCCGATGCTTTTCTTAAAAAACCATTCGACATCGACACCCTCAGAGAACGCATCCACGCATTGCTAACCGCCTAGCACGCACCGAAAAAACCACCTCGCCGTCTCTGCCGATCTCGGTGGTTTTCGGCATCTGGAACCCGTCTCATGGTGACTGCCGACGTCAACCGCGATCTCGCAACCGCTCAGCGGACCGAGCTCATCCTGCGGAAAATCGATACCCTGCCCACACTGCCTGTGGTGGCGGTACGCCTTCTTGCGCTCACCAGTGATGAAGACGCCAACGCCACAGACATCACCCGGCTCATCGAAAGCGACCCCGCCCTCACCGCCGCAGTGCTGCGACTTTGCCGCACCGCCGATGTGAACGCCAACCGCCAAAACCCACTGCCTAGCATCCAGCGAGCCGTCGTTTTGCTGGGTTTCAACGCCATTCGCCACGCCGTGCTCTCGGTCAGCGTGCTCACCGCCATACCCCAGCCCAAAGGCCCCGAAAAAGGCTTAGACCGCCCGGGCTTTTGGATGCACAGCCTCGCCGTGGCCATTGTGGCCGAAGCGTTGGCCCGCGCCGAGGGAAGGTCTTCGTTGGCCCGCGCCGAGGGAAAAGCTGCGTTGGGCCGCACCAGCGGAAAAGCTGCGTTGGGCCACGCCATTTCACCCGACTTGGCCTTCGTCGCCGGCTTGCTCCACGACTTAGGCAAACTCGCCCTCGACCATGTTTTGCCTCAAGCCTACGCCCGTGTGGTTGATCTGGCCCGAACCCACCGAGGCGACTTGGCCGCCTATGAAACCCGCGTGTTGGGTGTTGACCACCACCGCGCCGGGCGACGCTTGGCCGAGCGGTGGGCCCTGCCCACCGAATTGGCCAACGTCATGGCCTTTCACCATGTGCCGCCCGCTCCCACCCCATCGCCTTCCGGCGCATCCAACCGAGGTTTCACCGCCGATCCGGGACGTTTGGCTCAACTGATTGGCCTTGCCGACGCCTTGGTGCGCGAACGCCACGTGGGGTATTCCGGCAACCACACCACGCCCCATGCCTCAGCCCGCGGCTTGGCTTTGGGCTTTCAACAAGACCAACTCGACACCATCGTCGCCAACCTGTTTCCCGAACTTGAATCGCGCGGACGTGCGCTGGGCCTGCATGACAAACCCAGCGAAACGCTTCTTCAGCAAAGCCTCGACCGCGCTCAAAACGCACTGGGTCACGCCCATGCCGCACTCGACCATCGCTCCCGCCGGGTCACCCATCAACAGCGTGTTTTGCAAGCCCTTGAAGCCTTCAATCGCACCGCCCGACCTGCCGGCTCGGTAGACGACGCCGTCGCAGCCGTGGCCAATTCTTCAGCAAGCCTCTTGGGCCCAGGGCCGCGAGCCATTCTCTATCAGCCGCCTTCGACCGCACCGACCGCACCTTGGATGCTCTACAACTTCGACATTCACCATGCAGACGACATCACCCCATTAACCCCGCCTGCCACCGCATGTCAATCGCTGCCTGACGCCGAAACAGACACCGATCTCACCGCCATTCCATGGCTTGCCGCACGTTTTGAAAAACCCATGAGCCTTCGCCTACAAGCCTTGTCCAGCGGGGGCAATGTTCGTGCATGGCTTATTCATTCATCCACCCAAGCCGCCAACAACGAAGGGCTTCAACCTCTCGCAGGGGTGTGGGGCAATGCCATTGCCGCTGCCGAAGCCCATGAATCCGCCCGCCAGCTCAGCGAAAGTTTGGTCACCGCCAACGGAGCCTTGGTGCGGGCCCAATCACAAATTTTGCGGCGTGAAACCCTTGCCCGCTTGGGTGAAATGGCCGCAGGTGCCGCCCACGAAATGAACAACCCTTTGGCCGTCATCAGTGGCCGAAGCCAAATGCTCACCGCGTCACTCTCGCCCGATCACGACGATCACCGCGCCGCCCGCCACATCCACCGCGCCGCGCAGCAGCTTTCTGAACTCATCAGCGGCCTGCGCATTTTTGCCGAACCGCCCATCGCACGGCGCAGCCCCATCGACATCACCACACTGGTGCGTGACGCCATCACTCGCTCCCGCGACGCGCTCCCACAACACACCCCCGCACCCGCATTCAATTTCATCGTGGGCCCAGGTGTGGGCGTGGCTCACATTGATCCCAAACTGATCGCTCAAGCATTGGACGAACTCTTGGCCAACGCCATTCAAGCCAAACCTCAATCGGGCGTGTGGGTTCGTTTAGACCACCTCTCGCTCGAAAACCACGCCGACATCCTCACCCAAGCCGCGGGATCCATGGGCCTCCAAATCTCCATCCGCGATAACGGCTCGGGGATGACCCCTCACACACTTGCTCATGCGTTAGATCCGTTTTTCTCGGCCCATCCCGCAGGACGCCGCGTGGGCATGGGCCTTCCACGCGTTTTGCGCTGGGTTGAAGCCCATGGCGGGGCCCTGCGCATCGAATCGGACCCAAATCGTGGCACCACCACCACTTTAACCCTGCCAGTGGATTCGCCCCCCGCGTAGCCCGATGGTCTTTATGAGGGGAAACATGCCCCGCATCGTCTTTAACGACTTGTGTTCTGGTCAGCAAAATGACCTCAGGATTGTTTGGAGAGAAAAAATTGACCCCCACCCCATCCCACAACCCCAAGCACCCCAACCCCGCTTCGACCCCCTTAGAGCGTGTCGCCCCGTCCGCCTGCCGCGTGCTCTTGGTCGAATCAGACCTCGCCCACCGTTCCACCTTGGCCGCCTGTGCCCGTCCGGGCCGTTCCATTGAAATGGTTTTTGCCGACACCGTGGCCCAAGCCCGCGAAGTTCTTTCTGAAATTGATTTTGACGCTGCCCTTGTTTGCGAGCAACTCCCTGATGGCAGCGGCATCGATCTCGCCCGCGAAATCGCCAGCCTCAGCCGTCCCACCGCCGCCATCGTTATGGGCACCCGCCCCGACTTTGCTTTGGCCTGCGCCGCCCTAAGAGCTGGCGCCGACGACTTCGTACTCGACACCGTGGGCGTGGCCGAGCTGGCCCAACGTCTTGACGCTGCACTCGATCGCAAAAGCCGCGAAAAATCCCACATCGCCCGCGTGGCCCGCTTGCACCGTCTGTGCAAAAAACTCAACCGTGCCCGCATCGACATTTCCAATCAAGTGGACCACCTCTGCAACGACTTGGTCACCGCCTATCAAGAACTTGCCTGCCAAATGCAAAACGCCACCCAAAGTGGCGAATTCAGCACACTCATCGAAGACGAACTCGACCTTGAAGTGCTGCTACGCAAAACCCTCGAACACCTCATTGACAAAGTGGGCCCCAGCAACGCGGCCATCTTTTTGCCCGCCACCATGGATGAATATTCCTTGGGCGGCTATGTCAACTACGACTGCCCCAAAGAATCCGTCGACCAATTGCTTGATGACTTGGCCGACACCCTCGCCCCCCGCGTGGCCGAAAGCGGCGAAGACATCATCCACCTCACCAACGATGCCGACATCGACCGCTGGACCGGCAACAACCTAGGCCCCAGCGCCCTGCGAAACACCTCGGCCTTGGTGGTGCCCTGCATGAGCGACGGCGAATGTCTTGCCGTGGTCACCCTCTTTCGCGATCGCGACGTTCCCTTCAACGAAGCCCACCTCGATCGACTCAGCTCATTGGGCCCTCTGCTTGGCGACGCCCTCGAACGAATCATTCGCATCCACCACCGCACCGGTTTCACCGAAGGATTCGAAGGGTTTGAAGAAACCCAATACGACGGCGAATCGGAATACCAAAGCGACCAAGACGACCGCTACGACGGCCCCGACGCTCCCGAATCGCACACCGATGACGAATCCCCGTTCTAAACCATCGCCGTCGCCTTTCTGATTACACATCACATTAAACAAACAAACCCCCGCTCAACCGCGGGGGTTTGTTTGTTTAAAAAGAAGCTGGTCATTCACTTCAAGTGGCATACAATCAAAGTAGTCCCTTCTCTGATCCATCTCACGAAAGGCTGCCCATGTCCACACTCACCGACCCCATCGACCACACCCGCCTCATCACCCTTGCCGAGCGCCCCGACGAAGCCGGCGCGGCCATGCTGGTGCATGTACTGGCCGACGCAAACATTCGCGCCGTGGCGGTGGGGGGGCTCACCTCAGGTTTACGCGCCGAAGCCCCAGGGTGGGTTCAAGTCAAAGTGCTCGAACACGACGCCAAGAACGCCTTAAACGTTCTAAGAGAACTCAAACGCATTGAACCTGAAGACGAAATCATCATTCAAGACTCAGCCGGCACGCGGTAATCCAACATCACATCCCCTTGCAATGGCTCAACACCCTGCAATGTCAGCCTGGCCGCATCGTCCATCGTCAAACAAGATCCCGTTACAACCGCAGGGTGAGCCGCCGGATCTCCACACAGTTTGGGCGCCAAAAAAACAAGCACCCGATCCACCAGCTTGGCCTTCAGCAACGCGCCATTCAATTCAGCGCCGCCTTCCACCAGCACATGGGTCGCGCCTTCATCAACAAACTGACGCAAACTCGCTTCAAGCGATCCTTCTAAAATTGAAGCCGGGGGGCCCCCATCTGAAAAAATCGGCGAGTCACGTGGCACACGTCCACGGCGATCCACAATCACCCGTTTGGCCATGCGGCGCACCGGCACATCACGGGCGGTCAGTCGCGGGGCATCGGCCAAAAACGTGCCGCTGCCCACCATGATTACATCAGCGCAAGCCCGAAGTTCATGCACCCGGTGCCGCGATGCCGCGCCACTAATCCACTGACTGTGCCCCGTTGAAGTGGCGGTGTAACCATCTAACGTTTGCGCCCACTTCAACGTCACATAAGGCAGGCCCGTGGCCAAACGTTTGATAAATGGTGCATTCAATTCACGCGCGTTCACCTCGCCCTCGCCCACTTCCACCGCAATGCCCGCATCACGCAAACACTGCACGCCCCGGCCCGCCACACGCGGGTCGGGATCAATCATCGCCACCACCACGCGGCCCACCTTCGCGGCAATCAACGCCTCAACACACGGTGGGGTTTTGCCTTGGTGGGCACAAGGCTCAAGGGTCACCACCGCCGTCAACCCCACGGTGTCAACACCCCGTTGGCGGCAATCCTCCAACGCCTTAACCTCGGCGTGGGCTTCACCAAAACGCTGGTGATATCCCTCACCCACCACCATGCCATCGCGCAGCATCACACACCCCACCAACGGGTTGGGCTCAACCCAGCCGCGAGCGCGGGCGGCCAGTTCTAAAGCACGTTGCATGGCTTGGGCTTGGTTCATGGCACGTTCACACTGTTTTCACACTTCGAAAAAAACATCCCTTCGTCTATTATGACCCAACCAGTATGACCCGACCACACGACACTGTTTTTCCCTCTCCCTCGAAAGGCGGCCCCCAATGAAAAAATGGCTTCTCCGTGGCGGCATAACCGCCGTCTTACTCTTGGTCGTTCTTTTGGCGGTGGTTTTTTTCGCCCTCAACCCCCTTGCCAGAAACATCGTGGAATCCGCAGGCACAAAAGGCACCGGCGTGGCCACCACGCTGCAAAGTGTGGCCCTGCATCCTCTTCGCGGCGCCGCCACCCTCAACAACCTCACCTTGGCCAACCCTGATGGATTTTCAGGCACCCTTTTCGAACTGGGCCAAGCCCACGTCAAAATCAACACCCTGTCGGCACTTGGCAGTGAAGTGGTCGTGCCCAACGTCACCCTCGACGGCGCCACCGTGCGCGTCGCCTTCAAAGACGGCAAGCTCAACATCATGGAACTCATCAAGCAGCTTCAAGGTGAAGGCAATAAAGAAACCAATCCCTCCACCCCAGAGCCTTCCGACGGCAACAACGACAGCGCCCAAGGCAAAGGCTTTGTCATTCACGACCTGTCGGTCACCAACACCCGTGTGCTGGGCGACATTGCCTTGCCTGGGCTCAGCCCCCAAACCCTCGATTTCAAAATCGCCGACATCCACAAAACCAACCTTCGTGGCGCCGAGATGAAAGACGTCATCAACCTCGTGCTCGAAACCATTTTGCTCAACACCGCCCAAGGCCTAAGCGGCATGGCCCCCAACCTCGACGCCTTAATGGGCGACCTCGAAAACGCAGCCAATGCTCAGCTCAACAAAATCGAAACCCACCTCGACCATGCCGTGCAAGACACCGCCGACCAAGTCGGCAAAACCTTGGATGACGTCGAAAAGAAACTGGGCGGCTTTTTGGATGGCTTGGGTAAAGAAACACGTGATGCAGAGTGAGTCGTTGAAACGAAAGGGCTAAAAGAAGGGCGATAGCGACTAGCAGTTACCATTCACGGTTTTCAAGAGGATGCCTGTGTATAAAGCGAAGGAAAATTAACCGCCAAGGGGGCGAGCGAGGAAGCCAAGGAAGGCAAAAAAGAAAATTAGAAACGTCACTTTTCTGCCTTGGCATGCATGAGGAAATCAAGTCAAGGCGATTGAGAAACGCCCATCAGAAAGCGTTTCTTTAACCCTACAGTCCTTGGCGTTTTTGGCAGATTGGCTGTTCATGCCTCGATTTCTTCTCGCTTTCCTTCGTGTCTTTGCACTTTTGTGCCTTCGTGTTCTGCCTTGATGTTTTTTGGCGCAAACACTGAGTTGAAAGAGAGGGCAGTCCAAAAAACCATGAACAATTACGGATTAAAAGACTACGTGAAAAGACATTCGAAACCCGCCAAACCCTCACCGCCTCTTCTCCTGCCTTTCTTGGCGTCTTGGCGTCTTGGCGTCTTGGCGTCTTGGCGTAAAACATCTCACCAAAACGCCTCGCCCACAGCTCATCAACACAAACACCCACGTGATCACTCAATCACAATCGACTTAGGATCAAAATCCGGCTCAGGCATTTGTGGATTCATCTTGCGTAGTGTGTCCACCAACACGCGGGTAATCGCCAAGTTGCGATACCAGCGTCTTTCGGCCGGAATGACATACCACGGGGCATCCTCGGTGGAACATTTGCTCACCACATCGCTAAAAGCCTGCATGTAATCATCCCAATTGGCGCGTTCTGTTAAATCCTCAACATTGAACTTCCAGTGCTTTTCAGGCATGTCCAAACGGCGTTGCAAGCGTTCTTTTTGATAGTCCTTGCTGATGTGAATCATGAACTTGACCACGGCGGTGCCTTCGTCTGCGAGCATTTTTTCAAAGGCGTTGATTTGGTCGTAACGTTTTTTCCACACGTCTTTGGGGGCAAAACCGCGCACACGCACAATCAACAGCTCTTCGTAGTGCGAGCGATTGAACACGGCAATGGTGCCATCCACCGGGGCGTGTTGATGAACGCGCCACAAATAGTCATGGCCCATTTCTTCTTTTGAAGGCGCCTTAAACGAGGTCACACGACAACCTGCCGGGTTGATGGGGCCAAACACATAACGCACGGTGGAATCTTTGCCCGCAGCATCCATGGCTTGCAACACCACCAACAACGAGCGTTTGCCCTCGGCGTAAAGTTTTTCTTGAAGCTCCACCAATTCAAGTGAAAGGCGTTCAAACTCGGCTTTGCCTTCTTCTTTTTCAATGGGACCGTCGTAGCGGGTGGGCAAATCGCGCACATCCACGGGGTGGCCAGGTTTCACACGGTGTTGCTGGGGTTTAAGATCTTTCATGGTGTTTTGCCTTGGGCTTGTCGTTGTTGCGGTTGAGATAATGGAGCCACGCCCTCTTGAGAAGTGGGCTGCGTAGGCGAAAACAATTGCATGGCCACCCACACCAAGGCGGGGACCAACAAAAGCACCAAGACCATCCGCAAGGGTGTTAAGAAACGAACATCGGGCTCTTGAATACGCGGGCTCACGCAATAAAGTGTACGACGTGACTGTTACCCAGTGTGTACCGTCCTCATTCTCCCTTCCCAAACCCCCAGCCCCAACATCACCACCTCTCTTCGCCACATCATCGGCTGCATGACCGGCACCAGCCTCGACGGGCTGGACGTGGTTTTAGCACGTGTCGAGGGCCGAGGCCTGGGCATGCAAGCCCACCTGCTTGACCATTTGGCCATGCCCCTGCCTGCCGACCTCAAAGCCGTGCTGGCGTCGTTGGCTGCAGGCACACCCCACACGCCCATCGCAACATTGCGAGCCGCTCGGTATTTGGGCGTGCTTCACGCGCAGGCGTGCGGCACCTTGATGGGCCGCCACCCCGACACCCCGCTGGATGCGGTGATTGCCCACGGTCAAACCATTTGTCATGCACCCGGTGATGGATTGAGCTGGCAACTGTTTGACCCATGGCCTTTGGTGCGGTCACTCAACGTCACCGTGGGTTATGACCTGCGACAAGCCGACCTGATTGCTGGCGGGCAAGGCGCGCCTGTCACACCCTTGGCCGACTGGGTGTGCTTGCGACACTCCGCCGACGCGGTCATCAACTTGGGGGGCATCGTCAACATCACACGTTTGGCCACCACCCCCGCCGCTGTGCGCGGGGCCGATGTGGGGCCCGCCAATCTTTTGCTCGACGGACTGTGCACCGCATGGTTCAACGAACCTTTCGATGACCACGGCCAACGGGCCTTGGCCGGAACCGCCACCGAACCATGCGTGGCCACATTGCGTGCGGCCGTGGATGAGCGTTTGGTGGACAGCACCTTGGGCCGCGAACAATTCAGCACCTCATGGGTGCAACAACTGGCCGCTCAACTGGCCGCAGACCACCTGCCCGAAAATGCCTTGGCCGCCGCATCGGTGGTGGTGGCGCAAATCGCGGCGGGACATCCCATGCTCCAAGGCGCCACACGCTGGCTGTTGGCTGGCGGGGGGGTGCGCAACGCCGCCTTGGTCGCCGCCTTTGAACAAGCCGCGGCCCACGCCAAGGCCAACGTTCGCACCAGCGACGCCGTAGGCCTAGCCCCCGAAGCCCGCGAGGCGCTGGCCTTTGCCGTGCTGGGCGCCCTTTCGCAAGACGGCGTATCGGCCACACTGTCACAAGTCACCGGGGCCGATTCCCCTGGGGTGGCCGGCATTTGGGCTTTTCCACCTGTTGTGAAACCTGTTTGATTCCGCCCGTTTCTCATCGACCGCTTCACAAACACCTTGCCCGGGACATGTCCGATACCCTCAAGGCCATCGGCCCCATCACCCTTGCCCGGCCGACCTTTA
>JAZGFZ010000081.1:0-5079 GCA_036480015.1 Algisphaera sp. | reverse complement strand
AGGCAATTTCTTCAGCACTTCAAACTGCCAGAGCAAGAACGAAGATGAGTTAGATAAAATGCTGCCCGCCCCCTACCGTCTTCAGCTGCGTCTGGGCGCTAGAGTCGTTTTTACCAAAAATGGTTCTAAGTGGGTAAATGGAACTACAGGATTTGTAAGAGATATCAAACCAAATATTATACAGGTCCAAATCAACGACGATGGAGCAGACGTTATCGTCGATATCCAAAGAGTGACATGGGAAAAGAAAAAGTACTCTTATGATCAACAGCAGAATAAGTTGACAACACGACCTATTGGTTCATTTACGCAATTCCCGTTATCGCTTGGTTGGGCAATGACCATCCACAAATCCCAAGGACAGACCTTGGACCGGGTCATCGTTGATCTGGATTGGGGCACTTTCGCATCGGGACAAGCGTATGTAGCGCTAAGTCGTGCTCGCGAGCTAAAAGGACTTAAGTTCCGGCGGCAACTCAAAGTAGAAGATGTTAAGTCGGATGAAGTCATCCGAGAGCTGTATCGGGTTCTTGACAAGAAGGATATCGCTCGCCAATGGAGAACAACGAAGGGTCAATCCGGAGATTAACCGGCAGGGATTTGAAGGCGGACTGGCCCCATAAATCCGTGCCATTACAGCCTACCGCATCTCTCAGTGCCGCATACCGAAGCTGGCACCAAACATAGCGCATTCGCACGTTAGGTGGTGTGCCAGGCAATGCCCCTGAATCCCCCCCCAAATCTAAAGCTCCCGAATGCAGAGGAGCCTTAAATTCCCCAAGGATTTGTCACCACCACACCCATCGCCTCAAAAGGCATCACATCACGGCTAAAAACGGGCATGTCAAATCGCAAAGCAATGGCGGCAATTTGAGCATCTTCCCGAGAGATGACGATTCCACGCCGCCGCATATCCGCCATGCAACGCCCCCAAATCACCCCCGTTTCGTGATCAAAAGGAAGGATGCGGCTGTGATAGTGGTGTTCAAGGCCGTCGAGCCAAGACAGCAGTTCCCGCTTCTTTTTTCCCTCATCCAGAAGATAGACGCCGTGAGCAAGCTCAGAGAAAGTAATGCTGGTTAGGTAGAGATTCCGCGAGCCAATCGCCCGCACTTTCTCCAACACGGTTGGATTGGGCTGGGTTAGCCGCAGCTCAGAAATCACATTGGTGTCGAGGATCGTTCTCACAGATCGATCTCACGCGGAGGGGACATGTCCCGGGGCGGCAACTCGAAATCGTCATCAAAACACGGGCCTTGATTGACGAGCCAGTCGAAGAAGTTAGGTGTTTCTCCTGTGAGCTTACGGAGCTGATCACCGGGCAGAACCGCGTACTCCTTGCCCTTTCGCATGATGATCTGCGGACCTTCCTGATCCGCGAGGTCAAGCACCTCACTCAGCTTATTTTTTGCATCCGCTAATTTCCAGTCCATAGGTCACCTCAAGATCTTGTCTAGATTGTCTAAACCTATTATCGCACGAATTCGAGGCGGAATTCAAGCCAAATCGATATCACCTCCGTAAAAGCGGCGATTCTGGTAATCCTCCAAAAAAGTGATGTGCCGCTTTGCGGACATCTCTACCCGTAGAGCGCAGAGAAAAAGAGCCGCTTTGGGCTCTTTTTCACGAAGCGAAGCGGGTGAACGGGCTCGAACCGTCGACATTCAGCTTGGGAAGCTGACGCTCTACCAACTGAGCTACACCCGCAAGGTGCCAAAACATAGCACAAAGCCCCAAACCTTCACCTTTAATAAAGCCATCTGCCCGTAAATCCGCCCGTGTCAGGCTGTAACGATTATTTGGAATAAACGGGCGAAAAAACTGGACCCCACTGGACCCACAGGTATCCTTTGGCATCCACCGCCCCTCGCAACCTTGTAAGGGCGTTTTGACCACCTTCCGCGGCTTTATTTCCGCGTCGCAACCACACCCCGAGGGTGCTCAAATAACTTGCCTGTGGCGACGAGCCCTTTTAAATGCCATGAAAATCCTCCAGTGTCACAATGTGTACCAGCAGGTCGGCGGAGAAGACTCCGTGGTGGCCGACGAACGGCGTATGCTCGAAAGCCATGGGCACACGGTGGTGCAATACACCCGGCATAACGACGAAGTGGAGAAGCTCTCAAAATTACGGCTGGCTGCGGGCACGGTGTGGTCGCGGCGAACCGTCCGGGAAATCACCGAGCTCATCGCACGGGAATCACCCGACATTGCCCACTTTCACAACACCCTGCCACTCATGTCGCCAGCGGTTTATTCAGCGGCCCACCGCGCGGGCATTCCCACGGTGCAAACCCTGCACAACTACCGCTTTTTGTGCCCTAAAGCCACTTTTTTTCGCGATGATCAACTTTGCGAAAAGTGTTTGCCCAAGCGGGTGAAATGGCCTGCTATTCAACATGCTTGCTACCGCGACGACCGCTTGGCCAGCGCCACGGTCACCGCCATGCTCACCATTCACGGCATGCGTGGCACCTACCACCGCGATGTCGACGCCTATATTGCCTGCTCGCCCTTCACCCGCGACAAAATGATCGAAGGCGGATTGCCCGCGGATCGCATTCATTACAAACCCAATTTTGAGCCCAGCATCCCACAAGTGGGCCGTGGCGATGGCGGCTACGCACTCTATTTGGGCCGACTGTCGCCCGAAAAAGGAGTGACGGTTTTGGTCGACACGTGGCGACGCCTGCCGGGCCGCCGATTGGAAGTCATCGGGCGCGGACCCCAGCAAGATTTGGTCGATGCCTTGGCCGCCGAACGCCCCAACGACGTGGTGCGACACCACTGGGTGGACGACGACGAACTCAATCGCCTGCTCTCAGGCGCGGCGTTGTTGGTGCTGCCCAGCATGAATTACGAAGGCTTTCCCAAGGTGATTGTCGAGTCATTCGCACGCGGCTTGCCCGTGGTGGCTTCCAATGTGGGGGCGATGGCGGCGGTCATTCGCGATGGCGAAAATGGCCGCCTAGCCCGCTTTGGCGATGCCGAAGATTTCGCCCGTGTCATCGCCCAAACGCTGGATGACCCCGCAGGCCTCGCCCAAATGCGAATCAACGCCCGCCGCGATTTCGAAGAAAACTACACCGCCGACATCAACCATGACTTGCTCATGCAGGTGTACGACGCAGCCGCCCAACGTTTTGCCCAAACCCGCGGCAAAACTTTTACCCCGCAATACACTGCGTCTTCCACAAACGCACCTCCATCTCTAACTGCTAATTCCTAATACTCCTGAGTTTATTCCCATGCGTGCCATCATCCTCGCCGGCGGCAAAGGCCGCCGCCTCGAACCCTACACCATCAGCTTTCCCAAACCTTTGGTTCCTGTGGGCGACATGCCGATTCTCGAAATCGTCATTCGCCAACTCAAAGCCGCCGGATTCACTCGCATCACCTTGGCCGTGGGCCATTTGGCCGAATTGCTCATGGCTTACTTTGGCGATGGCTCAAAGTGGGACATCCAAATTGATTACTCGCGCGAAGAAAAACCCCTAGGCACCGTGGGCCCACTCAAACTCATCGAAGACCTGCCCGAGCAGTTTTTGGTCATGAACGGCGATGTGCTCACCACACTCAATTACGGCGCACTGATCAAGCAACACGCCTCCAGCGGGGCCGATCTCACCATTTCTTGCTACCGGGCCAACACCAAAATTGACTTGGGCGTCATCGAATTCGACAGCCGTATGGAAGTCACCGGCTACCGCGAAAAACCCGTGCTGCCCTACGACGTGTCCATGGGCGTGTATGTGTTCAAACGCTCGGTGCTCGACACCTTTAAAGCCGACGATTACATGGATCTTCCCACCATCGTGCACAACCTCATTGGCGGGCAAGGCAAGGTTAAAGTTTATCTGTCAGACCACGAATGGCTCGACATTGGCCGCCCCAGCGATTACGCCCAGGCCAGTGCCCGGTTTGAAGAACTACGCCACGAATTCTTACCCAAAGACATCGACCCCGGCACGCCTGAACACCGCCGTAATCTTTAACGTTTTTCCAAACACGATTTTCGAATAACGTCTCCCAATAACTTTTACTTTTTTACAACACTTTTTTACAAAACACAGGATTGAGAAAGATGAAAACGCTCGTTTTAGGTGGTGCTGGCTATGTGGGTTCCGCCGTGGTACGCGAACTTTTAAACCACGGACATGAAGTCACGGTGATGGACCTTATGCTATTTGGCGCCGAATCCATGGTGCCTTGGATGGACCGCAAAGATTTTCGCTTGGTTAAAGGCGACGTGCGTGATCGCGACCAAGTGGATGCGGTGATGGCGGGCCAAGATGCCGTGATTTTACTGGCTTCAATTGTGGGCGAACCCGCTTGCAATCGCGACCCCAAAAACACCCAAGCCACCAACGTGGGTGGCGCTCAAAACGCCTTGGCCTCGGCGCAAGCCCACGGCGCCAAACACTTCATTTTCGCCAGCACCTGCAGCAACTACGGCGTGGCCGACACCGGCGCCCCCGTGGCCGAAGACGGCAAACTCAACCCCATTAGCGTGTACAGCGAAACCAAAGTGGCCGTTGAAAAAGAAGTGCTGGCCGCCGCCAGCGATTCGTTTGTCACCACCGTGCTGCGACTCTCAACCGCCTTTGGTGTGTCGGCCCGCATGCGCTTTGACCTTTTGGTCAGCGACTTCACTTTGGCGGGCCACCGCGACGGCAAAGTGGTGATCTACGGCGAGCAATTCTGGCGCCCCTTTGTACACATCAACGACATCGCCAAAGTCATGCGCATGGTGCTGGCCGCCGATGCCAGCGTGGTGGGCGGCGAAGTGTTCAACGTAGGCGGCGACGCCAACAACGTCACCAAGCAGCAACTGGGCGAAGGCGTGGCCAAACACCTGCCGGGCACCGTCATCGAGTTTGTAAGCAAAAACGAAGACCCCCGCAGCTACCGCGTCGACTTCACCAAAGTCAAAGAAAAGCTGGGTTTTACCCCCGACTGGTCCATCGACGACGGAATCAAAGAAGTCCGCGATTGCCTGAACAGTGGCGTGTGGGCCGACACACAAGACGGTCGGTACAAAAACTAGCACACCGCTTTTTAACTTGGAATGCGACACGC
>JAZGFZ010000080.1:0-2137 GCA_036480015.1 Algisphaera sp. | reverse complement strand
AATACTGGGCCGCCGCGGGGCATTGTTGCGAGGATTGTGCACTCGAGGCCCCCGGGCATAAAACCGTGTGCGAACCGTGCACTGTGGGGGGCCAATGATTCGCGGAATTTTGGTGCTGTGCGCAAGCGCCTATATTGTGATGGCGCGCCGCTCCCGGCATGCCACCGTGCGCGCGCTCCCTCCCGGACCACCCTATCCGGTCGATCTTGCCAAGATCGACCGCGACATTTTAACGCAGCTTGCGTCGGGCTTGCGCGAACCGTCTAAAATCGCGACGGCGGTGCTGAAAAACGCCTACCCCGAAACGTGGGAAGGCATGGCGATTTCTTGGCCGATGCACGCGGGCGCCCCCGCGAACCTGCTTGCGCTGCAAGAGCGCGTCAAAACCCGCGCGGAATATCTCATTGCCACCATGCGCGAGGATGAAGCGCAAGAGGTGTACCCGTGAAGGCCCTTGTGTCCATAGCCGGGGTGGCGGGGGTGATTGCTCTGGCAAACCGAAAAAAGCCACAACGCGCGTCGGTGGGCTTTTTGCCGCCGTCCACAAGCGCACCCACGGCCGGAGCCTGGTACCAGTCAAAACGATCAGACTTGCTTATGGGCAAGGGCTCGCGCTCCATTTCTTGGCGCGTGCTCCGGTCTTTGGCCCCACGCCTGGGTGAGACGTTCGCAGACAACACCACGCGCCGCGTGGTGGTTGCTCGAGCCATCGTGACCGCGCCCCAAAATGCGGGCCTCTTGCGCAAAGCGCACGGGCGCCAGTTGTGCGACGGGCACGGGCGGACGCTAGACGTACGCGGGGCGCCTTTGGTGTGGATTCCACGATTCATCAACGATAACGGAGTGATTCGCTGTGACTGACGCGTCGGACATTATCAACGAATTTCAAGCCGCTTATCCCGACCTAAACGCGATCACGCCCGCGCAAGCAGTTGTGTTTTTGACCGCGCTCAAAAAAGCCGCGGCCACAGCCCTTGTGGACGTGTCCAAAGAAGCAATTAACCCGCTGAACCTGCCCACAGCACAAAAAATTTGTGCCGATTCGGCGCTTCAATTGTCCGATTTGATTCAAAGAATCAACGAAGGCTATTTACCCTACCTCGAAGATTTGGCCGCTAACCCCGCAACCAACAAGCCCGGGAAGGGAAATTTGGTTCGCGTTTTCTCAAATGCCGGCCTGCAAGATGACCCGTATAGCGGGCGCAAGCATCGGACCCCCGAGTATCTCGTTCCCTATTTCGCGCTCTTGCAATGCAAAGAAGCTACGGGGGTCATGGACGAGGCATATCGAGAACTTTGGGATGACCTGAAGAAAAACGCGGCGTCGGTGATTAAACCTATTCCATGGGTAGCCGCGGGCGTCGGTCTGACCGCTGTGATTTTGCTACTGAGGAGAAACAGACGATGAACACAAACACACTTCTAAAAGCGGCGGCCTTTGGCGGCCTTGCATGGCTGATTTTTCGACCCAAAGAAGCGAGCGCCGCGCCCGTTGTGCCGCAGTTTCCCGGCGCCGAACCTCCACCACAGCCGACCGTGCCCCAGTTTCCCCCCGCGGACCCCACGCCCGCCCCTCCCCAATCTCCGCCCCCGGCCCCCGGTTTGCTAGTGAGCATCGGGTACACCGCGGGACCCAACACAACGCGAAATTTCCAACGGGATTGGAATCGCGTCGTCAACCACATCAAATCCTATCCGTTCTTGGCCCAAGCGTTCGGTTTTGCGGGCGTACCGCTGAACACGCTGTCTGTGGACAATATCTATGGCCCAAAGTCAAAAGCAGCGGCGGATTTCGTCAAAACCCGGTTTGGTCCCGGCAATGTCACCGGAAACACCTACCAGGACTGGTTTACGGCGGTTGACACCGCGAAATCAGCGGGAGCGAGTTCTTCGCCATGAAAACAATCCGCGCAGACGTGCTTGAAAATTACGTCGTGGTTTATGGTGCCGACGATGCCGGGGAACCAAAGACGTTTGTGATTGCAGACGACGCCAGCGCATACGCGGTGCTTCGGGATGCCATCTCGAGCGCCAGCGATGCAAGTCCGCGGGCCAGTGTGGGCGGGACGGCGCTCGAGACGGAAGTTGTGGAGGAAATCCCCACGCCGCAAGCCACGACCCACGAAGCCCAAACACA
>JAZGFZ010000079.1:0-3455 GCA_036480015.1 Algisphaera sp. | reverse complement strand
CCACCGACGTGGCGCTCATGGGCAACATGCCTGCCGCGGTGCCCAAGGTGGTGGCCGCTAAAATTGAAAAAGTCGAGGTTTTGCCGTGAAGCAATTTGCCGAGCTTGCGTGTGATGAACATGTGGGAGGCTTCCGGGTGAGGGGCGTGATGACGCGGGCACCTGGAACCTCCGGGCGCAACGCAACCACCAGTGCATCGACCCGGTGTGGCGTGGGGTTCACTTAAAGAGGGTTATGGGACTTTTTGGGGCGATTGATTTTAGACGCTTGATGCTTGGGATCGCGCACGCGGGGGGAGGGGATAGCAATTAGCAGTTAGCAAGTAGCCGTTAGTAAGAGGAAGGCCCGCTTGGTTTCTGTCATTCCCGCCTTCGCGTACAAGCCGCAATGGGAGGGAGAGCGATCACGTTGGTCGCTCTCCCTCTCATTTTCGGACTGCCTTTCCACTTTGCCCCTTAATCCCTTTGCCCCTCAGTCCCTTCGTTCAAAGGCGTAAGACGCGATCGGGAAAGGAGCTTGTTGACCTTGGCGATCAAAAAGTCAGAGCGTTCGCCTGCGTTTCATGAGCAGCCCGGCCATGGGGGCCAGCAGCAAGGCGGCGCTGGCGGGTTCGGGAATGACATGCCCTGAAACCACGGTGAAGTTGTCGAGGTAAGTTTCGCCTGTGTTCAGTGAAAAACCGTTGCCGCGAACCCCAAAAGAGACCAAAAGATCATCCGCGTCCCAAATGGTTTGCACGGTGTCTTCAAGGATGAAGGTGTCGCCATTGACCCCTAATGTGAGGTCGTCGCCCGCCGTATCGTAGGCGATGCGAAACGTGCCGGTGATTGAGCCGGGGACGCTTAACACGGTGCTGCTTTGGGCATCATCGGTGCGGTGGGCCGCGCCCAAGGCCGTGGTGGTCACGGGGAGAAAACCCATGAGAAGTTGTCGGCTCACGGCAAAGCCGATGGCGGCCGAATCGGTGCCGTCCAAGTCGCGTCCCACGCCAAAGGTGAGTCCCAAAAGATCACCGATGGTGGCTGCGGAGCTGTCGTAGCCGCCCAAGTGGTAATCCAAGGTGATTTCAAAATCGCTGTCGGTGGCCATGCGAAAGCCATCGGGGCCGGTGCTGAGATACAGCGCGTCGGTGTTGGGGCTTGTGGGGCTGCTGGCGGTGATTTCAACCCGGCCGTTTGTTTCGCTAAGACTCAGCTCGCTAGGAGCGTCTTGGAGAAGGCTCCATGCTGGGCCGATGAGATTGTCGTTAAAGGTGTCGCTTTGGGCGAAACTACCGGGGGCAATCCACGCGAGGGTGCTTGCAGCCGTGATGGCGGCCACAACAGGGGTTGTCATTGAATAAACGCGGTGAGAATGGAACATGGCTTGTTTTGGGTTGAATGTGGCGCCAAAAAGGCGCGGAAGGCAGGAGGTGGGGCAGGGGACGAGCGCGGGTTGTCTCGAACACGCAAGTTAACCGCGCGTTTCTTTGGAAAGCAACTAAACATTCTTAAAAACAAGCGAAAAACGTTGTTGCTTTGCAGTGATGAGGGGGTTCTGTGTCCAAATGGGCGATCCAAGCTTCTTGCTGGCCGTGGTGGTTGCCGGTGCCGACAAGGGTTTGGCCGTCGTCGCTAATGCCGGTGACTTGGGCGATGGTCCAGTCGGTGTCGTGGGTGGGGGAAATTTTCGTGCCAATGTCACGCGGTCGCTGAGTGATGAGGCCTTTGGTGATGAAAAGTTCTTGGAGCGATTGCATGCCGCCGCCTTTGGTCCAGATGAACGGCCCGCCAAGGCTGCTGTTGGCCTTGCCCAAGCCGGATCGCTGTCCAACCACGACGCTGCCGTCGGCGGACATGTCGGTGATCTGTCCGCGCGGGCCAATGCTGCCCAGCCATTGAATGCCGCCGGCTTGGGTCCAGCAAAAGAAGTTGTTTTTGGGATGCGAGCCGATGCCCATCACAAGATTGCCATCGGCGGTGACGCAAACCGCCTTGTACGCCTTGCCGTTGTTGGGTGGGTTGTTTTCCTTGAGGTCGTGGGCTGCTCCGTTGACCCACCGAACAGCCTTGACGCCCTTGGTGGATGATTGCGAACCGCCGACGATAACGCTGCCATCGTCCGAAAGATCAGCGGCATGCGATTCTTCTTTGGCGTTGGGCTTGGTGGCGAGAGCGCCCAGCGGCTGCATGCCATCGCCAAGCGTCCATCGAAAGGCTTGCTTGTTTTTGTAGATGCCAACGATGATTCGGCCATCACTCGACACGCCCGTCGCTTCGCTGCGCGTGTTTTCAGAAGCGCCCAGTCCTTGCATCTGTCCTTGCATGGCCCCGTCTTGGGCGGTCCAGAAAAATGCTTCGCCTCGGCCATGCTCGCCATTGCTTTGTCCAACCACGACCCGGCCATCATCCGACACGGCCTTGGCCGAGCTGTATTGGTTGAGGTCTGACAAAACCCCCAGCGGCTGCATGCCGTCTTGCGCGGTCCATCGGAAGGCTTGCATATAGCTGTTGCCGGTGGCGAAGTCCGGCTCGGTTCTTGCTTCGCCAACGACGACCACGCCATCGCCGGAAATGCCCAAGGCCGCACTGTTCGTGCCGCCGAATTTGTGGCCAGCCAATTGGCCCAAGCCTGCAAAAGAGTCCGCCAGGCTTGTCGTCGCCACAAAGCAGGTCAGCAGCGCCGCGCCACCCAATGCCGTTTTTGTCGCCCCTTGTGACACGGTCTTGCAAGGGCAAGAGGCCCGCAGTAAACGCGATAAAAGCATGATGAATTTTCCAGCAAGGTGAGAGGGCGGTAGAGCAACTGCGTTGTTGATGTTCATATGATAATGCCTCCTTGCGGAGGTTAGAAACCTTTTTTAATCGTCTGTCATTGAACCACGGGTTTTGAGGGGGCTGGATTTTGGCAACCATTCACAGGGGGCAAGAGAATGTCTGTGGGATGACGCGAAGAAAAGTGAACCGCCAAGGTACCACGGGAGCCAAGGGTGGCAAAAGGGAGGATTGGGGGCGTTCTTTTTTGGTTGCCCCTCGGCACGATCCCGAATCGCACGTGCGGGGGGCAGCCCCAGATGATCGCTAGGGGGCAATTTAGAATGAACGGCGATGATTTGAGGGATTTACGCCAAGACGCCAAGACGCCAAGAAAGGCAGGAGGAGAGGGGTGGGGGTGCCAGGCCTCAGTTTCTCCCGTTGATTGACGCCGCCAGAGGCGGCGGGGGTTTGAACGATGGAGACCACGCGGTTTTGGTTGTCGTAGGTGGTGGCGGTGATGGCGCCGGGAACGCCGTTGAGGGTTTCGGTGGTGGTGAGTGTGTTGCCCACGGGGTCGTGGGTGTGGGTGAGGGTGGTGGTGGGGGTGTTGGGGGTGAGCAGGCCGCCTGCGGTGGTTTCAGAATCGATGCGGTTGAGCGCGTCGTGGGCGGGGGTGCCAGGCCCCAGTTTCTCCCAGAGATTTTCCGGGTGCACAATTTC
>JAZGFZ010000078.1:0-6145 GCA_036480015.1 Algisphaera sp. | reverse complement strand
GTTTGCATCACGCGGAAAACTTCTTGAAGACAACGCGTCGTCCTTGTCGCTGTAGCCGTGGTCGCGCACGCTCTGCGCATCGCTCCTGTGTTGCGCAGTGAGCCTTGGTCACTCGCGAAAAATGGCGCACGTGTCCTTTGGCTTTGCCCATTTGAGGTTCCTTTTGTTGGCACGGAGGTTGCGTTAGAACGTGCGTGAACACAACAACCTCTCTCAAAACAGACACGCCTTCGACCACCCAATGGCTTGCCCTTGCCCGCGAAGCAGGCGACGGCGACTTGGGCCGCGGCATTCGAATGCTCGCCCTGACGGCCTCGGCGGTGCATCGTGAGCAGTCGGCACGCTTCGCAGCCTCCACCCATGACGCAAAAGGGGGTGCGGCATGAATTACGGTCTCTACCTTTCGGCAGGCGGCGTGCTAACCAACAGCCACCGGCAAGATGTGCTGGCAAACAACCTTGCCAACGTGAACACCGTGGGCTTTAAGCCCGATTTGGCTTCGGCGATGGCCCGCAAGCCTGAATCGGCTGAGGCGACCAGCCCCTTGTCAACGTCCCAGCAATTGCTCGACCGCTTGGGAGGCGGCGTGTTGGCAGGCCGCACACGCACGGCGTTCACGCCGGGGCCGCTTCAACAAACAGGACGCGATTTAGATACGGCGCTCACCGATCACAACAGCTTTTTTGCCGTGTCGGTGGTGGACTCTGCCACAGGTCAAAACAGCATTCGGCTCACCCGCGATGGTCGGTTTAACACCGATGCCACCGGCCAATTGGTCGCCATGAGTGGCCACCCCGTGTTGGGGCCTGACGATTTGCCCATTCAATTGGCTCCGGGTGTGCCGGTTCAAATCACAGGCCAAGGCCGTGTGATGCAAGAAGGCAGTGTGGTGGGGCAAATTCAAGTGGCCACCGTGAATGACCTGCCTTCATTAGAAAAAGCAGGCTCCAATCTTTTTGCATTCACCGGTGCCGACCCGCGTACACCTAATTTGCAGCCCAGTATTCAAACAGGCGCTATTGAAGGTTCGGCCACCAATGCCATTGCCACCATGATGCAAATCATGCGCACCACCAAGGCCGCCACGGGCAACGCCAACTTGATTAAGTACCACGACAGCATGATGGAGCAAGCAATCAACACGCTGGGACGCGTGGCGTGAAAGACGTGAGCGTGTCAAATAAAAGCGCCAAGTAAAAAGGCTTTTGGCATTCCGCTTGCGTTGAAATCAGACTTAACCCGAAACCCTATTTCAAAGTAATTCAAACATGGCCACCCTTGCCCTTCATTCTGCCGCCACTGGCCTTAACGCACTGTCCACTGAACTGGATGTGATTTCCAATAACTTGGCCAACGTGAACACCACGGCCTTCAAGACCCAGCGGGTTAATTTTGAAGACCTGATGTACCAACACAAAAAACAGCCTGGGGTTGAAAATGCCAATGGCAACCACAATCCTGCGGGGCTTCAAGTGGGATTGGGCGTTCAGATCAGCAACACGCAATACAATTTTGAAGAAGGCTCGGCCTTGCCCACGGGGCGAGAGTTGGACGTGTACATTCAAGGTAATGGTTTCTTTGAAGTGGGCATTTTGAGTGAAGAAGGCGGCGGTGTGGGCTACACCCGTGCGGGCAACTTGTTTACCAATCGTGATGGCGATTTGGTGCTGGGCAATAGCCAGGGGCCTAAATTAGAACCGGCGATCACCGTGCCGGCCGATTCGCAGGCACTGAGTATTGGGGCCGACGGCACCATTTCTGCCGTTGGATCTGATGGAACCTCCAGCGAAATTGGCCAGCTTTCACTAAGTACATTTGTAAACCGCGAAGGATTGAAATCCATTGGCGGCAACGTGTATGTGGCCTCTGATGCCAGTGGCCCGCCGATTCAAGGCGTCCCTGGTGAGGGTAGCTTGGGCACGATTTTGCAGGGCCATCTTGAAAATTCAAACGTGGATCCGGTGACTGAACTGGTGTCGTTGATTAAAACCCAGCGGGCATTTGAAATGAATAGCCAAAGCATTGAAGCCGCAGACGAAGTGCTTCAAGTGGTGGGTCGTTTGGGCCGGTAAGAAGAAGCCTCGGTGGTTTGATTGTGTTTGGTTTTGTGTTGGCCTTTGCATTTGGAATAACGTGATGCGTTACATTCTTTTTGGTTTTATTTTGCTGCTCTTGGCCATGGGGGCCAGTGCCGACACCATTCGTTTGCATCCACAAGCGGCGGTTTCGGGGGTGGGAATCACCCTTGGCGATGTGGCAGAGTTGGAAGGGGCCACTGCGTTGACATTGCGTACCTTGAGGGTGGGGCGCATGCCCGTCGGAGCTTCTGAAGTGGTGGTGCAATTTTCTACGGTGCAGCGTCATTTAGAAGAAGCCGCCGTGAATCTTTCGCAACTCACCGTGAAGGGCGCTCGTTCGTGTCGGGTGGTGTCGAGCGATGGGGCAACCAATCAAACGCAAACCGAAGAAGATGAACAGGGCGTGAGCCATGTTGTGGTCGTTTCTGACGACATGTTGGATTTGGCCGTTGACCCTGAAGTTTCTTTGGAGTCTTCGGTTTCACAGCGCATCACCGAAGCGTTGTATCGACTGGCCGGGGCAGAACCAGACTCGTTGGAAGTCACTTACCGTGGCGGCCGCGACACGGCGGCATGGCTTAATGCCCCCGCGCCGCGCGGGCTTGTTGAAATTCGTCCGCAATCGCGCACCGGTCTGGGGCGGGTGCCTGTGCGGGTGCGCCGGTTTGATGCCGATGGCGCCGTGCATGAAATCACCTTAACGGCCGATGTGGTTCGCCAAGTTGAAACCGTGGTGGTGGTGTCGCCCATTGGACGCGGCGATCGATTCACCCTGGACAATGTGGCCATGCAGCGTGTGGCCTTGGGCCAAGCCCATGGAACACCCGTTGCGACGTTGGATGCATTGTTGGGACAAGCCGCATCGGCCAGCCTTCGGGTGGGCACTGCGGTGCTTGCCAAACACCTTCAGCCTGATTTGTTGGTGAAACGCGGAGATTTGGTCACCGTGTTGGTGCGTCGCGGTCGCTTGGCCATTCGCACGGTGGGTCGCGCCGCTGAAAACGGTGTCAAGGGGGCAGTGATTACCTTTCGAAACGATGAAACCCGCGAACATTTTTACGCCACGGTCACAGGCCCGCGTACCGCCACGATTGCCGACCCTGCCGCGTCCCTTTCCCTCGCACAGAATTGATTTGATATGTCACGTTTTTCTATAAATCGCGTTGCGGTAACATCTTTGTCTGTTTTGTTGTCTGTTTCGGGCGCGGCAACAGCGCAAGAATTAAGTTCATCGCTGTATGAAACGGGTGATGCCATTTTTGCAGACCCCTTTGCGGCTGAAACCATCGCAAGTTCTGCAACGGCCAGCCCAGGTCGGCAAACCGATCGCCGCACACTGTCGCCCGCCATTGCCCAGGCCAGTTTTACCGCAGTGACATCGCCTCCGCCCGTGACATTTGCGGTTCATGATTTGCTAACGATCATCATTCGCGAAGACACCCGAACGGCATTCAGCAGTTCACTCGACACGCAGAAAAAATCAGATTGGAAAGGTGAGGTGGCAGAGTTTCCGCGATTGGATCTTAGTACGCTGCTGGATGCGCATTTGGCACCCAATACCTTTGCTGATGGCAAGGTCAAAATGGATCTCAATGTTGATCGCAAGTTCAAGGGTGATGGCGATTATGTGAACAAGCAAACCATGAGTGCCCGCATTCAGGCGTCGATCATTGACGTGAAACCCAACGGTACCATTGTGATTGAAGCCCGGAAAGATGTTCGCTCGGACCACGAAACCTACACCTTGGTGGCCACGGGTGTTTGCCGGGTGGATGACATCACCGCCGACAACACGGTCTTGAGTAGCCAGTTGGCTGACTTGTTCATTGAAAAACAACACACGGGCTACTTAAAGAAAGCCTCTGAAAAAGGGCCCTTGACCGACTTTTTTGATTGGCTGCTGCCCAACTAAGCGGTGTGGTTTTATTTGTGAATGGGCGACATCCCCTAAAAAAACACTTTAAACACCCAGTTTAACAAAAAGGGGTCAGGAGCCTTTTTTTGTAATTGTTCACCGTTTTGTGTGAGGAGGCATCGCGGAAAAGCTTTACGCCAAGGCGCAGAGACGCCAAGACGCCAAGAAAGGCAGGGAATGAAACCTGATGATTTCTTGGCGGCTAAATCCCTTTCTGCTTCTTTGCTATGCGGCGGCATCACCGTTGCGTAACAAAGGGGTATGAAGAAGAACTCCCGCATCTTTTGCGCACTGGCGCTGTTGTTGATCACTTTGCCTAGCACGGCTCTTGAACTGGGCGCTGTGGTTCGTATTAAAGGTTCAGAAACATCGACCCTGGTGGGCATGGGTTTGGTGGTGGGCCTTAATAAAACCGGCGATGGCGGTGATTTTGCCCCCGCCCACCGGCCTTTGGTGGAGGTGGTGTCGCGGCTGATCGACGATCAAACCTCGTTGCGTGACCTTGAAGACAGCAAATCGGTGGCCTTGGTCACCGTTGAAGCCACCGTGCCCGCCGAGGGTGTGCGCGAGGGCGATCTTTTGGATGTGTCGGTGGCCACGGTGGGGCCGGCCAAAAGCTTGGTGGGGGGGCGGTTGTTTTTAATTCCCATGGTGGGAGAACACAAAAATTCCGATGTAATGGCGCTTGCCCGTGGGGCACTGACGGTGTCCGATGAAAAAAACCCAACCACCGCAATGATTAAAGGTGGCGCAAAAATGACCAAGTCGGTGCGGGCACGATTTATGGATGATCGGGGTTATATTCAGTTGGTTTTGAATCAGCCCAACGCCTCATGGACAACCTCGAACAATATCGCGGCCCTGGTCAACGGCTTGGTCTCACCCGATGGCCCTGATGTAGCCCGTGCGGTGGATGCCAAGAATGTGTTCATTCGGGTGCCTGAATACGAACGTACGAATCCGGCGTCTTTCATTGCCAACGTGATGGAGGCTTACATTGATGGCACCCAGGTCACGGGCGCCGCACGTGTGGTGATCAACGAGCGCACCGGCACCATCGTCATGTCGGGTGATGTGGAAATTTCACCCACCATCATCAGCCACGAAGGCCTCACCATCACCATGCTGGAGCCTCAACCTCTGCCTGAGGAATCTGAGCCCACGCTGATAAGCGAAGAGTTTTTGTCGCTGGATCCCGCTCAACGGGGTGGTGCGCAATTGGGTGATTTGTTGGCCGCTTTTAATCAACTGAAAGTGCCTGCCCAAGATCGCATCGACATCATTCGCCAAATGAAAGATGCCGGGCAATTGCATGCCCAATTGATTGAGCAGTGATGCGTTGAAATATGACGCGATTTTGACGTCGTCATGATTTGAAACACAAGTGAGGCATGCCGCAAAAAATTGCGGTGTGCCTTTTGTTGTTTTATGTATGGATCGGCTTTGCGCCGTTTTTAATTCGTCGAATTTTTTGTATTAAAGGCTTTGGCATAGGCATTGCGTGATAAGTCAGTCATGATGATTTCACCTTTAAATACCGCGCAATTGAGCGACTCGGCTGCGTTGTTTCCGCGCAGTGGGGCGCAGGGCATGTCTGATTTTGCCGGGGTGCTTGAAATGGCCCGCGAATCGGATGCGGCTGCAAAAGAAAAGGCCCAGACGGTGGGTAATCAATTGGTGGCCACGGCGATGATTCAACCTATTTTGGCTGAATTACGCAACAGCCCTTTTAAAAGTGATCTGTTCGATGGTGGGCGAGCCGAAGAGGTTTTTGGGCAGCAATTGGACACGACGCTGGCGGATCGTATTGCGTCATCACCTGCGTTTAGCAGTGGGCTTGGCCTTGCGGGCCGTTTGACCAACACCACTAGCGGCTTGAAGGGGCAGGTGGACACCGTTGGATAAAACCGCCGTTAAAAACTTGTTTACACTTGAAGATGTGTTGTCAGAATTACTGGCATCGCAAAAAAAACTGGGTGCTTTGCTTGAACGTCAACGTCAAGCGCTGGCGAAGGGCGATGCGTCTGCACTGTCTGATTTGTGTCGTGAAGAGCAAGCCTTTATTGATCAAATTCGTGGCCTTGAACGTCGTTGTTTGGAGTTGGTTGCGGCAGTGGGCCAAAGCTTTAAGCGTCCTTCACATTCAGAAAAA
>JAZGFZ010000077.1:0-3083 GCA_036480015.1 Algisphaera sp. | reverse complement strand
CGTTGAAAAACGCGACGACACAACATGGGCCATCGACGGACGGCCCGCCGACTGCGTTAAGCTCGGACTGCACGCACTTTTTAAAAACACCACCGACAAACCTTTTGACTTGGTCATCAGCGGCATGAACGCAGGGGCCAACATTGGAGTGAATGTTTTTTACTCGGGCACCGTGGGCGCCGCCCGCGAGGCCAATTTAAGTGGCATCCCCGCCATTGCCGTAAGCCTACACCTCAAAACGTGGAACTTCGACAATGTGCAGTGGCATCGCGCCGCGGCGCATGCCCGCACCGCCATCGACCGCTGCCTTGCTGGCCCACTCGACGCCCGCACACTCATCAACCTCAATATTCCTATTTTAGATGACGGCGCCGAGCCTGCCCCCGGCATTGCCGTGGTGCCCGCCTCGCTAAGCCCCATGGGCATTGCCTACGACCGTGATGTTGACGACACCGGCCGCACCACTTACCAGCGTGTGAGCACCATGACCTTTTGTGCCCCTGAACCCGGCACCGATGTTGACTTGCTTTTCAAACGCCACATCACCCTCACCCCACTGCACTTCAACACCTCCTGCCCCATCGCCACCGCTCAGTGGCAACACGTCATGGCCCAATCCGAGCCCGCCGGTGACTAACCCCGCATCCCCACCACCGTCCACCGACGCCAACCCCATTGAGGCCCTCACCCGGCTGATCGATGCCGCCACCGCGTCTCACAACGTCGACAACGTTGCGGTGTTTTTGCATGCCCTGCCGCCCGACGAAACCCCCTACACCCTCAGCCACCTCGACGACGACCACCGCACCGAACTGTTTAGCCTTTTGGCCGAGCACGATCCGGATTTGGGCGCCGACCTGCTCGAACACTTCCACGACAGCTACGCCGCCGATTTGGTGAGCGACCTTGACGTTGCCGACGCTGCCGCGCTGGTCGACGAAATGGACTCCGACGAGCAAGCCGATGTCATCGGCGAGCTTGACGACCATGAAGCCCAAGCCATTTTGGACGCCATGTCGCCCGAAGAGGCGATCGACACCCGCCGCCGCCTGCGCTACGACCAAGACACCGCTGGCGGTTTGATGATCACCGAATACCTTGCCTACCCTGCCAGCCGCACCGTCGAAGAAGTTGCCGACGACCTACGTGACAACGGCGAAACATACGCCGAGTTTGAAGTGCGTTACATCTACGCCACCCACGAACACGGCGGCCTGGCAGGCACCGTGCCCATGCGACGACTGGTTATGTCGCCACGCGGCACGTCCCTGTCCAAACTCACCGCCCCCAACCCCACCACCGTGTCCGTTGACACCCACGTTGACGACCTCGAAGACCTCTTTGACCGCATCGACCTTTCAGCCATTCCCGTGATCGACGACGCAGGCCAACTGGCAGGCATCGTTCAACGCGCCGCCGTGCAAGAAGCCCGCAGCGAAGCCGCCGAAGAAGACCTGGCCAAAGTAAGCGGCATCGTCGGCGGCGAAGAATTGCGTTCCATGCCCGTGGTGTCTCGTGCCTTTCGCCGACTGTTATTTTTAGTGCCCATCATGCTGCTCATGATGATGTCTGCCGCCGTCATCAGTTTGTTTCGCGACACCGTGCAGCGTGTGCCACTCATCGCGGCCTTTCTTCCGTTGGTGGCCGGGCTTTGCGGCAGTGGCGGCAACCAAGCCGTGGCCGTGAGCATGCGCGAAATTTCATTGGGACTCATTAAACCCGCCGACCTGGGCCGCGTGGCCCTTGCCGAAGCCCTGCCCGCACTCATCAACGGCGCCGCCTTGGCTTTGGCCCTTTTTGGCGTGGTGTTTATGTGGGAGCGTGATGTCTGGCTTGCCACGGTCATCGGCAGTGCCGTGCCCACCACCCTTCTTCTGGCCACCGTCATCGGCGGCAGCGTGCCCTTGGTGCTCCGCCGCTTTGGCCTCGACCCCGCCATGGCCTCTGGCCCTGTGGTCACCACCTTGGTCGACCTTGCTGCCTATTTCACCGTGCTCGTGCTCGCCACCTTGCTGCTGGCGTAAGTTGTTGGCATAAACCGCAAAGAGGCTTGAAAACAGACCCCAAAGCCCCAATCCCGCAATTCTCAACCCCAACACCCGCGAACCCGGGTAAACTCCCCGAATCCGCCAAGCCGCTTGACGGCCGCGAATGTCAACCCACACGAAACCATTTGTCCCCCACATCCCAAAGAACCCGACCATGAACGCGCACGACGAAACACCGACCCAGCCCACCCCTTCGGCTGCGGAAACCTCTGCCCCCGCAACCCCTGCCCCTGCTCAAGCCCCAGCAAATCCGGTTGCCGCCACGCCAGACGCCGTGCCCACCATTCCCACACCCGCCGTTGAAACATCCGCTTCAGCGCCTGCCGCCAACCCCACGCCAACCCCAACACCCGACGTCAGCGTCGACGATCAACTTCAAGCCGAACTCGACGCCGCCATGGGCGAAGGTGGACTCGACGCCTTGGTCGAACAATCCATTGTGGAAGCCACCCCCGACCCCGCCGCCGCACCGCCCACCAAACCCGGCGCCCCTGTTTCTCAAACCATTGTTCGCGCCAAAATCGCGTCGCTTCGTGGCGAAGATGTGTTTGCCGACATCATTGGCGGCCTGCCCTTGAGCAACGGTGCCAAACTGCAAGGCATCGTGCCTGGCGCTCAGTTCGAGCGAGCTCCACGCGTGGGATCCATCATGGACTTCGTGCTCGATCGCATCGACGAAGCCAGCGGCTTGGCCTACCTCTCGCGTGAAGGCGCCGTGTCGCTTGCCGCATGGGACAACATCGTGCGCGGCACCGTGGTTGAAGCACGCTGTGTCAAAACCAACAAAGGCGGCCTTGAACTTGAAATGCCCCACGGCGTCAACGCGTTTATGCCTGCCAGCCAAGTCGACATTTTTCATGTTGACGATCTTGAACAATTCGTGGGCCAAAAACTCACCGCAAGCGTGGCCGAGGTTAATCGCCGTGCCAAAAAGGTCATGCTCAGCCGCCGCAATTACCTTGAAATTGAGCGGGCTCAAAAAAGCGAAAAACTCATGGCCGAGCTCGAAGTGGGTCAAGAGCGAAAAGGTGTCGT
>JAZGFZ010000076.1:0-2946 GCA_036480015.1 Algisphaera sp. | reverse complement strand
GGCATTTTTGCGCGTGATCGCGAGCTTATTTTGGCGGGCACGCTCATTAGCGGTGTGTTGGGGTTGTTGTCGATTTTGATTGCCGACTTGGGCTACGCCATTGCCGACCCGAGGGTGAGCTATGACTGAGCCTATTCGACCTTCTGAAGATTCTTCTGAAGCCGCTGTGACGCCCCGCGATGCCGCATTGGCCGTACCGCATTGCGGTTGGTTTGCGGGCGTGTTGTTCCGCACATTTGGTCGACCTGGCGCAATGGTGGGTGGCTTGTGCGTGGGTTTTGTGGGGTTTTGTGCGGTGTTCGCACCGTTGTTGGCCAATTCGTTTCCGCTGGTGGCGCGTCAAGCCAATGGTGAGCTAATAAGCCCACTTTTGAAGTATCTCAAGCCTGCCGACGTGGCACTGCCTGCGGTGCTTGGATTGGTGGTGCTTCTTTTTTTACTGCGCAAACGAATGGGTGGCATGTGGCGATGGGCGCTGTTTTTGTTGGGCACAGTGGCAATCACATCACTTTCGTATTTGTTTGTGACCCAGCCTGAAACCGTTGTTTACAGCGGTGTGCGTGAGCAAGTGGCGGCAGGTGAGATCACTTGGGCGCTGTATCCACCCATAGCTTTTTCACCTTCTGATCGACTGCGTGATGTGCCGGGGGTGACCAAGCCCTTGGCGCCCACATGGTCGGCTGGAGCGCGGGCGGCTCACGTGACGCCCACAGGTTTTACCCATTGGCTGGGCACCGATCGCACCGGGGCCGACATTGCCAGCAAAATGATTCATGCGTGTCGCATTGCCATGGCCATTGGGTTTATTGCCACAGGCATTTCTTTGGTGATTGGCGTGGTGCTGGGGGCGCTCATGGGGTTTTTCTCACGCAGCGTCGATTTGGTGGGTATGCGGTTGGTGGAGGTGTTTGAGGCTATCCCTGTGCTTTTTTTGCTGCTCACCTTCATTGCGTTTTTTGGGCGTGATATTTACATCATGATGGTCATCATTGGCGTGACGGGGTGGACGGGCTACGCCCGTTTTGTGCGGGCCGAATTTTTGCGGCTGCGTAAGCAAGATTACGTCCAGGCTGCGCAGGCCTGTGGCTTGCCGTTGTGGTCGATTTTGTTTCGCCACATGCTGCCCAATGGCATTACCCCGGTATTGGTGGCGGCATCGTTTGGCATTGCCTCGGCTATTTTGTATGAAGCCACGCTGAGCTTTTTGGGCTTGGGGTTGATTGATGAACCCAGTTGGGGGCAATTGTTAGAACAGGCCACCGGTGCGGGCGGCGGTTTTTATTGGTGGCTGGCGACTTTTCCGGGGTTGGCAATTTTTGCCACCGTGTTGGCCTACAACTTGGTGGGCGAGGCCCTACGCGATGCATTGGATCCCAAGGCGACTTCAAAATGACAACCACGCCCGATCTCGAACCTTTGATCACGATTGAAAACCTCGCCCTGAGCTTTCCGGCGCGTGGGATATCAGGCCAGCGCACACGCGCGGTCAATGGTGTGAATCTTGCGGTGTATCCCGGCCAAACCCTGGCGGTGGTGGGTGAATCGGGCTCGGGCAAATCGGTATCGGCCATGAGCATTTTGCAGCTGATTCCCACGCCGCCGGGGCAATACGATGCGGGCCGTATTGTGTGGCGTGGGGGTGAAGGCCAAGCCGACACCGAGGGGAAACACGCCATGCAAGTGAGTGATCCAGTTGATCTACTTTCGTTAAACGACAAGCAAATGCGTAAAATTCGTGGCAATCAAATCGCCATGATTTTTCAAGAACCCATGACCTCGCTTAATCCGGTGTACACCTTAGGTGAGCAAATCATGGAGGCCGTGTTGCTTCATCGCCATGTGGGGCGTTCCCAGGCCCGCGCGATTGCAAGTGCGGCGTTGCGCGATGTGGGCATTGCCGACCCCGACCAACGACTCAAAGAATATCCCCATCAACTTTCAGGCGGCATGCGTCAACGCATCATGATCGCCATGGCATTGGCCTGCCAGCCGCGTTTGCTTTTGGCCGACGAACCCACCACCGCGTTGGACGTGACCATTCAAGCTCAAATTTTGGAATTGCTGCGCAAGCTCCAGCGCGACAAAGCCATGAGTATTTTGCTCATCACCCACGACTTGGGCGTGGTGGCAGAAAATGCCGATGTGGTCGCCGTGATGTTTGCCGGGCGCGTGGTGGAGTTTGCCAGCGTTCGGGCGATTTTCAATCATCCTCGCCATCCCTACACGCGTGGATTGCTTCGATCGATGCCTGTGTTGGGCCGCCGGGTAGAACGCTTGGACACCGTGATGGACGGCGCCACCATTCCCGACGATTTTCCCGCAGGTTTTACGGTTCAGCCGCACAATCCCGACCCAAGCCCCGCAACGCCCTATGGCGGAGAAGAAGCACGCCTGCATGAGGTGGAGTCGAATCACTGGGTTTTGTGCACGCCTGTGGGCGATGCCGCGGTGGAGCCAAGCTTTCCCAAGCTGGCTTATTTTCGGGACGCAGCGGCTGTTTCTTGAAAGGGAGAATGTGAAGGGGCTGAGTGGGAGAGGAGAAAAGGCAAAATGTGGGCAAAGTGGCATCCGCATTCCGCGTGCGTTTTATCACCTGTTAATTCTTAACTTTGGAGGGCCTTTTCGTCATTCCCGCGAAGGCGGAAACCCCGTTCGACGCGATAAATCTTCGCCTTGGTGAGGGTGACGAAAAGTGATCAGCGGGGCATAAAAGATTCGTTTACACGGCAATTTGAGTGATTTTGAAACGCGGTCTAAGTTTTTTGGTGACCGTGGTGGGATACGTGACGAGGCGCCACGGCGCCCTTGCGGGCGTCGCTCCCACGTGTGTTTCGCTGCGTACTTATTTTGTGTTTCGCTGCGCGAAATGCGTGTGTTCGAATCCCACCCCATCGCGGGCATGGGGTTAAGTTCACTGGCGACTGAGAATCGAGGGCAAGGGTTTGA
>JAZGFZ010000075.1:0-12626 GCA_036480015.1 Algisphaera sp. | reverse complement strand
TGATCGCGACCATGGTGCCTTCGCTGGCGTCGGCGGCGTCTTGCATGGCTTGGCCACGAAGGCGTACGAGTTTGAGGCCGTCGGCAAAGTTAAAGGCGCCTGCGAGGTGCAATGCGGTGAACTCGCCAAGGCTGAGCCCCGCCGTGGCGTGGGGGGTTACATCGACATCGCTTTCGAGAAGCGCGTGATAGCAGGCAATCGAGGTGGTGTAGATGGCCGCTTGGGCGACATCGGTTTTGTTGAGGTCTTCGGCGGGGCCTTCAAAGCAAAGGGCTGTGATGTCAAGCCCCAGCAGGTCGTTGGCTTGCGCGAAAATTTGCTTGGCGGCATCGGAGTGACTGTGCCACGCTTGTCCCATGCCAACCGCTTGGGCGCCTTGTCCAGGACAGAGAAGAATGGGCTGGCTCGGCTGGCTCATAAAAGAACAATCGTGAAAAAAGAGGGTGGGGCGGGGAGGTGTGACGCGCGGCGTGTTTTTACATACGCCACAAAGACGTGGTCCACGTCATGCCGCCGCCGATGGCGCAAAAGAGGACGAGGTCGCCTTCTTTGATGCGGCCTTCTTCGCGGGCTTCATGCAAGCAAATGGCGGCGCTGGCGGCGCTGGTGTTGCCGAATCGGTCGATGTTGATGAAGAGTTTTTCTTCGGGCAGGCCAAAGCGGTCGCGGGCTGATTCAAGAATGCGTTTGTTGCTTTGGTGGCTGATGACCAATGCTAAATCTTCGGGTTGAACACCTGCTGCATCGAGGGCTTCTTGCATCATGCGCTGGGTGGTGGTGACGGCAAATTTGTAGACCTCGCGGCCATTCATTTGCAGCGTGTTAAACGCGCCGGTGAAGGAGTTGGCGCCGGGCGGCAATTGGCTTTCATCGCGTGGCACATAAAGCTCGCCCCATAGGCGGCCGTCGCTGTGCATGGCTTGGTGCAGGCAGCCGCGTTGTGGGTCGTCGACCGCCTGAAGCACCGCAGCACCGGCGCCATCGCCAAAAAGAATGCAGGTGCGCCGGTCGGTGTAGTCGACGATTTGACTGAGTGTTTCGGCGCCGATGATGCCCACTGTGCGGTAAGCACCTGTTTCAATGAGTGCGGTGGCCACGTTCATGGCGTACACAAAGCCTGAGCATGCGGCGGAAAGGTCCATGGCGCCAGCAGGGTTGGCACCCAGTTCGGCCACCACGCGGGCGGCGGTGTTGGGGCACACCATTTCAGGGGTGATGGTGGCAAGAATGACCATGTCCAGCTCGGCGGGATCAAGCTTGGCGTTGTCGAGCGCGGCTTTGAGTGCGTCTCGCGATAGATCGCGGACGGTTTGGCCGTTTTCAACCACACGACGGGTTTTGATGCCGGTGCGCTGGGTGATCCACGCGTCGTTGGTGTCGACACGTTGGGCGAGTTCTTCGTTGGTCAGCACGCGGGGCGGCAGGGCGATTCCCGTGCCGACAATCGCGACGCCGCCGCGGGCGGTGGCGACGCGCGAGGTCATACGTCGCCGCCTTTGGAATCGTTTTCAAGCTCGGCTGCGGCAGCCCGTTTGATTTGTTTTTCGTCGTGGGAAACGAGGGCCTTGGAGATGGTTTCGTTTACACCTTTTTGGGCATAGTCGCGTGCTTTGACGACGGCGTTGGTGATGGTGCGTGCTTCACTGGAGCCATGGCAGATTAAACAGATGCCGTTGGCGCCTAAAAGGGGGGCTCCGCCAAATTCGTGATAATCGTGTTTTTTGTAAATGCTTTTGACAACAGGCTCAAAACGCACCGCAAGATCGGGGTCGATTGCGAAAATTTCGTGGGCAATGGTGCGGAAAATACCCACCGAAAGGCCTTCGGCAAGTTTAAGCACAACGTTTCCAGTGAAGCCTTCGGTGACGACCACGTTGGCTTTGCCTTCGAAAAGATCGCGACCTTCGACATAGCCCACGTAATTAAGGTCTTTGTCGGCACGGCACAGGGCATTGGCCTCTCTAACCAGTGGGGTGCCCTTGGCTTCTTCACCGCCGATGTTCATGACGCCCACTTTGGGGTTGTCGATGCCCAAGTGCTTTTCGGCATAGACGCTGGCCATGATGGCGTATTGATGAAGGTGGATGCCGCGCGGCTCGGGGTTGGCGCCCACGTCGCACACCACCACAGGACCATGGAAGGTGGGCAGGGTGATGGCAATGCCCGGGCGGTGGACGCCCGGAATACGCCGCATGTTCATTTGGGCTGCCGCAACACAGGCCCCGGTGTTGCCTGCGCTGATGATGACATCGCAGTGTTGGTCTTTGGCTTTTTTCTTGCTACCCAGCCATGCCATGCGGGCAATGGAGCTGTCGGGTTTACTGCGCAAGGCAGACACCGGCGGGTCGGCCATGGTGATGATTTGAGTGGTTGCTTCAATGGCGACACGTTTGTCGTTTTGAAGCCCGGCTTTGGCGATTCCTTCGCGAATAACCACTTCATCGCCGATGAGCAGGAGCTCGTCGGCGGTGTCAAGGTGTTCAACGGCCTTTAAAGCGCCGTCTAGGATCGCATCGGGGGCGTGATCGCCGCCCATGACGTCTACTGCGATTCGCACGGGCTTAACCCCTTATTTGTTTTTTTTGCGTAGGATCTTGAGATCCAAGAAGAAGCCCGGGCGGTTGCCATTGGGCGCGACGTAGCCGGTTTCACGACAAGCCGTGTGGGGCTGACGGATTTCACCCGAGTGGGGGCACGTGACCGGTGCAGCGGTCTTAAGTGCGTGGTGGGAGCGGCCCTTGCGGGTTTGGGTGCGGGTTTTACGTTGAACGGGGAGCATATCGAAGCCCTTGTCTAAGTTAGACTTATCTGATCTTTGGCCATCTTGGCCCAGCAGTCAGACGAATTTTTCACTCGGTCGAGCAGCAAAAGGTAAGCGGGGGAGGCCATGGCGTCAAACGCGTGGAGGTTGGGTGAAACCGCAAATTGATCCCAAAGCCTTGTCAGGTGGATCAAATGGAGCCGAAGGGGATCGAACCCTCAACCTCTGCATTGCGAACACAGCGCTCTCCCAAATTGAGCTACGGCCCCGAAGGGGGCATTGTGCTGGGCAGGGTGCGTGGGGTCAAACGATGGATACCGTGGGGGGCTGGTTCTCGGTCCTTGTGTCGGTTGGGGGTTACAGGGAGCTCGCAAACTGATAGAAAAGCTCTTGACCTGCCATGGGCTCCCCCTTTAAATAAAGGGCGCCTGCGGTATTTGCCGTGTGGCCCACAAGCCGGGCCATTTTCATTTATCCCTTGTTCTGATATTGATTACGCTGTGAAACAATGATGGTGTAATGCCCCGCCCCCCCATACGACCTGTGCTTCGCCTGCTTTGCCAGACGCATACGCATGAATGTCGTACTCGCGACCCCACCCTGGGGCGTGTCCTTTTTTTAGACAGACCGATTTTATTTGCCGCGGCGCCCGATCAACGCCCGCGGCCCCTGCGACAGGAGCAGCAGCCATGGCCAAGAAAAACGAAGCTTGGGGTATTGATGTGGGGTCCAATGCCATTAAGGCCATCAAATTGGTGCGCAGTGGCGACGAGGTTCGTGTGGCTGATTTTGAGGTGTTGCCTTACAAACACGTGTTGACCACACCTGATTACGACGCCGATGCTGCGGTACGCGATCGGCTGGAAGCTTTTTTGGCAAAGCATTCTTTGGAAAAAACACCTGTGGTGACGGCGGTGCCTGGCAACATGGCCTTTGCCCGGTTTGCCAAGCTGCCGCCGGTTGAAGCAAAAAAAATCCCCAGCATTGTTCGTTTTGAAGCGCAGCAGCAGATTCCGTTTCCCATCGAAGATGTGGAGTGGGACTATCAAGTGTTTCAGGAACCAGATGACCCTGACATTGAGGTTGGGATTTTTGCAATCACCAAAGATCGGGTGGTGAAGCATTTGTCCAACTACCGAGCGATGGACATTCGGCTGGAAGCACTCACGTTGTCGCCGGTGGCGGTTTACAACGCTTTTCAGTTTGACAAGCAGGGCCATGCCGAGGGCACGGTGTACATGGACATTGGCACGGTTTCCACCGACGTGATCATTGTCGAAGAGGGTGGCATTTGGTTGCGTACGTTGCCCATTGGCGGCAACAATTTCACCGAGGCTTTGGTCAAGCAATTTAAAATTAGTTTTCCCAAGGCAGAAAAACTGAAACGAGAAGCGGCGACCAGCAAGTACGCCAAGCAAATTTTTCAAGCCATGCGGGCCGTGTTTGCGGATTTGGTGCAAGAAGTTCAGCGGTCACTGGGGTATTACCAGTCGATTAACCGCGACTCAAAATTGACCGAATTGGTGGGGCTTGGTTCGACATTTAAGTTGCCGGGGCTGCAAAAGTTTTTAAAGCAGCAATTGCAGATGAAGGTTATTCGTCCGCAGTCGTTTGAGCGGTTAAAAATCGACGGACGTCGAGAAGCTGATTTTTCGAGCCATGCCATGAACATGGCCACAGCCTACGGCTTGGCTTTGCAAGGACTGAAGCTTGAGCGTGTGACGGCCAATGTGCTTCCGAGCCATGTGATTGCGGCCCGGGTGTGGAAAGCAAAACAGCCGTGGATTGCCGCCAGTGCCGCATGCTTTGTGGCGGCCGCAGGGTTGGTGGGCACCAAGTACTTTGTGGATGCGCAGGCGCTTTCTGACAGTTTGGATCGCAGCAGTGCATTGGTAAAACCGGTGTTGAATCGGGCAGACGGTTTTGTGTCGCAGTTGGATGAAATTCGGTCGACTTCCGACCCGCGGCAATTCATCGAAAATCTTCGTCGGGTGTTGGATCACCGAGATATTTGGTCGCATTTGATTGAAGACATTGGGCTTGCCACACTTGCGATTGATCCGCAGCCTGAAATGCTGGGCAATGATTTTGCGGCACAAGCCGCGATCCCGCGGGGTCAGCGACGCCGGCTGTACATCGATGGAATTTCAAGTGTTTATCAGGCCAAGCCCAGTGATAAGGCGTCTGTCAACGTGAATTTTGCAGAGGTTGCAGCGAAAACCTTTACCATTGATCAGTTTTTTACCGCAGGCACAGACGCGGCTGAGGGCGAAGAGGCAACCCCAAGCAAGGGCCCGCAATTCTTGGTTACGATTCGTGGGCGTACACCGTTGGCTCAAGCGGACAAGGCGCTAAACAACCAGTTTTTAGGGTGGTTGCGTGATCATGCAGATCAAGAAAATCGCCCGTACGTATTTAAATTTCCCAAAGGCAATCCAATTCGGAGCTTGTCTCAGGTGACGGGGGCCGCTTCTACCTCTGCCTCTGCATCCACGGCGAAGGCGGCAGGAAATTACCGCGGTGCCAGTGCGTATGGCGGCGGCCGTGGTGGGGCTGGAGGTGGTGAGGCGACGACAGTCAATGTGTCTGAAATACTTCCACGTTCACCGTTGGCGGATGAGTCGGTGGATGGTGATTGGGAATTTGTGGTGCAGCTTATTGTTGAGTTGCGCTCGCCCGAGGCCGCTCGCCCGCGTGTTGACCACACGCCATCGCGGCCAAAGACAGAGGTTCCTGTTGATGTGGAAATACCTGAAACCACAGAAGAGTCGGTTCCATTGGATGAGGCTGTTCCGGTGCCAGAGGGCGAATCCATAGAGGCGGAACCTGCCGCAGATGCGTCGGTCAAGGGGGCGGTTTTGGCGATTGGTTCTCTGCAACATGATTTGGTTCTTAACCCCGCGGTTTCGCAGGAGGTCAATCGATGAAAAGCGTGATTGGTTGGATGAAGTCGAACATGATGACGGTGTTGTCGGCATTGTTGATTATTCTGTCGGTTGGTTTTATGGGTTGGATTAAGTTTTCAAAAGCGCCCGCGATGCGTGCGTCTGCTACGCAGCCGCAAAAAGACATTACGCGTATTAGATCGTTGCAGGGGCAAATGGTCACGGTGCCGCCTTCCAATGCCGATGATCCGCCGGAGGAAATCGCAGGACTCACCATCAATCAACCCATTGTGGATGTGATGGGCGAGATCTATGGTGGGCTTAACCGTGAAGCCGATGACATCATCAAGGCCGCTCTGGGGATCAACCGTGCGGGACACGATTTGTTGGTTGAAGCGTTGTTCCCGGATACGCCAGCAGACATGCGGTTTACCGCCAAAAACAACTATGGCAAGGCGCTTCAGGCGTTGATGGGCAACGCAGAACAGGCCGAAAGCTTGGCGCAGGAAACGGGCATGTCGATGCCTTATCTCAATGCTGGAATGCCGTTGGCGGATGATGAGTTGTCGGCGTTTATGGGCCAACGTCAAGCAGAGGCGACGCAGACACGTGATCAATCGGCGATGACCGAAGCAGAAAAAAGGCAGATGAAGGTGGAGCTTCAGCGTGAGCTGATGAATCGACTCTTGGAACACGCCGAGCGTTTTAATATTTACGGCAATGCCCGGCTGGGTAATTCGCGCAACCCGAATCCTGATTTCCCGCTGGAGGTAGCAACGCTTGCGACATCGCCCCAATCACCTGAACCGGCAGAACTTTGGGAGGGGCAATTGCAGTTGTGGATCATGGAAGATTTGGTGCAGGCGATTGCACGGGCCAATGATGTGGCGAATGAACGTGATCATGGAGTGGATGAAGACGGTGAGCGGATTGAGTCGAGTGTTTTGAACGCACCGGTCAAACGTCTGTTGCGGGCGGAATTGATTCCTGGATACGTGGGTTTGCATTCGGCCGGTGGCGTGGGCATGTTGTCGTCGAATGCCACGACCCGCGGTTCGGGGGCTTACGGTCCACCGAAGGGTGGGATGACCGATCAAGCGCGAGAAATCAAGCTTTCGGATAATTTTCATTATGGTCCCACGGGGCGCGGCTCGAATCAAATTTTTGATGTGCGGCATGCTCGGGTTCATATTCATGTGGACTACCAACAATTGCCCACGTTTTTCAACGCCATTAGCCAAACAAACTTGATGACGGTTTTGGATACCCATATCACAGCGTTGGATGTTTATGGCCCTGAAGTATTGGGTGCGTATTACGTTTACGGCGCAGGTGACATTGTGGATGCAGAGCTGATCATCGAAACGGTGTGGCTACGCGATTGGACCAAGGAATTGATGCCCGACGTGGTGCAGCAGTATGTGGGATTGACAGGGCCTTCTGACGAGGTGGGCACGTCGGATGGTGGAGGATATGACGGCGGCGGCGGCCCGCCTCCGGGGTACGGTGGTGGGGGCGGTGGTCCACCTCCGGGATACGGTGGGGGTCCACCTCCGGGATACGGCGGTCCACCTCGGTAAGGCTTGGCCTGCCGTGCGAAGTGTTTGATGTGATTGTTTGTTTTGTATAGAGCGCCACATAAAGACCTGATGTCTGTGGTGCGAATTGCGTTTTCGACGATAAACCTCCCTTGAAGCAGGTGACTTATGCCCGCAAATGAATTGGGCTTTTTTCAAAAGCACACCGAAAAATTGGTCTTGGGCGTGGGCTTGGCGGTCCTTTTGGGAGCCGGCGCGACGCAGTTTTTGCTGGGTAAGCCCAACGCCATCACCTTGGGCGGCAAAGAGGTTGGCCCAGGTGAAATTGTTGAGCAGGTCGAAAAACAGGTGAAGCGACTTGATGGCAAGCTCAATGAAACCCAAGGCCCCGTGAAGGCGTTTACGCCTCCGGCATACACTGAAAATTTCGCGAAGCTCTACAACCGTCCTGTGGCCGAAGGCCAACTTCAGGGAATGTTGTCGGGGGGCGGGCTTGAAGGAAAGCTCGCGGTGAGAGATACGCCCAACTATCCGGCGAAGGTTCTTCCCAGTCCGCCTGTGACCTTTAATTTGGTGGTAAAAACAGGGCATGGTGTGCTTGCGGATGCTTCGGATGCAAAAGACATTGATTCTGTTTCGGCGATTCGCGAAATCATTGGGGGAGGCCGCCCGGCAGATTTTCCGTATGTATCGGTGCGCGGGAAATTTTCGATGGCGCAGTGGCGTAAGCGGTTAGAAAGTTCAGGCACCACGGCTGATGATCGAATCGATAAAAGTGTGTGGAGCCGCCGGTTGGCGGTTACCGGTGTTTATCTCGTGCGTGAAGAACTTGATGCAGCAAGGGGGCAGTGGGGGCAGTCCAAGGTTGTGCGACCCATTCCCGGGCAATTTGGTGTGTTGCCTGACGACCGGCCTCAGTTGAGTCGAGGTGAAGCAGATCGCTTGGAAAGTGACGTGCTTGGGCAGCAAGCCGAAATTCGGCGACCTTCTTTTCCGACATTGAACAACGGCGTGTGGACGCCGCCTGACGCGACCAATCGAACGTATACCGAAGAAGAAAAAGCACAGATCAAAAGTCTCGAAGCAGCGATTGCACGTATTCAGAAACAGCTTGAAAAGCTGTCGGGGTCGAGCTCGCGTTCATCGCGGCGTCCTTCGACAAGGCCCTCTTCGACACCACCTTCTGACATGATGGGGCCAGAGGGTCCAAGTCGCCGTCCTACGCGGTCGCCGCGCAGCACGTCGGGGAGCAGCCGAGCCGAACGAGAAGCTCAAAAAACGCAGAAGAAAATTGAAACGCTTCAAGAGCAATTGGGTGAAAAACAGAAGGAACTTGACGTTTTGCGTGGTATTGATGAGCCCGGCATCTCTGACGCAGGAATGGGTGGGCGAAATCCTGGGCTCCGTTCCCAAGATATGCAGGGTGCGGCCTCAGGGATGGGGGCCTCGGGTTTGCAGGATGGCAAGCAAGAGGACGAGGTTCAAGTATGGGCCCATGACATCACATGCAAACCGGGGCACACCTACCGTTACAAATTGGTGGCGGGGGTGTTTAATCCGCTTTATCGTCAAACGCGTTTGACGAAAAAGCAGTTCAAAGAAAATTACGATCGTGTTTCGATTGGGCCGGATATTCAGGCATTGGCAGAGATGCCGTGGTCGGCTCCCGTCGTGCTAACCCCACGGTATGAGTATTTTGTCACCAGTGGCAATTACGCAGAAAAACGGGCCGAGTTTGAAATTTGGACCATTTACGATGGTGTGTGGCAGAATGAAAAATTTCCTGAGGTGTTGGGCAATGAAATTGGTGGTGTGGCCACCGAAGATGCTTCCGGGGGTGTGCCGATGGACATCGGGAAAATTTTGTTGGATGTGGATACGGTGAGCAGCACTGTTTCTGGAGGGTCAACGCAGATTCGCGCCTTGGTACTCGATCAGAAGACGGGATTGATTGAAACGCGGATGATCAATGATGATCGTCGAAGCGATCGGCTTGGCGAGTTGAAAGAAGAAAGGGAGCGACAGCTTCGGGAGCGTGATGGCGGTGCCGACGGCTTCGGTTGATTGTGCTTTTTGAAGCGTGGGTTTGCCATTTGGTGTTGTTGCGTTGAAGTGTTTAAAGGCAGGTGGTGGTGGGGTCACCACGTGGTGAGTTCACCGGTGATGGGCTCGACCAGGTCTTTGACGGTGATGAGGCCCACCGGGGCGCCGCCTTGGGTTTCTTCTACCACGGCAATGGCCAGCCCTTGGCGTTGAAAGGTTTGAAGGGCTTCGCGTAGTGGGTGGTTTGCGTGAATGCGGGTGATGGGCGAGAGCAATTCGGCGATGGGGGGGCAATTTTTTTGACCATGCAACAGCGCGTCAAATAGGTCGATGACCCCCAGCACTTTTCCAGCGGCATCACATACGGGAAACCGTGATCGCCCGCTACGCTCGGCCAGTTGCCAAAGGCGATTGGGAGTGTCGTTGAGGCTTAGGGTGACCACTTGGTTCCATGGGACCATTTCCTCGTGCACACGTCGGCCGCTGAGCTGTAGCACGCGGTCTACGATGGCGGATTGTTCGTCACTGAGTGCGCCGTGGCCCACGCCTTCGCGCACTAGCAATTGAACACGGCGTCGGGGGGCAAAGGTGGTGGGGTCGCCTTTAAGTTTCATGATGCGAATGGCCAAGCGGCTAAACAGTTGGATGAGTGGCACCAAGCCCATTGCGGTGAACAGTCGGTGGGCGATTGAGAGCACGGGGGTGAGGGGATACATGAGCCGGTCGCCGTGGGCGGCCATCATGTCTTTGGGCAGTGTTTCGCCAAAAACAAACAAAAGGGGTGTGATGATGAGAACATTGAGAAGCACCGCCTGGCCGGGGCCAAAGGCGGCGGCTTCGAGAAGCACCGCGAGGCCAAAAGTGCCAAGGTAGTTGGCCAAGTTGTTGCCAATGAGCAGGGTGGCCAAAAGGGCGGCAGGTTGATCGAGCAGTTGGCGTAAACGCATGGCGGTGCGGCGCCCACGATCGGCGTAGACCTGAAGCCGAACACGGTTGAGGGTGTAGGTGCCGGTTTCGAGCCCTGAAAACAAAGCCGAGCCTGCGAGGCCTGCCAAGGTGAGGGCTGACCAAAAAAAAGTGGCTTGGCTGGTCACGCAGAGTCTCCAGCAAGCGATGCGTGGTGGTCCAATGCGATTTCAACGGTTTGAATGCGGTGGCTTTGCATTGTTTTGACTGTGAGAACAACTTGTCCCAGCACCACACGGTCGCCCACGCGGGCCACACGTCCCAGACGTGCCATGACCAGCCCGCCAACGGTGCAAGCGCCTGTGAGTGCGGCGGAGTCGAAGGCGTTGAGCCCGGCAAACGTGGGTAGCCAGCCGTGGGCGGGTAAGTCGGCATCAACGTGATAGTGACCGGGGGATAGCAAACGAACCGTTGGCTCGCCACTGCTTTCGTAGGCGCCAGGAATTTCACCCACCAAGTGTTCGACAAGGTCTTCAAGGGTAATGAGGCCGGCCGTTCCGCCGTATTCGTCCACGACCAAGGCGAAAGTGGTGCCGCTTCGGCGTAGGTCTAACAAGGTGCGGTCGGCCCGTTGAGATTCAGGCACATAGGGCACAGGCCGTACCAAGGCTTCGATTTCTTTTGTGGAACAAGGCTCTCGAAGAAGCACCTCTTTGCTGTAAAGAAGGCCCGTCGCGTGGTCAAGATCGCCACGAAAGGCAGGCACATGACGCAGTCGCGTGCGGGCGATGAGTTGGCGCAGCTCGGCCGGGTTGGCGTTGAGGTCAAAGGCTTGAATATCAACCCGTGGCACCATGAGATTACGCACCCGAAGTTGGCCTAGGTTGAGTACTTGATCGAGCACGCGTTGCTCATCGTGGTCGATTACGCCATGACGTCGTGAAAGGTCGAGCATGGCGGCCAAATCGTCGGGCCCCAAGTGCGGGGCGGCGGGGCCGGGGGTGAGTAGTCGGGCCAATGGGCCAACGATCGCAACCGACGCAAATTGTCGAACGGGGCTTACCCCACGGTGAAGGGTGAGCAGTGGCAAGGCCACGAAACGAGAAAAGGCCTCGGGCCCCCGGGCGGCGGTGAGTTTGGGCAGCACTTCGCCCAATAAAATAATGGCCAAAAGCGGTGCAAGACCCAAGGGTGCAATCGCCCACGTGGGCATGCCAGGTTGACTGCCCATGCGAAGCATCAATGCCGAACTGATGGCGAAATACAGCACGTTGACAAGCATGTTGCCCAGTAGCAACGTAATGAGAAGCCCGCGTGTTTCGCCCAGCAGGGTGTGCAGGGTGCGACCTGTCATGGTGGTGTCACGTCCGAAGCGGGCCCGCTGATGGCGGGTGAGGCTAAACAGCGCCGTTTCGCTTCCACTAAAAAAAGCACTGGCCGCCAGTAGGGCGGCAAGAATCAATAGCATGATGGCTGAGGCGAAAGTCATAAGAGGGGATGTTGGAGCGAAGGTGTTTAGGCTGTGATAGTAAGGGGTGTGGCCAAAGACGACAGTGAGGGGCTTGGCTTTGAAGCCGCCGCGGGCCAATGGCCGTAAAAAAACGCACGCGTGGTGTCTTGATGGAAAAGGCCTTTATATTCTGTTGTCGTTTTTGATGGCCCGACGGGCCCCCGAGTACTTAAGCCCAACTACAATTTCATGATGCCGAAGCCCCCCATGGAATTGCCCGCGATTTTGGACCGTAAGCCGGTCATTGGTATCACCATGGGTGAGCCGGGTGGTGTGGGGCCCGAGGTGGTGGTGAAGGCGTTGGCAGATCCAGAGGTGCGAAAGCTGGCTCGTTTTGTGGTTTACGGATTGAATGAATTGATGGCCTATGCCGCTGATTTGGCGGAGTTGGATTCTTTTTGGCATCGTTTGCAGCATGACTCGCCTCGGGCGGAATACGATTTGGTACACGATGTGGTGGTGTTGGATTATGACGAGTATTCGATTTTAAATGTGCGTGATCCCGGGCCCAGCAAACGGGGTGGTCAGGCGTCGATGCGTTTTTTAGATGATGCCATTGCCGCGACGCGGCGACCGCTTGAAGAAGGCGGCATTGATGCCATCGTGACGGCGCCCATTTGTAAAGAATCATGGCAGTTGGCGGGCTTTCGCTTTCCGGGGCACACCGAGCTTCTTCAAAATCGCAGCAAGGCCAAACGGGTGGCGATGATGTTTCGGGCGCAAACCGACACCGTTGATTTGAACGTGGTGTTGGCAACCATTCATGTTCCATTGATGGAGTTGCGCAATTTGTTAACGATTGGAAGCGTGTTTGACCCCATCGATCTAGGGCACGCTGCTCTGCGCCGTATGGGCATTGAAAAGCCGCGTATTGCCGTGTGTGGTTTGAATCCTCATGCGGGTGAGAACGGCCAGTTTGGAGAGGAAGAAGAGCGGGTGATTGCCCCAGCCATTGAAATGGCCCGAGCGTTGGGTATGGATGT
>JAZGFZ010000074.1:0-21157 GCA_036480015.1 Algisphaera sp. | reverse complement strand
ACGGTGTCGTGCACCACACTTAACAACTCGGTTGCTTGAATCGCAAAATCAATTTGATCAATCGGGTCGCGGTCCATGCGCAGCCATGTCATGTAAAGCCGCTTGACCGTGCCATCGGGTGCTTTTTCTAAGCCCAATGCTTTTGGCACACGGTTTGCAAAAGTCGCAGGCAAGTCGCGTGATAAAAGCTGAAGAAAGCCCGCTTCACGGGTAAGAAACACCGGAAACACTTTGCCCACCAATTTGGTGGCACGCGAAATAAGCAGTTCATGCCCTGCATCGGGAAAGCGATCGTGCAGACGCCCCGCCACCCGGCGATGGGTGGGCACTTGTTTACGCACGATGTAGCCCGGGCCCAATTCAGGCTTACGCACCAGTCGCACGTCAAACGTCGAACGGTCGGAATGCTCTCCGGGCGCCAGCAATGAAACCCGACGAATCACCGCATAAAAACGCCGTGGCGTCGCCAAGCCCAACCACTTTAGCCCCCCACGCAGGCGTCCACGGGTGGGTGCGGGGGCCACTTCCAAGTCAAAGCAATGGTGGCGATCGTAACGATGGGCCGCGTCTTCAATGCGGGCTCGATCAGAAGAAACCAACAACATTTGCCCGCCCCACACCAAACGTGAAAACACATCATCGGGCGCTGGCCACGCATTGGTCAAATCGAGATCGGCCAAAAGAAAATCGCATGCCGCCGCTGCACGAGCGTCTTCATTTAATGTGGCGCACGTTGCTTCCAACGCAGTTTCAGGCCCCCAAACCGAAAGCCGGTCAAGGCGATAGAGCGTCTCAGCGGCAAAAATCCGTTTGGCCAATCGGCGGGTTGCCTTGTTTACCGTGTTGCCAGGGGCAGTCAAAGCTCAGCGTCCCCCAGGATTGCGTTTGAGCGCGTCACGCAGAGCCTCAGCAAAGCGTTGCAACCGCGGGCCTCCATCGCGAATGGCTGAAGTGAGTGCGGGCGCCTGCGGGTCGTCTACATGGGTGGCCAAATGGGCCACCCGCACCAGTTCTTCGTCGCTGCGCACCGCTTGGTCAAAAAGCGGGCGAAAGTCTGATCCCGCATCGTCACGCGCCCCAAGGGTGAGCAAAATCCACGCACGGGTGCGGACGTCACTGTTGCGAAACACCTCGGTCAGTGCTTCAACGGCTTGTGATGCGAGCGCCATCTCAACCGCAGGTGGAACCATTTGTGCGTGGGCCGCACCCGTGCGAGCCAAAGCGGCAAAATACACACGTGGGTCATCTGCAGAATGGCCCGCAGTCATGCGTTCAATCCATGTCGTCACATTCTGATTGTTCGCTGGCTCAATAAGCACCTGAGCCGAACGCACGGTGTCAATGCCGCCCAGCGGCCCGGTGGAAAATCCACCCGAAGCATTCAGTTCGGGGCCCACAATAAAGGTGCCGTTAAAACTCACCGTCGCAGGAATGGTGCGTGCCAAACTCGCCCCAAAAAGCGAGCGATCAAGTCGAACGGTAAAACTGCGACGTTCACCAGGCATCAGCACCAGCCGCCGCCCCAAATCCACCACAATGGTGGGGGCCGCCCCCATGGGTTGGCCTCCGATATAAAGCGAAAGAGCCACAAATGCAGTGTGCCCAACCCCCGTGCTGTCGTTTAAGGGCAAGGGGAAATCAGTCAGGTTTTGAAGCGTGATTTCAGCGGCCAAAGGTTCAAACTGCTTCATGCGATGACGAACCATGGTGGCCTTCACGCCCACCCAAGGGTTGCGAACCAGATCAAAACGCCAAAGCGAACTGGGAAGTCGGTTAATCAAATTCACCACGCCCCGGCCCCCCGCAGTGGGAGGAACGTCACGCCCTTCAGTACGCAATTGGTGTGTGGCCAATGCCGCCCCAAAACCATCGGGCGATTGGCGAATCACCTCGCGCAACTGGCGGGCGATGCCTGCATCATCACGTCCCATCAACTTCGCCAACCCATAAGCTGAAATGGTGTCGTGGTCGGCCACCTGTTCAAAGGCTTTGCGAGCCCAACTGTCGGCACCCTCACGTAAATAAACAAAACCGCTTGCTCGGGCATAGCGTGGGTCGTCAGGATCTTGGTCGCGTAACAACTCGGCCACAGGCTGGGTGTCTGGGCCAAACACCGCAATGATCCACGCCAAATCCAACGCGGCATGGGCGTCACCTGAGTCGGCGGCGGGTTGCAGTGCTGCAACCACCCGTTCATAAGCCGCCACCCCCGCATCACCCTCGCCGTCCAGCACGCGTCGAAGCAACGTGAGCTCCACCGGTGGCTCGGGCACGGGCGTTCCGGCATTGGCTTGCTGTTGTACAAACGCTTCGTAGGTTGCCAACCGCTGCGAGGCTTCTTCTAATTCACCTGCTCCAATAAGTGCCCGCACCCATCCCGCCAGTTCGAGCGGCTCCAACGGCGCGGCTTGAGGCATGCGACTTGATACGTCGTATTGCTTTGCCGCATGTTTGTAGGCCGCCACCCCCGCCAGCCGTGCAGCCAACAATCGGCGGGTGACCGACCCCACAGGATCCGCACGCACCCTGTTGATCGCCGCCGCAGCCAGTTGCTCTGGGCTGGCCCCGCGCGATTCGGCAAAGGCATACATCAATGCGGCGGCATCGGCGTTGGCGGTTTCGGTGCGCCCTGCCAACCGCAGGTATTTCACAAACTTGGCATCGTCGCCAAGTTCATGAGCCGCTTGGGCCGCCGACGATGCCAACCGCGACACCAATGCAGGCGTGTGACCATGCGATTTTGTGTCGGCCAATTGTTGTTCCAGCAATGCCAACCGGCCGTCAAGGGTTTCCAAATCTGCCAGCTCAAACATAATTAGCCGAAGCCGCACCGCGTCATCTTCAGGACGCAACCCAACATAGCGCCGAAGCGCCATCGCTTGCGTTGCACGATCACCCAATCGGTCGGCCAAGTCCGCCCGCAACCGCCACAACCCCGCATCATCGGGAGCTTGTTCCAATGCCAAATCCAACAAAATTTGAGCACGCACATATTGGTCTGGCTGCACCACGTCGGCGGCATCCGCCGCAGGTTTTTCGGCATCGGGCACCACCGATGTTGATGTCGGTTCCGACTCCACGTCATCGGGCGCCAACGTTTCCAACGCCAAACTGGCCAATAAGTCAGCCGTCATTTGAGACGCTGAAGGCCCCGTGTCAGCGGGAGACTGAGCGCCCGCAGAAACCCCAAAAGAAGCAACCGCAACCACCGTCCATACCGCCGCCCACAAATGACGACGCCCCGACGTCAAGCAAAAGTCAAAGCACGAATTAAACACCGATACCGTAAACAGGGGGGCAATAGGCAACATGCAGTTAAAGCACTTTCGTGGCAGTCACGTCGCACCGCGACGTGAGGGGTTGGGGACTGACGGGGGACTGGGGAAGATTGTAATCGGGCGGGGAAGGTTGCGACCCCCCAGCCGCTACATATTCTTTCTTCCATCCCCTCCATTGCCCTCATTACGCAGTCAACCCCGTGACCAGTTCATCCATCATGGCCCGCCCCGCAGCAATGGGGCTTGCAGCGCTGGCCACGGCATTCACCAAAGCCGATCCCACAATGGCCGCATCCGCCACCGCCACCACCTCTCGCACATGTGCGGCGCTGCTCACCCCAAATCCCACGGTGATGGGCAAGTCGGTGACCTCCCGCAAGGTTTTCAGGCGATCGGGCAACTCGGCGGGCAAGCTTCGACCCGCGCCGGTAATCCCCGCCCGCGACACCACATAAACAAAACCCGAGCACGCTTGGGCAATGTCCCGAGCCCGCGCAAGCGGTGTGGTGGGAGCAATCAGCAAACTCAAACTCAACCCTGCATCGGCCGCCGCAGCCCGGGCAGGCGCCGACGCTTCCAACGACAAATCCGGAAATATAAAACCGTCAAACCCCGCCGCCGCCGCATCGGCCACAAACTTTGATAATCCCCAACGATGCACAATGGAATAGCTCACCATGGCCACCAAGCCAATCGACACCTCGCCGCGCACCGACGCCACCATGTCAAACACCTTTTGAACCGTGGCCCCGCCCTCAAGGGCCCGGCACATCGACGCTTCAATCACCGGCCCATCGGCCACCGGATCCGAAAAAGGAATGCCAATTTCACACACCGTCGCCCCCGCAGCATCCGCTTCGCGAATCAACGATGCCGTCGTGTCCAAATCGGGATCACCCGCCGTTAAAAACGGCATGAGCGCCTTGGCATTGCGAGCGCGAAGATCGGTAAAAAGCGTGTCGATGCGATGTCGCATGATGATTAAGAATTCAAGGGGTTTGAAATTGAGAAAGCAACATGTTAAGCGATGGCCTTTGCCATGCCGCAGGCAAGGGTGAATTCTAACCGTAGCACCTCTTCCCTACTTTCCAGCCTCCAACGCCCCCATCACCGCCTGCAAATCTGACCACACCTTTTTGCGATTCTCTGGCGTGTAAGCCCGCAGCAAATAGGTCGGATGAAACGTCGCCATCACAGGAATCTCTCCCGCGGGCCCCGCATAAGCATGCCATTGCCCGCGTACACGGGTAATGCTCTCGGTCACCCCCAGCAGTAATTTTGCAGCATGCCCCCCCATCACCAAAATCACCTTGGGCGACACAATTTCAACTTGCCGGGCCAAAAAGCCCCCGCAAGCCGCAGCTTCATCGGCATGCGGCATGCGGTTGCTGGGCGGGCGACACTTCACCAAATGCGTCAGGTACACCGCATCGCGTGACAAACCCATCGCTGCAATTTGCTTGTTAAGAAAAGCCCCTGCCTCACCCGCAAACGGCTCGCCTGCCTGCTCGTCGTCTGCATTGGGCCCCTCGCCCACAATCATCAATGATGCCGCTGAATCCCCCGTGCCAAACACCGTCTGAGATCGCCCAGCATGCAATTCACATTGCGTGCAACCTCGCACCGCCTCTTCATCCAACACCGCAAGCGAAGCCCCCGCATTGCCCGAAACCAACTCAGGCAAATCAGGCCGAACGACGATTGCCGGCCGAACCGGGTTTTGAGTCGAAACCGAAACAGGCGCCGCCGAACGTCGAGAAACCCGAGCCGTGTGCGCCGCCCCCTGAGCATCGTCTTGAGGCTCGGCCGCTGCCACCGCCTCCAAATCCACCGGAACCACCTCGACCCCCAGCAAACGCTCGGTTTCGACATGCTGACGAAGCACCCGGTGTACACGTTCATCGCTCATAACCTTCAGCTTAACCGTCCCGCGATCCCCCTGAAGCCTCAACCCATGAAATTGAATCCAAGCAGCACACCCCATTCGCCCCCAAACCCGCCTGACGCTTCGTTGCCAGACTCAAACTCTCCAGAATCAGGGCCACTTTCAAGTCGATCACCTTCTTGTAGGTGATGTCTGCTGGTATTTCAGCTAAGCATTTTACGCCAAGACGCCAAGAAAGGCAGAAGAAGAGGGGCCATTGCCCACCTTGCCTTGCCCTACAAGTTGAATCATGTGAAGCCGCAACCATCGGATCATCATACCACCGCACGCTTGAAACCAAACCCCAGCGTAAGGTTTGAGTTTGCCCATCCAGAAAACATCTCACTCAAAGGCGCCAAGGACGCAAAGGGGCAGCAAAGGGGCCGCAAAAGGCAAGACGGGCCACTCTTCTTCCTGCCTTTCCTTTGCGCCCTTTGCGCCTTTGCGTGAGGCCCTTCTTGTCAATTCTTAAAGCCCACACGCCGCATCCAACAAGACCAAGCCCCAGAGATTCCCAATCCCCTGAACAACCACGAAATACACGAACCACACGAAAAAGATACCTTGGCTTTCTTCCGTTCCTTCCGTGTATTCCGTGGTTAAAAAAACGAGAGCCATTCAATGCTAGGGAAGGGAAGCCGCCCAGCCATTCGCCTTTTCCCCATCTGCGTCCATCTGCGGACAAAACCCGCCTTTCCTTTGCGCCCTTTGCGCCTTTGCGTGAGAAATCGCCTTAAAAAGAATTCTGTCAGGGCCAGGCCCCATTCACACTCTCTCGCATCCCCCGCGCAGGCGGGGATCCAGCGTGCGCGGCTGAACGTTACTAAATCTCAGCGGTGCAATAACCGCTCGCGCCCAACCCCCGCACTGGCCACCTGAGGCGCAGGGGTTTCAAAAACCAACCACGGCGCCACCTGAGCTTGAACCGCCGGGCCCAGTCGCGGCACCTCTAACAAAGCGTGCTGCCCGCCAAACCCCTTTTGCAAGCCAACCTCGTAAAGCCGCGCCGCCAAGGTCGGCCCCACGCCAGGCAACAATTCCAAATCTTCAGGTGTCGCAAGAGTCCACTCAATCTGCAACGGCGTCACCTTTGCCGGTGTTCTTTTGCCCCCGTAAAAAGCCCCCCCCACAGCCAACCCCACCCATCCCATCACAGCCACCCCAACCCAAACACGTTGCAAGCGCAGGCTAAGCCCCGGCGTTAACGCCCGATCCTGTAACAACCCTAATTTCTTACGTTGTGATGTCACAAAACGAATCCCGATCTAACTCGGAAAGCGTCCTTGCCGTCAAAAAACAAACGGATATCGCAGCCTTGCAACAATCCACATCACAAACAGCGTACGCCCGATAGGTTCACTCCGCTTGGGCGACATCATCCGAAGCATCTGAAGACGCCCCCGGCTCAGGTGGCGTACCAAGCGTGCTGTCTGCCTCTGCCGCCACAGGCGCCTTGCCCGCCGCACCCGCCTCTTTGACCGCCTTCGCCACCCCAGGCGTTTCCAATCCCACATTTTGTCGAAAATGCAGCAACCGGCGAAACGACGGCTTGGGCTGGCCATTTTCGTCAATCAAACCCGACATCGGCAGATCAATGTCTCCGTGATCTTGGAGGTCTTGCCAGCACACCGCTTCAATAAATGGCTTGCTCATGGCAATTTGAAGCACCGCCTCCAACCAGTGCCCCTGCACCGTGGGCGACCACGGACGGCGCCAATAGCCACAATCCGGGTCAATCGGGGCATCTCCCTGGGTATTCGCCGTGCTCGGCGAGGCAATCATAAATTCGGTCACCGGCTCACTGGGCACCGCCACCGTCAAAAACACCTGCTTGCCAAAACCTGTGAATTGATCAAGCAATGAGCTGAGCTGCATCAAATCTCGCGTGTACTGTCCGTCAAGGGCTTGCCCCATGGGCACCCGCACCCCAAACGCATCAAATTGAATCGATGACTGAATCAGCAAATCCACGTACATCATCGGTGGAATGCTACGCGGGTTTTGGGCGTAGTACTCACCAAAAACCTGCCGCAGCTCCACAATAATTTTGGCTTCTGGGTGCAGCTTGCGTACCAGCATGGTCGCCATGCGGGTGAGATCAATCAACTGCTCAAAGTTAAAGGTGAAGTGACTGTTGACATGCAGCCCCGACACAATGTTCCACGCACTCACCACGCCCTTGTAGCGGGTCACCACACGCTCAATGTGCTCGTAAATGAGATCGCGAACCGTCTCAAAATCATGTTCCCAAATGTACAACCAGTCGGGCAAACTGCTGGGCTCAAAACTAATCACCGGCCCAGCCACCACCGGTTTGCCTGCCGAACGCGCCCAAGAAGCCCACGCATCGGCCGGGCCCCACTGGTATTCATTTTCTTCGGGCGCCAACACCTTCCACGGCAAAGGCAGCTGCACAAAATCAAAACCCGCCGTCAATCCTGCCCGCAACCGTTCTTCATGAGCCAACGCAAGCCCCACACCCGCCCCCAAAGGTGCCCGAGGCAAACTGTTGGTTTCAACACGCTTGTTGAGCAAAAGCTCCGAGTGGGCCAAAGCCAACTCCTCGCTGCCATCAAGGGCCGTCGTCAACGCCTCATTCGCCAGCCGGGTGCCTTCCACGGGGTCTTGATCCTGCACACACAGTGCCTCCACAAACAACCGCCGAGACTTCTTTTCGCGTTTGGTCACCGCGTGCTGGTCGCCTAGCTCAAACATGGCCCAGTCTTCGAGCTTGTTGTAGAGCATCATCAGCCGATGCCGGGCCAATTCGACCGATAACAAATAGGGGGCGGAGCGTTCAGGAAGCAAGCACGTACGCATCGTTACCTGCCCCAATTCCCCCACCTCATGTTGCAGGCAAAGCGCCGCCGTGCCCGCTTCGCTTTTCTCACATGAAATCACACCGTTCGAAAATGAAATCGATCCACGCAGGCCATTTCCTTCTGAATCCACCAGATAGGCGTTGCGTAATGGCCATTCTGTGGCGGGCTCTCCGGCATCAAAAACCTTGAATTTCAGCATGATTTCCTCAAGGTCCCCCCGTTAACCGCAAAACACCGCGTGTGTTCTAGCGTTGGCAACGAGGCCTCTTAATTGGGGTTCATTAACAAATGTAAACGCTCAAAAACGTTCGTCGGAGCCTGATTATGGCGACCTCCGCCAACCTTGGCAAACCCTCAAGCTCAGCGCCAAAACACCATGGCGATCCCACGCTCTATCGTCGACATCGTCCGACAATGATTATCAAAGTGTAAGTTTCCTTGACGCGTTTGATGCCGGGCCGTAATTTGAACCACTGCGCAGCGTCAATGCTGAGCCAAAGCGCCCGTGGCGCACCTGCCCCCACTCGTTCAAGTCCCTCCTTCACGCCGATCCCCCTCCGGAGCCTCCCGATGCCGCGACCCTCCCGCAGCTCTTCTTCAAGTTGGCGCTTCCGTTCGCTGCTCGCCGCATCGACGCTGGCCCTGTCCGCTGTCACGCCATGGACTGCCATGGCTCAAACCGACGTCGCCAGCAGCCCCAACGCCGATCAACTTTGGGCCGACTTTTGCCACTACGTGCTCATCGCCAGCCCACAACTGGCCAGCGAAGCCGCCACGGCCCTTTTAGAAGCCGATTCAAGCATTCTTTTAGACGCCGTTGAAAGCAGCGACCGCAACGCCAACAACATTTTTCAACGCACCTCCCGCATGGGCGAGCTTAAGAGCCTTGGCGCTGGCTTAGAAAAACAAATTCAAGAAGCACGCATCGATCGCAGCCGCGAAGAAGATCGCATTGGCAATGACATTGCCCTGCTCAGTCAAGGGCAACGCGCGTATGCCAACGCCACCCAACGCCTTGCCTCGGCCGGACAATACGCCGCCCCGCAACTGCTTGCCACGCTGGCCAACAACGATCTCACCGAGCTGCACCCTTCGGTCATGAGTGCCTTGGCTGACATTGGTCGGCCCATGGTTTTGCCTTTGGCCGCCGCCCTGCCCAAACTCAACCCCGCCACCCAAGGCCAAGTGGCCCGCGTGCTGGCCGACATTGGCTATCCCCAAGCCTTGCCCGCCCTCAAAGAAATCATCGAAAACCCTGAAAGCGACCCCACCGCCCGGGCAGCCGCACAAGCGGCTTCTCATGCCATTGGTAAAAACGCTCGTATTTCTCCCGACCTCGATGCCGCCGAGCTTTATCTGCGATTGGGCTTGGGCGCTTACGACACCGCCACCGACCAACCCAGCGCCTTAGACGGCTACGACGCAGCCACCCACCAAGGCGTAGCGTGGTACTACGACCCCGCACTCACCGTCACCGGGCAACCGGGCTTGGTGCCCATCATGGTTCCCGGCGCTGTTTTGGGCGACGTGCAAGCCATGCAAGCCGCCCGTTCGGCCTTGGCCCTCAACCCCAGCCTCGACAGCGCTCTAAGCCTCTATGTCATGGCCAACTTACGACGTGAAAACCGTTTGCCCGAAGGCGAAACCGACCCCAGCTACCCTGCTTCGCGTCAAAGCCCCGCCTTCTACGCCATGGTTGCTGGCCCCCGTCGCCTTAACGATGTTCTCGATGTCGCCCTGACCGACAACGACGCCAAGCTCGCGCTTGACGCCATTCACGGTCTTTCCGCCACCGCCAGCATTGACGCCCTGCAACCCTTGGTTCGCGGCTTGGCCTTCCCCAACAGCCAAGTACGCTTTCATGCGGCCTCGGCCTTGGCCCGGGCTCTCCCGCAAGACCATTTTTCCAGCGACTTCCGCGTTGTGCCCATACTCAGCGACGCCATTCGCCAAACAGGCGCCCCCTTGGCCTTGGTCATCGCAACCGACCAACCCACACGCAACCGCTTGGTGGGCTCGGCCGACAGCCTCAACCACCGAGCCATGGCGGCCGAGTCCGTCGCCGTGGCAGCCCAAGTCATCGCCGAAACACCTGGCATCGACCTTCTACTGGTCGAAGGTGACGCTGAAACCATCGTGGCCACCACCGAAGCCGCAAAACAAAACGCCAAGCTTGCGTCCACCCCCATCGTGGCCTTGGCCGACGCCACCACCCAAGCCCGCCTTTCGGCCAACTTCGAAGACGACACACAAGTCACCGTGGTGACTGCCGGTCAAGACGATCTTGGCGCGGCCGTGGCCTTGGCCACCAAGCAATCAGGCGGTGAAAACACCACCACCCACAGCGACGCCCTTCACGCCTTGGATTTGCTAGCCAAAATTGCCAGCACAACCACCGTGTTTGAAATCAAAGATGCCCTGCCCGCTCTAAAAATTGCGGTGGCCGACGACCAACGTCCCAAAATCGCTGCCCGCGCGGGCGACGTCATCGCCATGATCAATGACCCTGCCGCCCAAACAGCACTCGCCACAGCGGCCTTGTCGGCCACCGGCGACGTGCAACCCTATCTCCTACAGCGTTTGGGCGACTCGGCCAACGCTCACGGCAACCTCATCGGCGCCACGCTTTCAAATCAATTTTTAGATTTGGTCAAAACCGCCGAAGACCACAACCTTGCCAATGCCGCAGCCCAAGCCCACGGCGCTTTGGCCCTGCCCACCCGCAACGCAGTGGACTTAATTTTGTCTGAGTGATTGGTCTGAATGAAGGGCCTTGTTTTACGCCTTTCACTTAGCCACTCAGCCCCGTCTATAAAAAGAATTAAAAAACCCCGGCCAAAAAGCCGGGGTTTTTTAATAGGCGTGAACCATAAGCCGGGTTTTGTTCCACAACGGTTTGCACCACCGGGGATGGCCATTTCTCTAGGCCTGCAGTTACCCACAGGCTCAAGCAACCTACCCGCAGCGTTGGGGCTCGCCCAAAAATCGGACCGATTCACAACGCCCCGTTAAGAACGCTGCCGCTGCTGCTTGGTCTTGCACGCGGTGGGGCTTGCCATGCCACGACTGTCACCAGCCGCGCGGTGCGCTCTTACCGCACCCTTTCACCCTTACCTGTGCGAACAAAAACCCGAAGGTTTTGCCCGCCATCGGCGGTGTGCTTTCTGTTGCGCTGTCCCTAAACAGGCCGTCACCAGCCCGTCCGGTGGGCGTTACCCACCACCGTGTCCTATCGTGCCCGGACTTTCCTCGTGCAGATTGCGCAAAGCCCAATCCACACGCGGCCATCACGTTCACGCCCACCGTATCCTAACGTACCCTGCCACAACCGCCGTGTTCCTTCCTTACGAGAAAGCCCACCATCTCCTTCGCCCCCGAAGTCACCGTCTGGACCAACACCACCCGCGCCCCCATCGCGGGCGATGTTCTCAATCGCTTGGGCGATGCCGTTTCACCCATTGGTGTGGCAGGCCCCCGCAGTGCAGCTCTGGAAACCTTGGCATTGGGGCTCGACTGTCCCAACGGAAACGATTTTCGGCAATTGCGTGTCGAACGCCCCTCGGCCTTTTTGCTGCTCACCACCCTCGAAGGCGTTCCTTTGGCCGAATTGCGAGCCGCCATTGACGCAGGCACCCGCATCATCACTTTAGAGCCCTTGGCGGCCACCTTGGCCCAAGCCCAAGACACCCTTTTTTCCAACCATCCTGGCGTCATCACCTTCGCCCCTGATTTTCTCAGCGGCCAAGGCTACCGCGCCGCGGCCGACCCACACGATCAAATCAACGCTCCACGCCTCGTGCGAATGACCCACCTTGGGCGTCCCCACGAAGGTTCGCTCTTGGCCCGCTTACTCGACGCGTGGGCCACCATCCTCAAATTCAGCTCACTGCCCGAAGCCATCACCGCCACACTCTCAGGAAAGCCTGACAACTTGCGATTGGCCTCTGGCTTCCTTGCCGCCCATGCCCATGTGCCCGCTGGCCCTGGCATATTGCTTGAAGTCAGCGATCAAGCCGCCCACCCTCAGCGCCTACTCTCGGTGCTCGCACAACAAGCTCAACTCACCGTCGACGACACCCACTACCGCCTGCAAACGTCCAACAACCAACCTCTCGATGACGCGACCGCATCAACCCCCGGCGACGCCACCGCCACGCCGCCCTTTGCCCAATGCATCGCCAACCAATGGCGCCGCCTCATCGACCGCACCGCACCCGAATCTGCCCGCGACCCTGCCCGCATCGACGCCGCCCTCGCCTGCGCCCAAGCCTGCCTGCTCAGTGCCCGCACCGGCGAGCCTGAAAACCCCAGCAAACTGCTGCGCATTGCTGGACGATAAATAAACCGACACAAGCGAAACGGCACCCTGCACGACATCACAGGCTGAATGTAACAGCTTGCACGCACGGTCACTTCAACGTAGTTTGATCATTCTCTGCTCTGTAGAAAAGCGATTCACCCACGAGACACACCATGGCAACCCTTCGAGAAGTCGCTCAATTGGCCAACGTCAGCCTTGCCAGCGCCAGCCGTGTTTTGGGCCGACCCACCAAGCCCTTTCCCGTAAGCGAAAAAACAACCCAACGCGTTCGCGATGCCGCCGAGCAATTGGGCTACCGCGTGAACTATCACATGCAAGCCGTTGCAACCGGACGCACGCTCACCACAGGCTTTATCACCGGAACCGAAATCCACTACCACCTGAGCTTCGGCGCAGGCGATCTGTACTTCGAGGCCCTGCGGCGCGGTGTTGAATATTCACTTCAAAAAAAGGGGTCAACGCTATTAAGCGTTCGCCCCAACGATCAATTCACCGCACTCACACGAGCGATCCACTATGTCGCAGAGAAACGACTCGATGCACTGGTGCTTCCGGCTTACGACGGCATCACCGATCTGTTAAACCAAACATCTGAAGACCTCCCTGTGGTGGTGGTCAACCATTCCGAAAAAATCAACTGCACGCAGGTTTGTTTTAATTCTAAAAAGGCCCTTCAACAGATTATCCAGCACCTCAAAGCATTAGAACATCGCGTCGTGTTGTGGTTCGGCCCCATTACCGCAAACAAAAACAGTTCGCCCGCACAACGCCAGCAATGCTTCGACGAAAGCACTCGGGAAGCCGGCTTAAAAAGCATGCTGTGCCTCGCAAAATCAGACGACCCAAGAACCACCCGCGTGGATGGGAAAAAGTTGATGTCGCAAGCCCAAAATGCCATGTCCGAACAACTAAAACAATCGGACCGCCCATGGACCGCCGTGGTGGCCTACAACGACAAATGGGCCGTGGCAGCATGCCGAGCCTTGCAAGCCGTTGGACTCAACGTGCCCGGCGATGTTTCCGTGGTGGGTTTCGACAATCTCATTGCCGAGTTCTGCACCCCAAGACTCACCGTCATCGACCACCAATTGCACGAAATGGGCCAACGAGCAGGAGCACTCGCCACGCAGTGGGCCACCGCAAACAAAGCCCAACGCCTTGCATTGCGTAGCCACTATGAAGTGGTCGACCCCGTTTTGGTGGTTCGTGAAAGCACCGGCCCCGCCAAACCCCTTCCCATCGCCCACTAAAAAAAAACTTCACGATTTAAGACCGCAATTCCCTTCACGGCCATCGCTCTAACGGTCACGGCCCCCGCCCACGCTCTCCCGGTTCTCCCGACCCAACCGACCCAACCGATACCCCCACCCCGCCAGCGCCCCATCGCGTCCCACCTGAATCTGCACAAACCCCTCCCGTGCCGTGGCCAACCGCTTGATGTTTGGATGATCGGCCAACAAAGGCGCCCATTTGTCATTGCGAAAGCGCCCGCGTCCACTGCTTTGCAGCACCCATGTAGGAGCCACGGCATCCAACCATGCGGCGCTTTGGCGAATGTAGCCTCCGTGGTGTGGCAGATCCGCCACATCGGCCTTCAATTGTTCTGGATTTTCCAACAGCGCCAAAGTGGCATGCTCTTGAATATCGCCGCTTAAAAGAAAACGTCGCCCCGCAACCGTGGCCCGCAACACCACCGACCCATCGTTGCCTTCCCACATGGCCGCTTCATCCATCGCAGGCGGTGGCCACAACACCTCCAACGTGGCGTCTCCCAGTGTCGCCACATGCCCCCGCTGCACCACCTTGGGAACAATACTCGCATCAACAAGGGCCTTTAGCACCACCGACGTGGCCCGATCTGGAAACGCCTTCACGTCGCCAGGCACATCGGGCGACACCCACACCTCACCCACAGACATGGCGTCAATCAACTCGGGCACACCGTTGTAATGATCCAAATCGGCGTGTGAAATCACCAGCACATCAATGCGATTTATTCCCAAGCGGCGCAGCGCAGGCACCACCACCCGTCGCCCCACCGCGCTTAATTGCTGACTTCCGCAATCAAACACCAATGTTTTTCCGCCACATTGCAACACAAAACACGACCCATCGCGCACCGCCACCGCCGACAAAGTGGCCGCGGGTGGCCCAACCCCTTGACGGTCACCCCGCAGCGTCGCCCCCACGCCATCGGTTTGCAAAAGCACTAAAAAACCAATCACCCCCGCAGCGCCAAAGCCCAACACCCAACGCACCCAGCCCACACGTTTCGTGTGCCATCGCACCCGCAGCTCATCGCTTCGCCCAGCCCACGCCACGCCGCACGCCGCCACGCCCCACGCCACCAACACCCACCCCCACGGCGGCGGCGACCTCAACCACCACGCCGACCCCGGCAATGACTGCGCCATCTTCACCCCGCCCAACACCGCATCAGCCAACATCGCCAAGGGCGATGCCAACCCACTGCCCAAGCCCGGCATCAACAACCCCACTGCCATTTTTACATAACCCAACACCAGCACCAAAATCAAAAACGGCACCGCCAACACCGAGGTTAAAAGCGACCACGGATTCACCATTAAAAAATGCCGCGCCACCAACGGCGCCGCGGCCAAAAACGCCACCGTGCCCACCGCCAACGCACCCGCCAACATCCGCCGCGCCGCGAACAACCCATTGAACACCTGAGCCCAAGGGCCCTTCACCGTCACACCGCCCAAACCAAAGCCCGCATCACCAGGACCAAGCCCACCCCAACGTCGCGCCAACCCCGGCACCCCCACAATCAGCGCGCCCACCGCCACAAAACTCAATTGAAAACCTGCTTGGGTTACATCACCAGGCCAAATCACCAACGTCACCCACAAAGCCGCCGCCCACAATGTTGCAGCGGGCAAACGCCGCCCCGTGGCGCTTCCCATGGCCAACAACGCCGCCATAATTCCCGCACGCACAATCGGCACACGCGGGGGCACCAACAACAAATACGCACCCAACACCACCAACACCGCCACCCCTGCCCAACGTGGGTGTGGCGCTAACCCGCGCGCCACAAACCACACCACCAACAACAGCGCCCCCACATGGGCCCCCGAAATACTCAACAAATGCGACAACCCCGCTTCACGAAACCCCCGACGCGTCGCCTGTGTATCGCCTTGGGTTTCACCCAGCAAAAGAAGCTCCAACAACGGCAATGCCCCGTCGTCGGCTTCCCGCGCAGGCCAGCCCAACGCCAAGGCTTCACGCGCCGCATCACGCCATGCATCGCGCCATCGCCACAACCAAAAGTTCTCCACCGCCCCGCGATACACCACATTGGCCCGCCGTGGCACACGCAAACGCCCCACCCACCCGCGCCGTTGAGCAAACGCTTCAAAATCAAACTCACCCGGATTCGCCGGTGGCTCAAAGCCCGACCACCACCCCCGCAATCGCACCCGCTGGCCACGTTTCAATTCGGCGTCAGCCTCGGCCAATCGCACCAAAAGCCCACCCGACACCGCCACACGTTCGGCGCCCGTTCCCGCATGATCCAGCGCCAACTCAAAACGTGTCGCAGGCGATCCAAACGCAAAAGGCGCAAACGGCCCTTCGCGCGGCGCTTCAATTTCAGGCGTGTCCACCACAAGCCCCTCCACCTCCACCAACACCGGTGAACCCGCCGCCACCCCCGCGGGCCGCTGCACCTCAAACCGCACAGGTTCTCCTGCACGCAACGTCGCCCAGCCCGCGCCCATTCCCAGCGACACCGCAAACAACCCCGCATACCAAAGCTTTTGAAGTGCCCCGGCCTGCCGTTTTTGTCCCCCGCGCAACGCAACCAACATCACCAGCACCCCCATCGTCGCAACAACCAACCCCCCCAGCATGCCGCCATGCGGCGCCCACACGCACCCCGCCGCCCACGACAATGCAAATCCAACCGCAGCGGCCCCATTCACGGCGTATCACTCACATTTCCGGTTCTTGACGTTTTGGCCGCGTTGGCCGCCGACAAAAGCATATTCCCAAGCAAGCCCCGCGCCGATTTTGTGGCGTACCCATTGATTTGAAAATACCCGCAACCCAACGCCCCCACCGACACATCCCGCGACAACACCAACACCCGTCCACCTTCCGGCATGCGAATACACCCCACCGACGGCGCCGGCGGCGTATCACCATAAATGGCCGTGTATCGCCGATGCATCACCTTCCGAACATCCAACCCGCCCGCCAAACCCTCGCCACTCATCACTTCATCTTCGACATCCAGCCAACGGGCCGAAACCCCAAGCGCACGCCCCATCTGCCCCGCCGCCGCATCGGCAAAGTCACCCAGCCCACCAGCGGTTTCCAACAACACCGTGCCACCCGCATTCACAAACGCCGCAACCCCCGCCACTTCATCTTCAGTCAACACGGCTTCTTGCACGCCGGTGATATGCAACAACGTCCCAAGATCCAGCGTGCCCGCTTGGCTCAAATCAACCCCCTCAACCTGAACGTGACCTTCACCCGCGCGGGCGGCAAGCGCACGCCCCACCGCCTCCCACGTCAAAGGCTCCACATCCCACATCCCCGCGGCATAACGCCCCCGCGCCACACGCCACAAAGGCGTCTGCTCATTCTCTTCACCCTCTTCGCCCTTTTGCCCATCACCCGCAGTCGCCCCATCCCCCATCACACCCACCGCCAAGCGATTATTCAGCTCACCGCGATCACTCACCAACGCATACAAATTGTGCGCCACATCCCACGCATCCCGCCCCGACCGCCTCAAACCACGTCCACCACCAAAAGCCGCCGACCAATCCCCTTTGGGCAACACCATCAACATCCGCGCCCCATTGCCCAACACCTCAAACGATGGCCGGTACCCCTTGCGACCCCGCCCCACATCATTAATCAGCAGCGAAAGCGGCCCATCTGCGGGCGGCGTTTCAAATGCAAAATCTGGATAAAGCCGCTTGCCCAACGCCTTGACCGATTTCACAAATCCCCGGCCACGCCCCGACCGACTCGCCACAAGCAAGCCCCCCAAATCCAAATACCGTTTGATCGCAGCCTCTTGATCAGGGGTTAAATCAAGCGCCGCATCCGACGACACATAAAGCACCGGTGCCCGCCGCCACGCCTCGGGCGAGCTTTCAAACCCCACCACCTGCCAGTTCAACTCTGCCTCACGACGATCCGAAAGCTCATGCGTCAAAAACATCAAATCATTGGGCTGCGTGTCCCACGTTTGATTCGGAAGCTTTAACTTCGCCGCCCACACCGGCACCCGACCCCGTGCCAAAAACGCCAACGAAAACGCCGTTTCAATCAAGTCCGACGAAAACACACTGCTCACCGGCTTTACTTTCCCCGCCCGCTCACGTTTCAAAATATGCCCCGCCCCCGCTTCAAACCAATCAAGCCCGCCCAAACGACTCACCCCCGTGGCCAACCCCACACGCTCCAAGCCATACCAAAACATGCCCGCGTTTTTTTCATCGCGATCGGTGATCGGTTCGCCTTCAAAGTTCATGTCCAGCCACGCCAATCCACGCTCAATCGCCGCGCGATCCGCCGGGTCATCATTCCCCACTTGCTGCCGAGCCACACACAAAAGCGTCAACCCCGCACATGTCATTCCCCCGTCGGCAGGCGTCCCTTTGCGGGTTGTTCCCGGCCCATAATTCCAACCCCCATCAGGCAACTGGCTGCGGCGCATCCATGCCGCCATTTCTTTCCAAAACGCGGGCTTCACCTTGCCCCCGCGTTTGGCAAACTCCCACAACGCCAACGTGCCATATTGCGTGCGTGACAAACTGCTGTTCACCGCCACACCCTCCGGCCCCGCACTGCGTTTGCGCGGCGGATTCACATAATCAAACAAACCCCGCCACTGCGCCGCGTGCAACCACGCCACATCCGCCTTCAGCCGAGGCCCAAACGCATCAGGCAACGACGCCCACACATGGGCCCGCAACGACACCGCATAAGTGCCCTTCATCGAAACCTTTTCCAAATAGCCAATCGCCCGCGCCAACGCCGGGCCCTGATAGCTCTCACCCGAAGCCAACAACGCATACGTCACCAGCGCCGTCACCCCACCCTCAGGGTGCTTGCTCTTCCAATTGCCCTTGACCTTCTGCTCCCACGACCCATCCGCCTGCTGCTGTTCATACAACCACGTCCGCATGCGCACCACCGCATCCTCCACCTCGCCATCAGTCACCAAGGTTTTGCCCGACCCCCCGGCCCTTTCACCCGCTTCTGCCCTAACCACTGCCCCAACCCCCGCCACGCCACACAACAACCCAAGCCCCAAGGCCATCACAACCCTGCGCCACGCACCGCATTTCAAAATCAACGTGTTCAGCAACGTATCAGGCAACGCGATCCCCTTTACTCTTGACCCAACCGCTTGACCCAACCGCTTGACCCAATCGCTCGGGCCCAATCGCTAACCCAACCACACACCCGCCCCTCACGCCGATTCCCGCACCGCCCGGCGTATCTGAGACTGTGCAATCTCCAAGCGGTCACGCACCAACTGCATGCTTTGTGGCCGTTTTTCTGGTTTACGGGCCACACAATCCATCACCAAGCTCGACAACGCCGGCGCCACATCAGGGTTCAACTCGGCCGGGGTTGCCAGCGTCTTGCGGCCATCTTCATTTTTAACGCCCACCGAATCTTTGCGTTTCGACACCAACGTCGACGTGTGCTTCCCCGTCAACAACCAGTAAAAGGTGCTGCCCAAGTTAAACACATCGGTTCGCTCGGTAATCGCCTGACGCTTCACCTGCTCAGGCGCAATGTAATCCGGCGTGCCCTGAATACGCGGCTTAATCACCCCCGCCTTGCAACTTTGCCCAAAGTCAATCAGCTTCACGCCCTCTTTCTCCGTCACCATAATGTTATTGGGCTTGATATCCGCATGGATGTACCCCGCCGCATGCATGGCAGCAAGCCCCTCAGCGGCCTGATCAAAAATGGTGCACACATCCAACTGATTGCGCGGCTTGTACTGCTCCAAAGTCACTCCATCAACCATTTCCAACAGCACCAACACTTCATTCACACGAAGCAGCGCACGGTTCTTAATGATTTTGATCGTCTTGCGAACCCGCGGATGATCCACCGCCTTGGCCACCTCATATTCCGCAATGGCCTGATCCAAATAGCGCTGCTGACTGGCACCCTCTTTCAGCACCCGCTTAAGCACCAGAACCTGTCCCTTGCTGTCGCGCACAGCATAAAGCACGCTGTGCGCACCTTCCCCAAGCTTTGCCACAATGTCGTAGCCGGCAATTTGGTGGAATTCACCCATCAAGCATCACACAATCAGGCACAAGCAACACCACTCACTCTAAATACTTCAGGGCAAGGAGCATGCAAAATGCGTCGGGTTTTTCGAACAACAATAACGTAAATAACGAATATGCAGAGGATAACGAATTTCCGTGCATCTGGCAAGTCAACCCACATCAAAAAATCGCGTGAGTGCAGTGTCAAGGCTAATTTTCAGGATAACGCGCTGATCTCGCTTGCGGATCCAGCCCACCGCAGGCGGAGCCTGCACCGTTTGCCCCGCTGTTTTCTTAAGACACTCAACCCTAGGATTAAGCTTGACGGTGCACTAGCGCGACGCCGCCACCTGCTGGTTCACGCCCCACAACGACTGGCGAAACTGCCCCTCCGAAAACCCCACCGGCGGCTGATCCCCTGCGCCAACATCCACAAACACGTATTCAGAAGGTATTTGAAACTGTTGCTGAAGCTGCCGCACCAACCACGTCATCTCACGTATCTGACTGTCTGTAAAAGCCCCACGATCTGCATCGCCCACCACACACACACCAATAGCCTGCTGGTGATACCAATTCGCATTGGGCCCCACCAAATAATCACCCGACTCCTGATACTTCCAACGGTAGCCCACTTCAATCCGGCCATCTTGACCGCCCGTTCCATTGTTCACCACCAAGTGGTAGCCGCACCCTTCCTTGCCCGATCGGCGATGCGCTTTATCAATCGCATCGTAACTGCCCGCCGGGGTTCGGCTGTCATGCACCACAATCGCCCGCCAAGGGCGAACTGGACCAGACACATCAAAAAGTTTGTCTTCAGGCCGCTCGGCCGCATTGCTCTCGATCGAAAGCAACGTCACGCCCCCCAACGGCGGCACAGCCCCGGGCTCAAGAACCCGCAACACACCTGCGGCCAGCGTCATACTCAGCACCAAGGCACCAAGAACCAAAATAGGGCGTCGTTCGGGGAGCACGTCCGTGTGTCTCGCAAAAGAGGGATAAGCGGGGGCAGCCAAAAAGTGGGCAAGGCCAAAAACCTCGTCACACTCATGAAATCGTCCGGATTCCTTCCAAACGATTAAAAAAAGACTTTTCGGGGGCGATAATCATCCGCCGATCAATCTTGGCATGCCCCCTGATCAATGTCCATCGTACCCCCAACCCACCCTTCAGCTCAACCCGACGAAAGTTATCCACAGCGTACGCGACAGGGCTCCGCAAGATGAATGCGGTCAAACCACAACCCCCAACACGATCTCGAACTTAAATTTTGACGGTGCCTAATTCGACGGATCCAACGGCGCCAACCGCGACCGCAACGCCGGACGCGACCGGCCAAACGAATCTATTTCCGTCGAAGGTCGGCTTTCGCCCCGCAAAATTTGATTCCGCTCATACGGGCTGCGAACCGGCGCCTCCACCGAAAACGGACTTCCCGCGCACCCACTGCAAGCCGCCGCAAGCAACAAAAGCATCCCACCCACACCTGATAAACCGCTGTTTCGCATTCCCCAAGTGTACCG
>JAZGFZ010000073.1:0-2054 GCA_036480015.1 Algisphaera sp. | reverse complement strand
TCGGGTAAGTCCAGTCAGTAGTAACGCCGGTAGCCCGCGTCTCGAAGGCCGTGGTAAAGGTTAAACCCGTCGATATAAGCGATTACGCGGGAGGGTGGGCGGTTTTGGCTGCTAGGCAGATTTGATTTTGATTGACTCATAAACCGATTAAACATACATTGAATTGACTACTTTTGATTACCCCCCCGAGGATAGTATCCCCGGGCCGACGCCACTCTTTTATGGGCGGCGTTTTCTTTATTGAAGGTGTTTTCTGGCTTTGCCCCGTCTTCACTTCGCCTCTGAGTCTCTTATCCCCTCCGCCCCTTCTTCCTCACAGCACCACCAAATTGTCGCGGTGTACGACGGCTTTGTAGGCGGGGCGGCCTAGCACGGCGGCAAATTGGTTGCTGCGTTTGCCTTGAATGAGGCGTAGTTCGTCGGCGGTGTAGTTGCTGAGGCCGCGGGCGACTTCGCGGCCGTTGGGGTCGTTGAGCATGACGATGTCGCCGCGGTTAAAGCGGCCGGTCATGCCGGTGACGCCGGTGGCCAGAAGGCTGGTGGGTTTTTGGGAAATGGCTTGGGCGGCGCCAGCGTCGAGGGTGATGGTGCCGGCGGGGCGGGCGGTAAGGCCAATCCAGCGTTGGCGGCTGTCGAGGCGGCGCTGGGCGGGGGCAAACACGGTGCCGAGTTGTTCGCCTGCGAGCAGTCGGGTGATGATGTTGGGTTCGCGGCCGTCGGCGATGACGGCGACTTCGCCCGATTCGACGGCCACGCGGGCGGCTTCGAGTTTGGTTTGCATGCCGCCGCTTCCCCAAGTGCTTTTTTCGCGGCGCACGAGTTGCAGTTGATCCATGACTTGGTCAACGCGGTCGATGACCTGGCCTTGGGCATCGAGCAGGCCGGGCACGCTGGTGAGCAGGAGCAGTGCGTCGGCTCGCAGGGCGCTGCAGGTGAGTGCGGCGAGTAGGTCGTTGTCGCCAAAGCGAATTTCTTCGACGGCGACGGTGTCGTTTTCGTTAAGCACGGGAATGGTTTTGAGTTCGTGCAGTTTGGTGATGCAGTTGCGAATGTTGAGGTAGCGCAGGCGGTCGTCGAAATCGGCTCGGGTGAGTAGCACTTGGCCTGCGCCCAAGCCGTGGGCGGCCAAGGCGGTGTGCCAGTGGGTCATGAGGGCACGCTGGCCAATGGCGGCCACGGCTTGTTGTTCGCCGACATCGGTGGGGCGGGTTTTGCGGTTTAGTTGCACGCAGCCCGCGCCCACCGCGCCGCTGCTCACGAGGGTGACGTTGATTTTTCGTTTGGCGAGTGTGGCGATTTGGGCGGCGATGTTTTTAATAAAGCCTTCGTCGACCGCGGGCTTGGCTTTGCCTGCTGCACCGCCGGTGATGAGCTGGGTGCCGATTTTGACCACGATGTGTTTGGCTGAGGTCAGGCGAGTTTGGCGGAGGGGCGTGGAGGGCATGGGGAGGCAAAAGTGAGGGTTTGGCGCAGTTGTGGAGTGTAACCGTTCGCAGACTTTTTAAGACGGTTGGTTTTTGTTTTCACTTGGGCACTTGAGCCTTCAGTCCCTCGGCCCCTTCCTGCTTTTCAAGCAAATCGCGTAGCAACGCGGCATAACGTGCGGTGGCGCCGCGGCGTGATTGCACGACGTGTTGGCCGGCTTGGGCGACTTTTTGAGCGAAGGCGGGGTTATCTAAAAAAGTTTGGATGGCGGCTTTGGGGTTGTCGCTCACCACAATGCCTTGAGCGTCGAACAGGGCGGCCATGGTGTCGGCGAAGTCGCTGTGGTGGGGGCCAATGAGGGTGGGCTTGCCCAAGGCGACGGGCTCCATCATGTCGCTGCCGTGAAGTTTGCCCGTGAAGCTGCGGCCCACCACGCAAACGGTGGCCAAGCGGTAGGCGGCACGGAGTTCGCCCAAGGTGTCTAAAAGAAACACGCGGGGTGGGCCGGTTGGGTTGGGCTCGCTTGGCAATGCGGCGGGGTGTGCGTCGCCGCAAGCAGTGCGACGCACGGCGTGGGGGGCGTGGGTCATCACAGCGTCGAACCATTCGGGCTTGCGGGGGGCAATGAG
>JAZGFZ010000072.1:0-9055 GCA_036480015.1 Algisphaera sp. | reverse complement strand
CGGGGCCACCGTGTTTAAAACTGGTTTCAAACGCAAGCACACGCCCCAGCTCACCGCGATCAAGCACCTGTTTTGCTTTCACGTGGGCGGGCATCAACCGTTGGTTCATACCCACCATCAGATGACGCTTGGCTTTCTTCGCAGCAGCGATCATCTTTCGAGCATCACCACGTGTGGTGGCCATGGGCTTTTCAACCAGCACATGACGCCCGCTTTTAAGTGCGGCAATGGCCATCGGGGCATGCAAGTAATTGGGTGTGGCCACCACCACGGCGTCCAAGTTTTCTTTGGCCAGCATCTTTTTCCAGTCGGCGTATGGCGTACCACCGAATTGTTCGGTTCGCTCAGCAGCGCGGGCACGCACCACATCGGCAATGGCAACCACCTCCGAAGCGGGGTTGGCTTTGCATTCAGGCAAATGGCGATGCAAAGCAATAGAGCCTGCACCAATAACGCCGTAACGGATGATTTTAGACATGGTTTCTCGGGGTAAAAGGTTTGATTAAAACAAGCGTTTTGCCGTGCCTATCACGACTTCTTTTTCTTGGAAGAGGCGGGGGATGAAGCCTTAGAAGAAGGCTTGGATTGAGATTCGTTTTTCGCAGATTTCGCAGACGAGTTTTGAGAGCTTGCGCCCTGCTTGTCGCCAGCACTTTTGCCGCTTCCGTCCGAACTGCTCTTACCTTTATCGCCCTTATCGCTCTTGCCCCCTTTGTCGCCTTTGGATTCGGCAGGCTTGTCTGCCTTGGCGTCCTTGGTATAGCTGTCTGATCGGTAATCGGTTTCGTAAAATCCGCCACCTTTAAAAATTACGCCTGCCCCCATGCCAATCAACCGGCGTAGTTTGGCCTTGCCGCATTCAGGGCACTTTTTAAGCACCTTGGCAGACATCATTTGAAATTCTTCAAACGCGTGGTCGCACGCATCGCAAACATAATCGTAGGTAGGCAAAGGAAAGGCGCTCCATTTAAAATAAACTTTATTCCGCTTCTTTTCAGCATGTCCGACTTACTGCGCAACGCCCACTTGCACAGGACGCACGGGCGTGTCGTTAAGCATGTAGCCCGGCATCATTTGCATGGCAATTTGACCTGACTCCACATCTTCCGAAGGTTGACGCATGAGTGCCTCGTGCACATTGGGGTCAAAGTCATCACCGGGGGCCACATCCAAACGCTGAAGCCCGAAGCCGCCCAAGGCTTGCATTAGTGCGGCTCGAATAGACTCCACACCTTCCAAAACCTCGGTGCCCGAGGCCGTTTCAGGATCAAAGTTTTCGGTTGCACGGTCAAAATTGTCTAACACCCCCACCAACGACTTAGACACTTTCATCAAGGCTTCTTGCTTTGCTTCATCCACGTTTTGCGCAGCGCGGCGCACAAAGTTTTGAAAATCAGCTGCCGTTCGCAAAAGCTTGCTTTCGGTTTCTTCTAGTTTTGCCTGCAGGGCATTGATCTCAGATCGTGCGGCGGCAAGCTCTGGCGATTCGGTCTCACCCAAAACGCCAGCAACGTCTTCTGTTTGTTCTTCTTCTTGACCCGTTTGGCCCGTTTGGCCCGCTTGATCTGTCTGATCACCGGAACCTTTTTGGTCTTTGGTTCGCTCTGAAAATTCCGCGAAATCAAATTCAGTGTTATCGAATTGCGGCTCATCGCCTTCAGGCGTGAGGTCCACGAATCCGCCTTCGTCATCAGCATCTGAAGGTACGTTTAAATCGGTGTTGTCATTCATGATCACGGCTCGGGCCCCACGATGGAGCAGGCACTTACTTAAAAGGATATCAGCCCAGTGGGTTAGCTAATGTAGCTTTTGATTTTAGACCAAAAGCTTTCATTTTCAGGCAATACATCACGATCATCCAAAGCAGCATACTCACGCAAGAGTTCGCCTTGACGATCACTAAGCTTCTTAGGGATTTCCAGCATTAACGCCACCACCAGCTCGCCGCGACGGCCGCCTCGCAGTGCAGGCATGCCACGTCCTGCAATACGGTGCAATTCACCGTGCTGGGTGCCTGGCTTGACGGTGATTTCGGTTTCGCCATCCAATGTGGGCAATGTGAGTTTGGCACCCAATGCGGCCTGGGCAAAACTAATGGGCAATTTCAAAATCAAGTGATTGTTTTCACGCTGAAATAGCTCATGCTCTTCGACCCGCACCACCACATGCAAGTCGCCGTGCGGCCCGCCGCCAGCCCCCGGCTCGCCTTCACCACTGACACGAATGGCTTGCCCGTCTTCAATGCCTGCGGGCACCTGAATGGCCAGTTTGCGCTTTTTGGCGGTGCGGCCACTGCCGTGGCAATCCGAGCATTTCTCAGAAAACGTTTTGCCTGCGCCTTTGCAATGTGGGCACGGTGCCATCATCCGAAACATGCCCCCCAAGCCCGCTTGTTCCACTTGGCCCTGACCACCACACCCCGTGCATGCCGTGGGCTGGGTGCCGGGTTTGCCACCGTTTCCACCACAGGCGTCACAGCGATCTTGCCGGGTGAACTCAATGTCCACCTCGGTACCCGCAAATGCATCTTCAAGGGTGATTTCGGTTTGGGTTTCAAGGTCGTAGCCTCGGGCGGGTCCGCCACGTTGCTGTCGCCCACGTCGCCCGCCGCCGCCGCCGAAGATCTCATCGAACATCGAAAAGATATCGCCCGCATTCATGTGGCTAAAATCGTGTCCGGCTTGGCCTTTTAAGCCCGCATGACCAAATTGGTCGTAGCGACTGCGCTTGTCGGCATCCGAAAGCACTTCATAGGCCTCGGCACATTCCTTGAATTTTTCTTCGGCAGACGCATCTCCCGCATTGCGGTCGGGGTGATACTTCATCGCCATCTTGCGGTATGACCGCTTAATCACATCGCCACTGGCGGTGCGTTCAACATTCAAAATTTCGTAATAGTCGCGTTCGGTGGCCATGGAAAATCCAAGGATGGGGGCAAAGGCGATAATAGGGTTTTAAGACCTAGGCTTTAAACCCCAGCGTCTCACCTACACCAAGCCTTTTTTAAAAGCGTGCCCGAAGGTTTCATCCCACGGGCACACAAAAATCTAAAAAAATAATTTGGCGATTAGCTCACGGCACCTGCGACGACATCTTCGCCGTCTTTCAGGTCGGTCACCAACACGTTGGTGGTGAGCATCAGACCTGCCACCGATGCCGCATTTTGCAATGCAGTGCGACTCACCAAAGCGGGGTCGATAATGCCGGCTTTCACCAAGTCAACGTATTCACTTGTTCCAGCGTTGTAACCTTGGTTGCCCTTTTTGGCTCGCACGGCTTCAACAACCACATGGCCGTCTTCGCCACCATTGGCCACGATTTGCCGCAGCGGCGTTTCCAATGCTGCCGCAATGATGTCAAAGCCAAGCTTTGCATCACCCTTGGCGTTTTTACGTTTGGCTTCCACGGTTTCAATGGCTCGAATGTATGCCACGCCGCCGCCGGCCACATAGCCTTCTTGAGCTGCCGCTTTGGTGGCAGCCAAGGCATCGTCCACGCGGTCTTTGCGTTCTTTCATGGCGATTTCGGTCATCGCACCCACACGAATCATCGCCACGCCGCCGGTCAATTTGGCCAAGCGTTCTTGCAACTTCTCGCGATCGTAATCGCTGGTGGTTTTTTCAATTTGGTTGCGAATTTGATCCACACGAGCGGTGATGTCTTTCTTCTTGCCAGCACCTTCAATGAGGGTGGTGGTGTCTTTGTCAATCACCAAACGCTTGGCAGATCCCAACGCATCAATTTCAAGTGAATCAAGCGATTGGCCCAAGTCTTCACTCACAAAAGTTGCACCCACCACGGTGGCAATGTCGCCCAAAAGGGATTTACGACGATCACCAAAACCAGGCGCCTTCACGGCGGCCACTTTCAGCACGCCACGCAAGCGATTGACCACCAAGGCGGCAAGCGCTTCGTTCTCAACATCTTCGGCGATGATTAAAAGTGGTTTTTGTGCCATGGCCACTTTGTTAAGCAACGGAAGAAGATCAGGCAAGTTGCTGATCTTCTTTTCGTACACCAAAATCAACGCGTCTTCCATAACGCATTCTTGGGTGCCCGCGTTGGTCATGAAGTAAGGCGACAAAAAGCCTTTGTCGAACTGCATGCCTTCGACGTAATCCAAAGTGGTTTCAGCCGACTTGCCTTCTTCCACTTCCACCACGCCATCTTTGCCCACCTTGTGAATGGCCTCGGCGATCAGGTCGCCAATTTCGGTGTCGTGGTTGGCGGACACTGAAGCCACAGCCTTCAAATCGTTAAGGCCTTTGCATTTGGTGGCCATGTCGTTAATGGCATCGCCTGCAATGGCCGCTGCGGCATTGATACCACGTTGAAGTGCAATGGCATTGGCGCCACTGGCCACATAACGCAGACCTTCGCTGTAAATCGCTTGGGCCAACACGGTGGCGGTGGTGGTGCCATCACCCGCTTTATCAGCGGTTTTCTTGGCCACTTCAACCACCATTTTGGCGCCCATGTTTTGGAAGGGCTCGGCAATTTCAACTTCTTTGGCAACGGTGACACCATCTTTGGTCACCGCGGGTCCGCCATACGATTTTTGAATCACCACATTGCGGCCCGTGGGGCCCATGGTGACCTTCACTGCGGACGCGAGCTTGTCGAGACCTTTTTTAAGTTCGGCTTGCGCTTCAGCACCGAAAATCATCTGCTTGGTAGCCATATTGGGGGCTCCGTTTCTTTAAAGTAGAACGCTTTGGGGTAAAAAGCGTGAATTGAAAATGGGATTTAAAAGGGGTTTAACAAAGAGCAGCGGAAAGGGGTTTGTCGCCTTTCCAAATTGCTTTATTGCATCACGCCCAGTAGTTCGCTTTCACGCATGATCATGTGGGTGTTGCCATCCACATCAATCTCGGTGCCTGCGTACTTGCCGTAAAGAACCAAGTCGCCTTTTTTCACCGTAAGCGGTGCGCGATCACCGTCGTCGGTTAGCGAGCCGGGGCCCGTTGCCACGATGGTGCCGGTTTGAGGTTTTTCTTGAGCGCCTTCTGGCAAGTAAATGCCGGATGCTGTTTTTTCTTCGGCTTCTTGAGGTTTCACGAGAACGCGGTCGTCAAGCGGGGTAATGGTGGTGGGCTTCTTCTTAGCCATGATCAATATCCTTGGTTAGCAAGCCCCATGGGGGCCGTGTAGGGGTTAACAGTGAAATAAACGTTTTAAATGAACTGGGTTTCTTGAATGCCACGGCTTTAAGGCCATGGTCGGCAGGGGCTTTACATCATGCCGCCCATACCACCCATGCCTGGCATGCCGCCCATGCCACCCATTCCGCCCATGCCCGGCATGCCGCCGCCCATGCCACCCATTCCGCCGCCTGCATCTGCAGGCTCGTCATCGGCAGGCACTTCGGTCACCACGCAGTCGCACGTCAAAAGCAAGCAAGCCACGCTCAAAGCGTTTTGCAATGCGGTGCGGTCCACCTTGGCAGGTGTGATCACGCCGCGATCAATCAGGTCGCAGTATTCCAATGCCAAAGCATCAAAACCCATGCTGCCCTTTTGAGCCAACACCTTGGACACCACCACACTGCCACGCTCGCCGGCGTTGTCGGCAATGGTGTACAGCGGCACCGAAAGCGCCTTTTTAATGGCGTCAACACCTGCGGCTTCGTCACCCTCGGCGTCAATTTTTGCAACCGCTTTTTGGGCACGAATAAAGCTCAAACCACCGCCAGGCACAATGCCTTCTTCCACGGCGGCGCGTGTGGCGTGCAGGGCGTCTTCAACACGGGCCTTCTTTTCTTTAAGTTCAACTTCTGAGCCAGCACCTACGTTGATTTGAGCCACACCGCCGGCCAGCTTGGCCAAGCGTTCTTGCAGTTTTTCACGATCATAATCGCTGGTGGTGGTTTCAATTTCGTTGCGAATTTGACCCACGCGGGCTTGGATGGCTTTGGTGGATCCTGCCCCTTCAATAAGTGTGGTGTTGTCGGCATCCACGGTGATTTTTTTCGCCGTGCCAAGCTGCGTAAGCTCAACTTGGTCAAGCTCCACGCCCAAATCCTTCATGATGGCTTCGCCACCGGTGAGAATCGCGATGTCGTTAAGCATGGCTTTGCGGCGATCGCCGTAACCAGGAGCCTTGACGGCACACACATTCAACACACCACGCAATTTGTTAATCACCAAAGCCGAGAGGGCTTCGCCGTCGACGTCTTCAGCAATGATGAGCAAAGGCTTTTTGGCTTCTTGTACTTTTTCAAGCAGTGGCACCAATTTCTGAATGCTGCTGATTTTGTCTTCGTAAATAAGCACCAAGGCTTTGTCCAAATTGGCGACCATGTCGTCGGGGTTGGTCACAAAGTTGGGCGACAAGTAGCCGCGATCAAACTGCATGCCTTCAACCACATCGACATAGGTTTCGAGCGATTTACCTTCTTCAACGGTAATCACGCCATCTTTGCCCACTTTTTCCATGGCATCGGCCATAATTTTGCCGATTTCAGGATCGTTGTTGGCTGAAATGGTTGCCACGCTTTGAATGTCAGACTTGCCCTTGACCGGCTTGGCCAACTTGACGATTTCTGCCACGGCCACATCCACGGCTTTGCGCATGCCGCGTACCAACGCGTTGGGGTCAACCCCGGCAGCCACTTGGCGAAAGCCTTCTTTGAAAATGGCTTCGGCCAACACCGTGCTGGTGGTGGTGCCATCGCCTGCTTTGTCTGAGGTTTGGCTGGCAGCCTCTTTCACAAGCTGAGCGCCCATGTTTTCGGTTTTGTCTGCCAGTTCAATTTCTTCAGCAACGGTCACGCCATCTTTGGTGACCGTGGGGCCACCCCACGATTTATCGATGACAGCATTGCGACCACGAGGCCCCAAGGTGCTTTTAACAGCGGCTGCGAGTTTTTCGACACCCGCAAGGAGCCCGGCGCGGGCTTCGGCTTCGAAAGTCAGAGTTTTGACGGCCATAAAAGGTACTTCCTTTAAAGGAGAAGATTGTAAGGATCAGAAAAAAATTCCCGCCGAGGCGGTCACCCGGCTAGGTGACGCTCTTTGGCGAGCGAAGTAGTTTACATGCAAGCACGATGCCACGGCGGCACCGCTTTAAAGCCCCAAGAATACGCTAAAAATGCGATAAAACGCCCCAAGCAGAGATTCTGAAAACACACAAGACCACCCTGCTCTGCCACAAGCGGCCCACTTAAAGATGACACCCTGTCAGGCTGGCAGGGACGCTTTACGCATGACGCGATCGCCGACGCAAAACACCCACACCAGAAGCCAACGCCACCAGCAAGAATGTGCCGGGCTCTGGAACCGCCATGAAATCAAGGTCCAAGGTGTACATTTGAATGCTGTTGGTTTTTCCTGTGATTCGAGCGTAATAATCACCTTGGGTGAGCATCACATCCATCAACGATTCACTCCCGCCCAGCCCCACCACGTCGGCCAAGGCCACACGGTTGCCCTGTGCGTCTAAAATTTCCAGTGCCAAGTCGCTCAATACAGAGGTGTCCCGCAAATATTGGTCGGTAGATCCCTCGCCGCTGGACCCATAGGCGGGGCCCACCGACGTCAGAAGCGCATCCAATGTCCCGTCCACGTCCAAGGTGAAATGAAAGAAGTCGGCCTCTCCATCGGCATCGGCACGGTAACGCGAATCAATGCTCACAAAATCAACGGCGTCTCTTGCGACCACGTTTGAAGATCCTGCATCGGTGCCAATGGACCAACTGGCATCTTCAGTAAAGGTTGTCGCAAAAGTTGCGGTTTCAAGGGTGTCGTTTCCAGCGCCCGCCTCAAAACGATCGCCATAGGCATAATGCAAATTCAAAATGTCGCCAAACTGAGGCCCCCATTGCGTGCCCCCCGACACACTTGTGTTCATCACCATCACTGCATCAGGAGATACAACGTGCTCCAAACCAATGGCGTGGCCTATTTCATGCATAATGAGATTGCTAAAAAGATCATGCAAGACCGGGTATTCAGCTAAATTGCTGTATAAATTAGCGTTGCCTGTATCAAAGACGATGTCTCCATAATCTGGATAATAGGCATACGCAAGTGAACCTGAACCCACACCTTCGCCATCGATGTAATGCCCGCCTGTCCGTATGTCGGGTCGTACGCCCGGCACACCAGGACTGTCGTGGTTGGGGTCGTAGGACGACCGAACCCGCGCCCCATCATCTTCGGGCATGTACTGAAACGTGAGCCCACTTAATTGGTCCCAGCGTTCAAATGATTCTTGATAAAGCCCAAACCATGGCCGCGTGGTAAGGTCCGACGACCCATTGATAACGCCAAAACCTTCATCCAACACGCCAATCAATGAACTGCCCGCATCAGGCTCGCCATTGCCTGTGGGAAGCGTCGTCCCATCAGGCACAATCCCCCAAGTGACCGTCGGCTCAACCCCATACGCGGGTTGCTCCCACATATCGTCGAGGTATAAAAAAGCATGAGCCGCCGGAGCCTGGGCCCACATCAAACCCGCCAAAACCCCTGCGGCCACGATGCGGGTGTTGCGATTCCAATCAAACATCTTGTCAAACATCTTGCGATCTCTTACTTAAAAAACTTAAAACTTCTTTGTCGAAAACGCTTTACTCATTATAAAACGCCAAAAACACACATCGATCCCATCGTATCGGCAGCGATAACGCAATGCAACGCTTTTTTGCCTGAACCCCCAATTGGGGAACAGTACCTGTTTAAAGCAGCCCAGCCACTTAAAATAGTGGCTCTTCCCCTACCACCCCACCACGGGTTACGGTGAAACATGGGGCCAGACACATGACCACACGCCAGGACGAGCTTGAAGACTTCAAGCGGAAGATCAATCTCTCGGAATACGTCGCCGATCAGGGCTACGAGCTTGACCGCAAGGCATCGAGCCGCAACAGCGTCGGGATGCGGTGCGAGGGCGACAAGATCATCATCGGCATGGGACACGATCAGCACTGGGTCTACATTCTTTGTGCATGACCCGGCCGACCACGGCAGCATCATCGACTTTGTTCAGAAACGACAAGGCCTCAACCTAGGCCAAGTCCGCCGCGAGCTTCGGCCGTGGGTGGATGCCCCCGGAA
>JAZGFZ010000071.1:0-7698 GCA_036480015.1 Algisphaera sp. | reverse complement strand
AGTGGGGTCTGCCGTTGAGATGAGGGGCGGTGTGTGTGTGTGTCGGAATGGCAGGTGGTGGGGGTATCGCGGGTTGTTTTTTTCTTGTTTGAAGGGTGGGGGCGGGTAGACTGTTTTTGAATGAAGTTCATGCTGGATTGTCCAAGGCGGTTTATCAAGATCGTGCTTGAAAGTTAAAAATTGTTCTTGGAAGAGAGAAAGTGATGCAGGCTGTCATGCGAAGTGTTGTGAAACCGTTGTCTTTGGCGGTGCTTGGCGCTGTCGTGGCGGGTTCTGCGGGTGCCCAAACGTACGAAACGCTTGTCGATAATGGCGCGTCGCGGAACCGGATGGACATGATTTTCATTGGGGATGGCTACCGGGCGTCGGAGCTTGATACGACGTACACACAACACATCAACAGCACGCTGGCGGGCTTTTTTGAGTCGCCAAAGGGGAATCCTTTGGGGCGGTATAAAAAGTTTTTCAATGTTCACCGGGTGAATGTGGCGAGCAATCAGTCAGGGGCAGATGACTTGGCCCGCAACATAACGGTGGATACCGCTTTGGATGCGGTTTACAGCACTGCGGGTCATTTGCGATTTGATGATCGCAAGGCCAACAACGCGATGGGAGCAGCGTTGTTTAATTCGGGGATTGATACAGACGACGTGCTGTTGGGTTTGGTGAACGCAGGAAGATATATCGGTAGCGGAAGCTATGGGGGGAGTTGGACTCGGATTTCGGCGGCGTATGCGAAGGTTGACGACGTGGCGTTGCATGAAACGGGCCATACGTTTGGCTTGGCGGATGAATACTACAGTTTTAGATCCAACAGGCGTTACGTGGGACCTGAAATTCCAAAATGGAATGTGACGACAGACCCTGCACTTGGCAAATGGGATCGTTGGTTGGGGTATGAAGATCCCGATGCGCCAGAGATGGGGAGCATTGGTTATTACGAGGGGGCTCAGTACTATGAATTTGGGAAGTATCGCCCCAGTTCTATTTCGAAAATGAGATCTCCCAACCGGCCGTTTGATGCGGTGGGTCGTGAGAAAATCATTCATGACATTTATGAAGAGGTGAGTCCGCTGGACCGTTATCTGTCCAATGACGTGACGCTGACAGATCCCGTTTCATTGTGGGTGGAGACGGTGGACGCCCAAGTCATCAACGTGGAGTGGTTTGTGGATGGTGAGTCGCAGGGGGTCTTGGGCGAGTCGCTTGATCTGGCGAGCTTGTCTTTGCTGGCCGGTGAGCATGTGGTGAAGGCTCGGGCTTACGATGCGATTTTGGACCATGCGTTTACGGGCGATTCCATGGATTGGTGGCGTTTGGATGCGGGGAATCTAGAACAGTCGATCTCGTGGAATGTGGTGGTGGTGCCTGAGCCTGCCACGGCGGGGATGACGTTGGTGATGTTGACGCTGATGCGTGGATGCCGCCGCCGGCGCGCGTGACTGGGGTATGGGGTTTAGGTTTTTTTTGACTGCTTTTTCACTTTGCCCCTCAGTCCTTTCTTTGTCTATGACCTTGGCCAATGGATGACCGTGTTGACCACGGTGTCGACCATGTCGGCGAGGATGTCGTGGGGGGTGGCGGGGATGGGCATGAGCACCAAAATGTCGCCTAGGGGGCGAATGATGATGCCTTTTTGACGCAGGGCGGTGCAGATGGCGGCGCCGGTGGATTTGCTGAAGTCGAAGGGTTCAACTTGGCCTGAGGCACTGCGGTTTTGGCAGAGTTCGATGCCGACCATGATGCCGCGTTGGCGAATGTCTTGCACCATGGAGCAGTCGCGCAGGGGATTGAGATGCTCGCGGATGAGCTGGGCGGAGTGTTTGATGTGGGCAAGCAGATTGGGGCTGTTGTCGAGGGGTTGGTTAAAAAGATCGAGGCTGGCAAGGGCGGCGGCGCAGGCTAGGGGGTTGCCGGTGTAGGTGTGGCCGTGATAAAGGGTTTTTCGTTCGTCGGGTGTGCCACAGAAGCTTTCGTAAAGCGCATCGGTGGTGAGGGTGACGGCCAAGGGCAAATAGCCGGCGGTGATGCCTTTGGCCAAGCAAAGAATGTCGGGGATGATCTGATCGTGCTCGCAGGCAAAGAGTGTGCCGGTGCGGCCAAAGCCCACGGCCACCTCGTCGGCGATGAGCAGCACGTTGTGTTTCTTGGCAAGTTGTGCAACGCCGCGCACAAAGCCGGGGGGTTGGCAAACCATGCCTGCGGCGCCTTGCATGACGGGTTCGATGACGATGGCAGCGGTTTGATGGGCTTGGCGTTCGAGTTGCTTGCGCAGCGCGGTGAGGCAGTGGTCGGTGAGTGCGCTGCAAAGCGCGGGGTCTTCGCTGGGCCATGCGTTGGGTGGGGTGTCGCACGTGCGGCCGATTTTGGGTAAATCGGCGGGGGGGCGGCATGCGTCGGGCGCGGGAAACCAATCGACGTCGAAGGCCATGCTTTTGAAGGCGCGATGAAACAAATCGCTGTAACCGACGGACATCGCGGCGTTGGTGTCGCCGTGATACGCCCCTTGAAGACCGATGAAACGGTTTTTTTGCGGTTGATCGGCGTGATGCCAGTGGCCGACGGCGATTTTGAAGGCCACTTCGAGCGCGGTGGCGCCTGCGTCGGAGTAAAAAACTTTGTTAAGAATGGGCGGGGCGAGTAGGGCGACGTTGTTTTTTTCTAAGCGTGGCGCCGTTAACGGTTTGTGGGGGGCTTTGACGCGATCTAAATGTTGGCGCGTGATGCACGCAAGGCGGGCGGCGAGTTCGATGGCGGGGGGTGAAGTGAGGCCTAGCAAGGTGGTGTGGGCGATTTTGTTGAGCTGCGCGGTTACGGCGTCGTCGATGGCACGCACATGATGGCCATGGACGTTGCACCAAAGACTGGACACGCCATCGAGATAACGGTGGCCGTTGAGGTCGAAAAGATATGGCCCTTCACCGCGTTCGATGATGAGTGGGTCGTGCTCGCACCATTGACGCATGGGGGTGAAGGGGTGCCATACATGCGCGTGATCTTGGCGTGTGAGACGCGCGGCGTGCGCGGTTGAAGACGCGCTCGCGGCGCGCTGAGGTGTGTGATGTTGAGGTGTGGTCATGGGTGCGGCGCGACTTTTAGGACGTAACGGAGCAAAAAAAGTAAATTTTTTTAATTTTTTTTTAGGGGTAAAAAAGCATGTGTTCAAGCGTGTTGGCGCGTGTGTTGTTGTGGATGTTGCGCGGTGTTTGGATTGAGGTGTGTCTGTGGGTTAGAAGAGGTGTTTGGCGTGTCGGATTGTGTTGGCGGAGCTTGTGATGGTAACGCGTGCTGCGCGATGTTTTCAATTGTTAAACGTTGTAGCGTGCGATTTTCTCGGTCTTTTAAGTGATATGCGAGTCATTCAATGAAACCAACGAGGTGTGTTGCTCGCGCATGAAGGCGCGGTGTGTGTCGTGTGAAAGGTTGGTGCGATACAGGTTGGTGGTGGTGTTGAAGCGCGGGGCGTGATGTGAAATAACAAGGTAAGTCGTTGCGCGTGGGAGTGATGAATGTTCAAGAATGAAGTGCCAAGGCGCCGATACCGCTTGTGTACCGCCGCTTTTTTGGTTGACTTGTTTTTACCACGACGGTTACATTAAACATCAGCTCCGATGTGCGTCTCGAACTTTTAAGGAACAACTGCCATGGCTAAGAAGAAGAAATCAACGAAGAAGAAGTCGACCAAGAAGAAGGCGACTAAGAAGAAGTCGACTAAGAAGAAGGCTGCTAAGAAGAAGACGAAGAAGAAAGCCGCCAAGAAGAAGACGAAGAAGAAGGCCGCCAAGAAGAAGACCAAGAAGAAGGTCGCTAAGAAGAAGACGAAGAAAAAAGCCGCCAAGAAGAAGACCAAGAAGAAGGCTGCTAAGAAGAAAACCAAGAAGAAAGCAACCAAGAAGAAGGCTGCTAAGAAAAAGACCAAAAAGAAAGCCGCTAAGAAGAAAACAAAGCGTCGCGTGACCAAGAAGAAGAAATAAACGCTTCTCACACGCTCTCCGACGCGTCGCGTGACGCCGGAGATTCGAGGAACGAAGTGGCCGCTCCGAATTTCAGGCCGCTTTTGACCTTTTAAAGGATTTGTTGAAAAACGATCCTGGCCGCGAACCCTTCGCGAGCCGAAACACACGCCACGGAGCTAAGCAGAAGGCGACCCTTTAAGGGTCGCCTTCTTGCATTTAAGTGGTGTGTGTTTCTGTTTTTAGGCGTTTTTAGTCGCGCGTTTTGTTGATTTGAGCGAGCAAGGTGTCGGCGGCGATGGTGGCGAAATCAACGGCGGCAAAGTCGGCGTGAATGGCGTCGTAGCCGGTGTGTTGGGCATCGCGCGGGGGGCCGGGGCTTAGCAGCGGGGTGAGGGCGGCGGCGAGGGGTTCGATGGCGCCAAAGTGTGGGATGAATTCGGGCATGACCAAGGGGCGGTCGGCGCCTTGGGCGATGATGTTGGGCAGGGCGAAGGTGCGTGTTTTGATCAACCAGCGGGCCAAAAGATTCCAAGTGACTTTGCTGCCACAGAACACGGCGACGGCGGGGCATCGTCGGGCGGCGGCCTCGAGGGTGGCGGTGCCTGAGACCACCAAGGCGGCGTCGGCCCAACTTAAAACATCGCCCGCGTTGCCGGTGACCATTTGCATGCCGCGTGGCAGGCGTCCGCCGGGGCATGCGCTTGCAATTTGTTTGGCGCGGGCATCGTCGGCGGCGGCCACCACGGTGGCCAAGTGGGGGTGGCGGTGGCGCACGGCATTAAAAACACCCAGCATGGCGGGCCAGTTGTGGTCGATTTCTTTGGCGCGTGACCCCGGCAGTAACGCGAGTTTGGTGTTTCCGTCGAGAAGGGGATTGTTTTGGTCGTCGGCAAGGGTTTTGGCTTGGGCGTTTGCCGATTCGGTAAACAAGGGATGGCCGACAAAGGTGCCTGAGACGCCGCGCTCGCCAAACCAAGCGGGCTCGAAGGGCAATAGGCACATGACGTGGTCGGTGAGTTTGCGCAGGCGGCGGATGCGCCATTCGGCCCAGGCCCAAAGTTGGGGGCCTACAAGATGAACGACGCTCGCGTTGGGTTGGACGTTTCGTGTGGCGCGACACATGGACCAATTGGCGGCGGGGCTGTCGACAGGCACGTGGGCGGCGATGTCGTGTTGGCCAAGCCAGGTGGCAAGATCGGCTTTGCGACGCAACAGGGTTTTGCCTTCGGCGGCGACGCTTAATCCCACACCCATTTTGGCGTGTCCGGTGGTTTCTTCGAGTAATTCGCAGCCTGCAGCGGCCATTTTGGGCCCGCCAAAGCCGTAAAAGGCTTGCTGGGGGTTGCGTTGTTTAAGCTCGGCGATGAGGCGTGCGGCAAGCACGTCGCCGCTGGGTTCAAAAACAGTGAAGACGATGGGTTTGTTGTCGGCGGACATGCGATCAGTTTACGGGGGGCGTGTAAGAACGTGTATGAGAAGTCTGTTGTCGGCTCGAGCACGATTCAGGCCGGTTTCGCTGGATGGACGACGCCAGGCAGGGTTCTCATACACGTTCTAAGGTCGCGTTGAGGCGCCCTGCGATATTCTTATCTGCATGACCGATCGAATTGAAACGCAAGCTGTTCAAACAGATTTCCAAGAAGACCCTCAAGTGATTGCGGACCGCCTTGATGCGGCGCGGCAAGACTTGCTGGAACTGTCGACACGCAATCGGCTGTTGAGTACGCCACGGCATCGCAAGCGTGCCAAGGCGCTGGAGGTGGTGGACGAACGCAGCGACGAAATGTACCGCCTGTTGGTGGAAGGCAAAGCGTCGTTGACCTTTTTGAAGGCGGCAGATAAGTCGCCGGAAGAGATCGGGCAAGACGAGTCGCCGGAAGGGAAGTCTGCGGCCGAACCCCATGTGGAGGCGGGCAGTGCGGGGGAGTTGTTTGAAAAAGAAGCGCTCGAACAGCCAGAAGATGATGGCACGCAGGACGTGCGGGCGGATGAGTCGGGCATCACGCCCAAGCGGCATTTGGATTTAAAGCTTCAAACCACACTGAACTCGGCAGACTTGCAAAAGCGTCTTTTGCGAACGTATTACGACGCGCGCAGCTCGGAGTTGGAGCAAGGGGTGAACACGCTGTATTTGGCGTTGGGCTTTTTGAAGTGGTACGAAGACGACACGCGTGAAAAAGCCCGCTATGCACCGTTGGTGTTGGTGCCGGTGACGTTGCAACGCAAAAACGCTCGCACGCAGTTTTCGATTGCGTGGAATGAAGATGAAATTTCGACCAACTTGTCGTTGCAGGCCAAATTGAAGGCTGATTTTGGCATTGAGTTGCCTGATTTGGTGGTGGAGTCGGTGGATTCTGAGGCGCCTTCGGCCTCGGCGGACACCGATGGGGTGGTGGGCGAGGTGCGGGCGTTTCGACCTTCGGATTACTTTGCGCAATTGCGAGATCTTTTACGCCATGTGGACGGCTGGGAGGTGTGTGCAGACGACGCGGTGCTGAGCTTTTTTTCATTCAGCAAATTTTTGATGTATCGCGATTTGGACCCGGCCATGTGGGGCGGCGCTCAGACCCTTGGCAAGCAGCCGTTGTTGGGGGCGTTGATGGGCAAGCAGGGCTTTAAGCCTGCCGCGCCAGTGCTGGAGCCGGGGGCCATGCTCGACAGTGTGGTGGGGCCGCGTGAGATGGTGCACGTGACGCTGGCGGACACGTCGCAAGCCTCGGCGGTGGAGGCGGTGCGACGCGGCCAAAACGTGGTGATTCAGGGCCCGCCGGGAACGGGCAAAAGCCAAACCATTACCAACTTGATTGCGGCGGCAGTAAAGGATGGCAAAAAGGTGTTGTTTGTGGCTGAAAAAATGGCCGCGTTGGAGGTGGTGCAGCGACGGTTGAGCAATGTGGGCTTGGGCGACATGTGCTTGGAGCTGCACAGTCACAAAGCCAAGAAAAAAAGTGTGCTGGACCATTTGGAGCGTACGTTGGCGCTGGGGGCGGTGACGGGCACACCCACGAAAGGTTATTTTGAAAAACTCACGGCAGCACGCGATGCGATGTCGGCCCATGTGACGGCATTGCATGGGCCCGTGGGCGACACGGGCGTCACGCCTTATGTTGCGGTGGGCGAGTTGGTGCGTTTGCGGGCCGATGGCGTTGCGCCCACTGATTTCACGTTGGATGATCCGTTGAATTGGGATCTTGAAACCGCCGCCGCGGCGCGCGCCACGTTGGACGAAACCTTGGCGCGGGCGACCGAAATGGGATCGCCTGCGCAGCACCCGTGGCGTGGCGCCAGTGCGGCGGGCATGACGCCCATGGATTTAGAACGATTGACGGGACGATTGCCCGATGCCGCGGCGGCGTTGCGCACGGCGGCCACCGCCACGGCCGACTTGGGCAATGCGATTGAAGACGACCACCGGGCCACGGCAGGGGCCGCCGTGGTGTGGGCCAGTCGAGCGCGGCGATTGGCTCAGGCGCCCGCGCTGGACACGGCGGCCATCGCCCATGGCGTGTGGGCTGAACAAGCCACGGTGTTGTCGGCCTTGGTCGAGCAAGTTCAATACTTGGGGCAAGCTCGCAAGCAATTGCAAGGCCAGGTGGTGGATGCGGCGTGGGGGGCCGATTTGTCGCAAACGCGGCTGGATCTCGCAGCGTATGGACGGTCGTGGTTTCGGTGGTTTAACGGCGCGTATCGACGGGCCAAAGGGCGATTGCAGGCGGTGTTAAGCGGCCCGGCTCCAAGTGAT
>JAZGFZ010000070.1:0-4899 GCA_036480015.1 Algisphaera sp. | reverse complement strand
GCCCTTAATGATTTCGTTAAACGAAGCCCCGCAGGCAAGATGACGGTGGTGACCTTGGGGCCTGAACCACTGACGTGTTAGTGGAGAGTACGCCGTTAAATCTCAATTCTAGGAGTAAGGCATTTGTCCCTTAATTTCTAACCGTTCATCGTTTTGAGCGAAGAGGTGTCGCAGAGAAGCTTTACGCCAAGACGCCAAGAAAGGCAGGGGATGAAATTCGATGATTCCTTGGCTTTTTTGTCTTCCTTGACGTCTGAAAAGGAGAGATGCGGCAAAAGCAAACGCATCTACTCCGTCGCTCATGCTCCGCGACGGCTCTGCGTCTTGGCGTAAAATCTCTTGCCAGAGACGACTTGCCCATGGCGTGTCAACGCAAGCACCTTTCTGAAAACCTGCAAACGGTTACTTAATTTCTAACTCCCCTCTCATCACCATGAAACTGCTTATCACCGCTGGCCCCACGCGCGAACCGATTGACGATGTCCGCTTTATTAGCAACCGCAGCAGTGGGCAAATGGGCGTGGCGTTGACTCAGGCGGCGGCAGACGCAGGGCATAGGGTTACCCTGCTGTTGGGGCCGGTGTTGGCCCTTGCCAGCTTTGAGGGTGATGTGGAGGTGGTGCGCTTTACCACGACGGCAGAGCTTGAAACGCTGCTTGGCGAGCATTTTGTAGATTGCGATGTGTTGGTGATGGCTGCTGCCGTGGCGGATTACCGGTTGGCGACGCCGCGCACCGGCAAAGCCCCGCGTAGCGAAGGCATGCGGTTGGAGTTGGAGCCCACGCCTGATTTGGTGGCGGGCGTGGCGGCGACCAAGCGTGACGATCAACGCGTGATTGCGTTTGCCTTGGAAGAGGCGGCGGTGATGGAAGACCGTGCGGTCCAAAAAATGAAACGCAAAGGGGTGGATGCCATTGTGGCCAATCCGCTGGCCACCATGGACGCTCAGCGTGTGGCGGCGGTGGTGCTTACCGCCGAAGGCCAGCGGTTTGAACCGCCTGCGACGGCGGGTGATGGAACCGACGGGCCCGGCCAGAGCAAGCTGGCATTCGCCCGATGGCTGATCGCTTGGCTGACGCCGCGTTAAGCCTAAGAATTAGGGTGACGCACTGCATTCGCTTGCGGATCCAGCCTGCCGCGGGCGACGCCCACGCCGTTTGCCCAACTGTTTTCTTAAAACACGCAGCCCTAAGATTACGGCTTGACGGTTCACGCACGCGGTGAGGCTAAAACGCTTGTCGCGTGACGTCGTTACTTGATTCGTTTGTGTTGGTGTCCACCATAACGGTCGGCGGCGTCGTCGCGGCGGCGCGGTTTGAACACCAAGTCGATGGGCACTTCGGCAAAAGGCATTTCATCGCGGATGCGGTTCATCAAAAACTGCTGGTAGTTGTTGTTGAATAATCCGGGGTCGTTCACAAACACGGTGATGGCGGGGGGGTTTACGCCGTGTTGGGTGGAGTAATAAATGGTGGGCGTTTTGCCGCCTTTGCCTGCGCGGGGGCCGCGTTCAAGCTTCACTTCGTCTAAAAAGGCATTGAGCTCGCCTGTGCCAATGCGTGTGTGGGCTTGACGATGAAGGTCGATGGCCAGTCGCACCACTTCTTCCATGCCTTCTTGTTTTTCGGCACTGATGAATACCACGGGGGCAAACTGCAAGCCTTTGAGGGCGTCTTCGAGGTACTCGGCGTATTCCTCTTCGGTGTACTGCGCTTCGGCGATGTCCCACTTGTTCACCACGATGACCGTGGGGCGGTGGTGTTTTTTGATTTCGTTGACCAATTGGTGGTCCACTTGGCTAATGGGCACGGCAGCGTCGATGAGTAGCAAGCACACGTCGGCTCGCCGAACGCTGCGAAGCGAGCGGTGTTGGCTGTAAAACTCAATGTCGCCATCAAGGCTTTTGGTTTTGCGAACCCCTGCGGTGTCGATGAGTGTGAGGCGGGTTTGTCGCGGATCGCCCGCAGCATTGAGCTCGCCGGGCGTGCTGTAATCAATGCGTACGTCCACACTGTCGCGGGTGGTGCCGGGGTGTTCGCTCACAATCACGCGTTCGCTGCCCGCCAAGGCGTTGGTGAGGGTGGATTTTCCTGCGTTGCGTTTGCCCACCAATGCAATTTTAAGCCCGGTGCGTGGGTCCACGTCGCCGCTTTCGTCGTTACGCAAGCGACGTTTTACATATTCCTCGCGTGGGAGGGGTTCGGTGTCTTCGGGGTCGATGGGTGGCAATGCTTTACGCAAAACCTCGTAAAGATGATTGAGTCGGTAGCGGGTTTCGGCACTCACGGGAATGGGATCGCCCAGTCCCAGCTCGGATGCTTCAAAGGCGCCCGCTTCTAAGTTTTCGGCGTCCACTTTGTTGGCAATGAGCAAAATGGGTTTGTGTCGCGCGTCGCTGGTGCGCAGTAAGTGGGCGACGGTGCGGTCCAAGGGCATGATGCCACTGCGGGCGTCGATGACAAACAAAATAAGGTCGGCCTCGGCCAAGCCTTCGGCAATTTGGCGTTCGATGTCGGCGGTTAGTCGCAAGGTGTCTTCGACCCCGTAGCCCCCGGTGTCGATGAGTTCGACGGGACGCGGTGGGTCGCCGGGGTTTTCGGCGGGGATAAACGCGTCGGTGGCCACGCGGTCGCGTGTCACCCCGGCGGTGGGATCGACAATCGACACCCTGCGCCCGGCAAGGCGATTCATCAAGCTGGATTTGCCGACGTTGGGGCGGCCGACGATGACGATCTTGGATGGCATGTGTGAACTTTGTATAGGGGCCGGTGGTTGGGTGCTGGGGCGAGGGCTTGGCCTGCAATCCTGGCAACACATTCTCTGCGTCTTAAGCGGGGCCGTGTATTTTATCCCAAAGCGTGATGGCTTCGGGCTCGCGAATGTAGGCCGGAACGAGGGCCAAGGGGTCATCGTAGTGGGCGGCGAGATGTTGCGCGTGAGCAAGGCGGTAGAGGGTCGCTACATCGGCCTCAGGCGGATGGATTGCGTTGGGAAGGTCGCCCACCAGTGAAAGGCCCGATTGGGAAAGTTCTTCCAGTGGCCGCAGGGCAGGTTCAAGGCCTGGTCCTGCGCTCCAAGCGGTGTCTCGCTTGATATTTAGCGCAATGACCGCCTGGGGGTGCTGGGCTTGCAAAATAGCCAAGGTGGGAATGCCCACGATTTTTACGTCAAGGGTGAGGGCAAGCATTTTGGCGGTGGCCACCGCCACGCGAAGCCCCGTAAACGAGCCGGGGCCCAGTGCCAAGGACACCAAGGCCAAGTCGGCAGGGGCGGCATTTTGCTCTGCGAGCAAAGCGGCGGCCACCGACATTAAGTCAACTTGGCCGCGACGTTTGCGTGGTAACGCTTTCACCACGCGAGGGGTCGGGGCGTTGGAATCGCCTAAGGCAACGGTGCCTGTTGGGCCAGAGGTTTCAAAAGCAAGGTGAAGCATTAAAAAAAGCCTTGGGCAATGGGTTGCGCGGTTGGCGCCATCCATCGCGCTTATGCGTTGGTCAGGGCCACCATTTTGTCTAGCACGCGGCGTGCGTCACCGCGTCCGATGGCGGCGGCGGCCATTTCGATGCCCACTTCAAGGCTGGAGCAGGCATCGGACGCAAGCAGTGCCGCGCCCGCGTTAAGCACCACAATATCGCGGGCGGGCCCGGCGCAATTGTCTAGCACACGCTCAACCAAGCGGGCGCTGTCGGCGGGCGACTCAATGGTTACGGTGTCGGGCAGGGCAAACGGCAGGCCCAGGGCGGCGGGGTCCACGGGGTAGGTGGTGGTTTGGCCGTGGTTCAGGTCGATTACTTGAGCAGGACCAAACGTGGTGAGCTCGCCCAAGCTTTGACCGTTGGGCAACACGCTGTGAACCAGTAGGGCACGCTGGGCGCCCAAGCGAAGCAAGGCTTGGGCCAACAGGGCTGCGGCTTCGGGGGTGGGCACGCCAATGAGCTGGCGTTTGGCCCCTGCGGGGTTGGTCAGTGGGCCGACGAGATTGAAAAGCGTCGAAAAGCCCAGCGCCTTGCGCACTGGCCCGGCGTGCTTCATGGCCGGGTGATGGGCCGGGGCAAAACAAAAACACATGCCTGCTTCATCAAGGCAGCGTGTGAGTGTTTCGGGCGGGCAAAGCAAATTAACGCCCAAGCGTTCAAGCACGTTGGACGATCCCGAACGTGACGTGACCGAGCGGTTGCCATGTTTGGCCACCGCCACACCATGGGGCCGACCCGCCGCCGCAGTGACCAATGCGGCGGTGGTGGAAATATTAAAAAACGACGACCCGGTGCCGCCTGCCCCGCAGGTATCGACCACGGTGAGCCCTTCGGGCACCGCCACAGGCACACATTTTTGTCGCATGACTGTGGCGGCACCCACCAATTCGTCGACTGTGGGGCCGCGTCGTGCAATGAGGGCCAGCATCGCGCCGATTTGAGCAGGCTCCGCCACGCCAGACATCACCAGCGTAAAGCCGTGCACCGCTTGTTCAACGCTGAGAGATTCGCCAGCGACCAATTGGGCAAGCAGGGTTTTCATGAGTCAGAGTGTAAGCCGTGTGTCATCGCGCGGCGATCCAAAGCAAAGCCGCGGACCCCACGATGAACAACACAATTTGAACGGCGAGCCGAGCGGCTTGCCCCGGAACATGGGCCATATGCTCGAGTTTGATGGTTTTGTAGGCCACCGCCACCAAGATCACCAAAGGTAAAAAAAGAGCCAGCGGCCACACCGAAGTGCTGTCCACCGGCAGTGGATCAAAAAAAGGACGGTAGGCCAGTAGGGCGGCGGGAATCATGCGACCTCCGCAAGAGTGGCCACGGGAGAGCGTTTGCGGCGACGTTTGGGGGCAGGGCGGTAAATCACGTCTAGCATGGCCAATAGATTAAGAAGCCCCGCCAGTGAGGTGTACAACGTGCC